>DVKM01000062.1 GCA_018716015.1 Candidatus Enterenecus stercoripullorum | reverse complement strand
TAAAGGCCTCCGGCGCGGCCCTGATGCGGTGGGGCGCCTTCAAGCCCCGCACCTCCCCCTACTCCTTCCAGGGCATGGGCACCGACGGTCTGGATCTGCTGCTGGAGGCCAAAAAGGCCACGGGGCTTCCCATTGTCACCGAGCTGATGAGCCCCAGATACTGTGAATTGTTCGAGGAAAAGGTGGACCTGGTGCAGATCGGCGCCCGGAATATGCAGAACTTCGACCTGCTCAAGGAGGTGGGCAAAATGTCCAAGCCCATCCTCCTCAAACGGGGCCTGGCCAACAGCTACGAGGAGTGGATCATGTCCGCAGAGTACATCATGGCTGCCGGCAATGAAAACGTGGTTTTGTGTGAGCGGGGGGTGCGTACCTTTGAGACCTACACCCGCAACACCCTGGACCTGTCCGCCATCCCCGCCATCCGCCGCATGAGCCACCTGCCCATTGTGGTGGATCCCTCCCACGCCGCTGGCATGTACTGGATGGTGGAGCCGCTGGCCATGGCCGCCGCCGCCGTGGGGGCGGACGGGCTGATGGTGGAGGTCCACAACGATCCTCCCCACGCCAAGTGCGACGGCCAGCAGTCCCTCACCCCGGAAAAGTTCCAGCGGCTGATGGATCAGCTGCGGCCCCTGGTGGATCTGATGGGTAAGACCCTGGCCTGAGCCCATTTCCCCCACACATCTCCAACATGTCAACCTGAAAGGAGCGCACCCTATGGCAATGCTGGAACGCACGCTCACCGGGAACTTCTCCCACATTGTGCAGTATCTTCACGACAGTGTCCTGAACAAAAGCGCCTCCGCCTCCTATGAGGAGGGCAGCGACTTCACCATGGGTTCCACCCGCGTGGCCATCCGAATGTATGAGCGGTATAGCTGGACGGGCAGCAACCGGGTTGCCATGTCTGTCACCATCGTGGGCGAGGGGAACCGGGTCCACGTCACCGCCATCACCGCCGGCGGCAGTCAGGGCGTGTTTCTCAAGCTCAACACCTTTGGTGAGGAGTCCTTTTTGGATACCCTGGCCCAGGCCCTGGACGAGCTGTAGGGCGGGTGCTTTTACCACCCCCAATCAGGAAGAGAGGCATGATCATGAAAACTCTCACCACGGCCCTGCCGGGCCGGGCATATGAAATTCAAATTCAGCGGGGCCTGCTGGCTCAGGCTGGAGCGTGCTGCCGCCTGGCGCTGCCCCAGGCCGCACGGCTGTTCGTCGTCACCGACAGCACCGTCGGCCCACTCTACCAGAACCGGCTGCGGGACAGCCTGCGCACCGCCGGCTTTCAGGTTGCTGTGCACACCATCCCCGCCGGGGAGCAGAGCAAGTGCGCCCTCCGTCTGTCTGCACTGTGGGAAGACATGATGGCCTTTGGCCTGACCCGTACCGACGCCGTGGTGGCCCTGGGCGGCGGCGTGGTGGGGGACTTGGCCGGCTTTGCCGCAGCAACCATCCTGCGGGGGGTAGACTTTGTCCAGATCCCCACCACCCTGCTGGCCCAGGTGGACTCCTCCGTGGGCGGCAAGGTGGCCATCGACCTGGAGCACGGCAAAAATCTGGCCGGCGCCTTCTGGCAGCCCAGGCTGGTGCTCATGGATCCGGACGTGCTGGACTCCCTGCCCGATGCCGTCTTTGCCGACGGCATGGCGGAAGTCATCAAATACGGCTGCATCGCTGACGAAGCCTTCCTGCGCTTCCTGGAGGGGCACGCCAGCCGCGCCCAGATTATGGAAGAAATTGAGTCCGTTTTATATATCTGCTGCGATATTAAACGAAAAGTGGTGGAACAGGATGAGCGAGACACCGGGGCGCGGATGGTTTTGAACTTCGGTCACACCCTGGGCCACGCCTATGAGCTGGCCGGGCACTACCAGCTGTGGACCCACGGGCAGGCGGTGGCCGCAGGCATGGTGCGGGCGGCAGAGCTGGGAGTGGGCCTGGGCCTGACGCCCCCCAGCCTGGCCGCCCGGATCGTGGATCTGGTCCAAGCCTTTGGCCTGCCCAGGACCATTCCCTGCTCCATGGAGGAGTATACCGCCGCCATTGGCCTGGACAAGAAGGGGGCCGGAGACCGGATTACCCTGATCCTGCTGGACCGCCCCGGCCACGCCATGCTCTATCCCATGAAGAAAAAGGCGCTGCTGGAGCTGCTGTAAAGGAGTTTTGCTGGCATGTCTCCGCCGCCTGCCCCATCCGGCCCCGCCCTGATCCAACCGGGCAAACAATACGAAATGAGGTTCCCCATGGACATCACCATCACCCCATCCCAGCTCAAAGGCGTGGTCACGCCGCCCCCCTCCAAGAGCCAGGCCCACCGGCTGCTCCTGGCCGCCGCCCTGGCTCAGGGGGAGAGCGTTATTTCTAACGTGGCCCTATCTCAGGACATTGCCGCCACCATCCGCTGCCTGGAGGAGCTGGGCGCTCACATCCGGATCGACGGCTCCACCGCCACCGTGCAGGGGATAGCCGCCGGGCCCATGTCCCCCCTGCGGCGCATAGCGCTGCCCCATCTGGACTGCGGGGAATCCGGCTCCACTCTGCGTTTTCTCATCCCCGTGGCTCTGGCCGTCCGGGGCGGCGGGATTTTTACCGGCCGGGGGCGGCTGATGGAGCGGCCGCTGACCCCCTATTCCCACCTGTTTCAGAAAAAGGGAATTTCCTGGCAGCAGGCGGACGGCACGCTCACCGTCAGCGGTCTGCTCACCCCCGGGGACTACCCCCTGCCCGGGAACGTGTCCAGCCAGTTTTTCACTGGGCTGCTCTTCGCCCTGCCCCTGCTGAGGGGAGATTCCCGCATCGTCCTCACCTCCCCCCTGGAGTCGGAAGATTATGTCACCCTCACCCGCCAGGCCATGGAGGCCGCCGGCGTGCTCGTCTCCGGCTGGGAAGTGCCCGGCGGACAGTTTTATCAGCCTGTGCGGCAGACCGTGGAGGCCGATTGGTCCCAGGCCGCCTTCTGGTACGCCGCCCAAACTCTGGGCAGCGATCTGGTCATCCCCGGCCTCAATCCCTTTTCCTCCCAGCCGGACGCCCGGGTGGCGGCCCTCTGCCAGCAGCTGGCAGGGAGACAGCCCGACCTTGCCATTGACGTGAGCCAGTACCCCGACCTGTTCCCTGCCCTGGCCCTCATGGCCGCCGCCCGCCCCGGCCTGACCACCCGCATCAGGGGGGGCGCCCGGCTGCGCATCAAGGAGAGCGACCGCATCGCCGCTGTGGCGGACGTGCTCACCCGGCTGGGCGTGTGGGTGGAGGAGTTCCCTGACGGGATCCGCGTGGCAGGGGTGATACGGTTCGCAGGGGGTGTGGAGCTCGACTGCCACAACGACCACCGCATCGCTATGATGTTGGCCATCGCCGCCACCCGATGCGAAAAGCCCATCACCTTACTGGGGGCTGAGTGCGTGAACAAGTCCTACCCCACCTTCTGGGAGGACTATGAATCCTTAGGCGGGCACATTTCCCGCCGAGAGGGGTGAGCATCCTATGAAACATATGATTTTTGGAGAGAGCCACGGCCTAGCCATCGGGGTCACCCTCACCGGGGTACCGGCAGGCATCGCGCTGGATCTGGCGGAGATTGGCCGGGAGATGGCCCGGCGGGCCCCCGGGAAGAACGCCTGGTCCACCGCCCGGAAGGAGACCGACCAGCCGGAGATCCTCTCCGGGGTGTTTGAGGGCAAGACCACCGGCGCTCCATTGTGCGCCATCATCGCCAACACCGACACCCGGTCCCAGGACTATTCCCGCACCAAGGACCTGGCCCGGCCCGGCCACGCCGACTACCCCGCCCATGTGCGCTATCACGGCTGCAACGACTACCGGGGGGGCGGCCACTTCTCCGGCCGGCTCACCGCGCCCCTGGTGTTTGCCGGAGCGGTGGCCAAGCAGATCCTGGCCCTCCAGGGCGTTCAGGTGGGGGCCCATATCAGCAGCATCTACGGCGTCTCCGACGAGCCTTTGGAGGATTGGGACAGCCTCCACGCCGCGGCGGGCAAGGACTTCCCCGTCCTCAACGACGAAAAGGGAGAGGAAATGCGCGCCGCCATCGCCCAGGCCAAGGAGGAGCAGGACAGCGTGGGGGGCAGCATCGAGTGCGCCGTGTTTGGCCTGCCCGCCGGGCTGGGGGGGCCGGACTTTGGGGAAAACGTGGAGGGCATTTTCTCTCAATATCTGTTTGCCGTCCCTGCGGTGAAGGCAGTGGCCTTCGGGGCGGGGACCGCCTTCTCCCTCATGCGGGGGTCCGAGGCCAACGACCCGCTCTATATGGACGGCGACGGCACAGTGAAGGCTGAGCAGAACTGCGCCGGCGGCGTCAACGGCGGCATCACCAACGGTATGCCCCTGGTTTTTGAAGTCACCCTGCGCCCCACCCCCTCCATCTCCCGGCCCCAGTTTACCGTAGACCTGGCCAAAAAGGAGAACGCGGTGCTGGAACTCCACGGACGCCACGACCCCTGCGTGGTGCCCCGGGCGGTGCCCGTCATTGAGGCCGCCGCAGCATTGGCCACCTGTGAGTTAATGAGATTGTGATGCGGCGGCCTCTTCGCGCCGGGTGGCGCGTCCAAGCGTTTTGGCACTTGGCCAAAACATTGCCGCAGGGCGAATTTACTTCGCCCGAGGATTCTAATCCTCAGGGGCCCCCAAAAGCCTCGCTTTTGGGGGTGCGCCGCGGCATTGGCCGCCTGTGAACTGATGGGCCTCTGAGGTCCCCTGTATCTGAATTTTCCCAGAAGGAGCGTATTCCCCAATGAATAACCATTCTCAATGCCGGATCGCGGAGGATGTGGTCATTCTCCCCGGTGCCCATATCACCGGCCACGTCACCATCGCCCCCGGCTGCTCGGTGTGGTACAACACCGTCATCCGGGGGGACGAGGCCCCCATCACCATTGACGAGAACACCAACATCCAGGACAACTGTACCCTGCACACCGACCATGACACCCCCCTGCACATCGGCCGAGGCGTCACCGTGGGCCACAACGCCATCCTCCATGGCTGCACCGTGGGGGACAACAGCCTCATCGGCATGGGCTCCATCGTGTTGGACGGCGCGGTGGTCGGCCAGGACTGCATCGTGGGAGCGGGGGCGCTGGTCACCAAGCGCACCGCCATCCCCGACGGCTCCATAGTGCTGGGTTCCCCCGCCAAAGTCAAGCGGGCCCTCACCCCGGAGGAGATTGAACACCTCCGGAGCAGCGCGGAGCGTTATCTTGTGTTAAAGGAGCAATACCGATAATGGAAGATCTTCAGAGCTTACGGGGGCAGATTGACCAGATTGACCGGCAGATGGTGGAGTTGTTCCGTCAGCGCATGGACGTCACCCGCCGGGTGGGTCGGTACAAGGCGGAACACAACCTGCCCGTCCTGGATCAGGAGCGGGAACGCCAGGTCCTGCTGGACAAGGGAGATCTGGCCGGGGAGGAGCTGCGCCCCGCCGTCACCACCCTGTTCCAGACCATCATGGCCCTATCCCGCCGCCAGCAGCGGGACATGCTCAAAGAGGGAGCGGACAACCCCGGCCTGCGCCGCTACCTGGACGCCCGGGCCCATGTGCGTCCCCCAGTGAAGTCCCCCCGAGTGGTCTACCAGGGCGTGCCCGGGGCCTACAGCGAGCAGGCCTGTTTGAACTTCTTCGGCCCCCATGGAAACGCCCAGGGGGTGGAGCAGTTTGAGCACGCCTTTCAGGCCCTGCGGGATGGGCGGGCGGACTACGCCGTGCTGCCCATCGAGAACAGCTCCACCGGCGCCATCCGGCAAATTTACGATCTGCTCAGCCAATACGAGTATTTCATCGTGGGGGAGACCACCGTTCGGGTGGAACACTGTCTCATGGCCCTGCCCGGGGCCACCCTGGACACCATCGCCCAGGTCTACTCCCATGAGCAGGGCCTATTCCAGTGTGAGCAGTACCTGGCCGCCCACCCCAACTGGCGCGCCGTCCCCCAGGCGGACACCGCCGGCTCTGCCCAAATGGTAGCCGCCAGCGGCGATGTGACGAAAGCGGCCATCTGCTCGGAGCGGGCCGCCCAGCTCTACGGCCTGAATATCCTGGCCCGTGGGATCAACCACAACAGCCAGAATACCACTCGCTTTGTGGTGGTCTCTCCCCGAATGGAACTGCGGGAGGGGGCGGACAAGATCAGCACCGTGTTCATCCTGCCCCATGAGGCTGGCTCCCTCCATGAGATCCTCACCATCTTCGCCGTGCGGGGGCTGAACATGGTGAAGCTGGAGTCCCGCCCCTTGCCCCAGCGCAGCTGGGAGTACATGTTCTTCCTGGAGTTCAACGGCCACCTGGACCAGCAGGTCACCGCCGACGTGCTCCATGAGCTGGCCCAAACCACCGGGGACTTCCGGGTGTTGGGCAACTTCCGCTCCAATCTGGACTGAGTGTTTAGGATGTGATCCCTTGTATCTCTTCGACCTGGACGGCACCATCACCGACTCCAACGGCCTGTGGGTGGAGGTGGACCTGGAGTTTCTCTCCCGCCGGGGCCTGACCATGACTCGGGAGTATGAGGACGTGGTGGGCCGCTCCATCTTCCCTGCGGCCGCCCAATTCACCCGGGAGTACTACCGCCTGCCCGACCGCCCGGAGGATATCATGGCCGAATGGGAGGCGCTGGCCGCCCACCACTACCGGGATCTGGTCCTCCTGAAGCCGGGGGCCCGGGCCTTTCTGGACCAGTGCCGGTGGGAGGGCCGGGACATGGCCCTGTTCACCGCCTGCCGTCCCGCCCTGTGCCGGCTGGTGCTGGACCGGTTCCAACTGACAGAGTACTTCCTCCACATCGTCTACGCCGAGGAGATGGGCCTGGACAAGCACGATCCCCGGTGCTTTGCCCGCCTGTCCCAGCTGCTGGGCGTACCACCGGAGACGTGTACCCTGTTTGACGACAACCCCTCCAACTGCGCCACTGCCCGGGCCGCCGGCATGGCTGCCGTGGGAGTGTACGACCCCTTCTACGACCACCGGCAGGAGGAGCTGCAATCGGTATGTACCCGGTACGTCCGCTCCCTGGAGGAGCTGGTGAGATAGCTTCTCTCCTGCTGGTCTTTTCCTGATTATTTTAAAATGAAATACATATTCGCAGCAGGGACTTACCTGCTGCGCCTTTTTATTCCCGACAGACACAAAATGGGCGCGCCTGCATAGCGCGCCCATTTTAATCTGATTTCTGATTTAGTCCCAGACCTCCTCATAGGCCTGGTCATCTGGGATGCGGGGGCCAGTACACTCCAGCACGCCCTCTGCTCCGCAGACAGGGCATTTCCCGAAGCGATCCCCTAAAACAGGGATCAGTCCATCCTCGCAGCTAAACCGCTTCCCGCAATGGGGGCAGTGGTAGTAGAACAGGCTGGGTCCCCAACTCATCTCTTCAGGTTCAGAATCTCTCGGGCCTCGGCGGGGGTGGCCACTTCATTGCCGTACTCCCGGATGACCCGGGCCGCCCGCTCTACAAACTGCCGGTTGCTGTCGGCCAGCACGCCCTTGGCGTACATCACGTTGTCCTCCATGCCCACACGGATGTGGCCGCCCAGGGCCACGGCGCCGTACAGGATCTCCATGGCGGAGTGGCCCACGCCGAAGCAGCTCCAGGTGGAGCCGGGGCACAGGCTGTCCATGGTCTCCTTCATGAACAGCAGGTTCTTCAGGCTGCCGGGGATGCCGTTGGCGCAGCCCATGCAGAACTGGAAGTGGAGGGGGGCCTTCAGCACGCCCTTCTTGAGATAGTAGGCGGCGTTGGCGATCATGCCCGGGTCAAAGGCCTCAATCTCGGGCTTGACCCCCCACTCCTGCATGTCCAGTCCCAGCTGCTCCAGAAACTGGGGCGGATTGAGAAACAAGCTTGTGTTCATCCAGTTCATGGAGCCGCAGTCGAAGGTGCCCAGCTCGGGGCGCAGCTCCTTCAGGTGGGCCTTGCGCAGATCGTCGCTGGCCACCAGTGCGCCGGAGGTAGTCATGTTCAGGATAATGTCGCAGTCCGGGTGGTTCTTCCGGAGTAGCTCCACCGTCTCACGGAACTTGGCGGTCTCCATGGTGCCGTTGCCGTTGTCATCCCGCATATGCAGATGGGCAATGGCCGCGCCGGCCTGCCAGCAGTCGTACACATCTTCCGCGATCTCCGCGGGCGTCATGGGCACATGGGGGTTGTTTTCCTTTTTGGGCCACGCGCCGGTGGTGGCCACCGTGATAATTGTTTTCTTTGCCATAACCAATCAGCCTCCTAATATAGAATTCTCACAGCATTTCAAAAATTCCGGCCGCGCCCTGGCCGCCGCCGATGCACATAGTGATCAGGGCATAGCGTCCGCCCTTGCGGCGCAGTCTGGACAGGGCCTTACAGGTGAGGACCGCACCGGTTGCCCCCAGAGGATGGCCCAGGGCGATGGCTCCGCCCTCCGGATTGACCTTCTCCACATCAAACCCCAGGGTCCGGATACAGGGGATGGCCTGGGCGGCAAAGGCCTCGTTGAGTTCGATGGTGTCCATCTGGTCCAGTGACATACCAGTGCGCCGCAGCAGCTTGGGCACGGCGTAGATGGGCCCCAGGCCCATATACTCCGATTCACAGCCCGCCACCGCAAAGCCAACAAAGCGGGCGATGGGCGCAATGCCTAGGCTGTCCGCCTTTTCCCGGCTCATCACCACCACAAAGGCGGCCCCGTCACTCATCTGGGAGGAGGTGCCCGCAGTCACCAGCCCTTCAAAGCAGGGCTTCAACCCGGCCAGCCCCTCCAGGGAAGTGCCCCGGCGGATCCCCTCGTCCTGGTCGATCACCCGGGCGGCGCCGTCCGGACCGGGAACTGTGATGGGGATGATCTGGTCGCCAAAAGCGCCTGCGTCCTGGGCAGCGGCAGCCAACGCGTGGCTGCGTACGGCAAACTCCTCCATCTCCAGCCGGGTGATGTGGCACAGCTGGGCCACCCGCTCCGCAGTATAGCCCGGAGCCATATAGGCCTCGTTGTATTTTTCCACCAGGGCTGGATCCCGGAACTCCTCTTCCAGGAACATGTTCTTGATGCGGGTCATGCTCTCCACGCCGCCCGCCACCACCACATCGCACTGTCCGGCGAGGATGGCGTTGGCGGCGGTGCCGATGGTTTGCAGGCCAGAGGAGCAGAACCGGTTTACCGTCTGGGCTGCAACCTCTTTGGGCAAGCCGGCCAGCTGGGTGATCAACCGGGCCATATTCCACCCCTGCGTCCCCTCCGGATTGGCGCAGCCCACGATCACGTCGTCGATCTCCATAGGGTCCAGCTGGGGCACTCTAGCCAGGACCCCTTGGAGGGTCTTGGCGGCAAAGGTGACCGGATGCACCTTGGAAAAGCCGCCCTTGTATGCTTTGGTCACCGCAGAGCGGCCATAGGCCACAATCACAGCGTCTCGTTGGTTCATTGGGAAGCACTCCTTTACAGTTTCATTTGATACAGGCGCTCAAATTCCTCCTGGAGCCAGTCCCTGAAGTCAGGGTGAGCAATGGAAATGAGCTTTCTCGCCCGCTCCTTTACCGTCAGCCCCCGCAGGCAGACCGCTCCATATTCCGTGGCCACGAAGTGGACGTTGCTGCGGGTATAGGTGACGCAGCTGCCCTCCGGGAGCAGGGGGCGGATGCAGGACTCCCTGCGGGCCTGGCCTGTAACCGGGTCCTTCCGGGTCCGGGTGGACTTCAGGGTAATGATGGACTTGCCCCCTGCCATCTGAGCCCCCACGCCAGTGTCCACCTGTCCGCCGCTGCCCGAAATCTGATGGGTTCCCACCGCCTCGGAGGCGCACTGCCCGGACAAGTCCACATGAAGCGCGGCATTGATGGACACCATCTTGTGGTTCTGGGCAATTACGGAGAGGTTGTTGGTGTAGGAGAGGCTTTTATGCAAAATGGCCGGATTGTCGTTGATATAGTCGTACAGCCTCTCACTGCCCATGGTGAAGGAGGTAATCGTCAGTCCCCGGTGTAGGGTCTTGTTGGCGTTGGTGACCGCCCCGCACTCCAGCAGCTCCATGGCGCAGTCGGAGAAGGATTCGGTGTGGATCCCCAACCCTTTTTTCCTCTTCAGCTCCCCCGCCAGCGCGTCAATGGTGCCGCCGAAGCCAAGCTGGATGGTACTGCCGTCCTCCACCAGCTCCGCCACATGCCCGCCCAGCAGCTTATCCACCTGCGTGGGCGTCTCCCGGGGCAGGGTGGCGGGATACCGGTCCGACTGGATGATCCCGTCCACCTGGGAGAGATGGATCAGGGTGTCGCCGAAGGTGCGGGGCGCGTGGGAGGCCACCTCCACAATGACCCGCTTGGTGTACGGCAGCAGATCCCACTCCAGGATGGCGGAGCCGGCCATGGTAAACCAGCCGTGCCGGTCCATGGGCGAAACGGTGACCACCATCAGGTCGATCTCGGGGACGGCGGCATGCCAGTCCCTGGACGCATTGCGCAGGTGGTTGGGGATAAAGCCGCAGCAGTCCCGGCCGGCGGGTCCCTGTAGGTAGTGATTGTAAAACACCGACTCCATGGAAAAGGTCTCCCCCGCGTCGGGCGCGGTGTATATCTTCAGCGGCGCCAGCGGCAGGTAGGTCATCAGCCGGATGTTCTTGCGCCGGCCGATCAATTCCGGCAGATGGTTGCCAAACTCCACCGGCGTAATGGCGCCGCCGGGCAAGAGTACGTTGTCTCCGTCCCGGATGGTCTGCACCGCGTCGGCAGCGGACAGGAGCTTGCGGCGGTATTCCTCTGAATGCAACGAAATTCCTCCTCACGCATGAGATGGGGAAGGCGGGCGGCGAAGCGCCGTCCGCCTTCCCAAGCGATCCTGCGGCCCGCTTAGGCCGCGTACTTTTTCACAGCCGCCCTGCCCTTGTCCGTGATGCGCAGCTTGCGCTTGAACAGGCCGCCCTCAATGATGTAGCCCTGACGGGTCAGATGAGAGCAGATGGAGGACATGCGCATGGACTTGATCCCGTTCTTCTGCAGGAACTCCGCCTGCTTCTCGGGGGTCTGGTCCACGATTTTCAGCAGCTCCACATACAGGGGGGACAGGCCTTCCCTGGCCATGGCGGTCTCAGTGTCAGACAGGGCGGGCAGTGCAGCCAGGCCCTTCTCAGTGATGGAGAAGGTGTAGAACTTGGAGCCGCGCATACCGGCCCGGACGATATAGCCGCCCTGGTCCAGATTCTCAATGGAGGCGCCGGAGGTCTTGGAGTCCACGTCCAGCGCGTCGGTCAGGTCGGACATATAGCAGTGGCCCAGCCGGATCATCTCCAGGATCTGCTTATCCATGGGGCTGAGCTTCACGTCCTTGCGGTTGGTGGCGGTGGGCACCCGCTCCCAGCCCGGCTCTCCATAGTACTTGGGCTTGCCGGTGAGGGAGGCCAGAACGGCCACCACCAGCGTGACGACGAAGCCCAGGGTGGCCAGATAGATGTACCGGCCTACAGACCAGATCCCCAGCACGTCGCCCAGCAGGGTGAACACGGCCATGGTGATCATGCCGGCCAGGGCGCCCCAAATGGCGCCCCGGGAGTTAAACCGGGGCCAGATCGCGCCCAGGCCCAGTAGAATGGCGGGGGGCACCAGCCAGCAGTTGGCAAAGGCGAACAGGTAGGTGGGGCCGCCGGGGAACAGGCACAGTACCCAGGTCAGCACGCCGATGAGCACCATGATCCACTTGGAGGCCCGCAGATAGGTCTTCTGATCCCCTTTGGTGTTGATCAGCCGCTGGTAAATATCCCGGTTGGCCACGGCGGAGGCTCCCAGGGCGGAGGTGGAGGCGGTAGAGATAGAGGCAGCCACCGCGCCGATGACGATGAAAGACCCCAACAGGGCGGGGAAGGTGGAGGCCACCAGGCCGTAAGCGCCGGTGGCGGCCACAGTGCCGGAGCCATAGGGCGCGGCAAAGGCATCGGTCAGGAACGCGCCGGCATAGGCGCCCACCAGGCCCAGGGGGATACAGAACACCACGATGAGGATGATGGCGGCCAGGACAAAGGACTTGCGGGCCACCTTCTCACTGCGGCAGTTGGCGATCTTCATCCAATAGTAGTTGTTGCCCCACACCAGGGCGGCGGCAAAGCAGATGATGAAGTTCAGCACTGATGGATAGGTTAGGGCCGGCCCCTTCAGGGTGGTGCCGTCCAGGCCAGCGGCGAACACGTCCCCGCCGGGCCAGGCGGCGTTGATGGCGTCAAACCAGCCGTAGCGCTGGGCCAGCAGGATGAGCAGCATGGGCACGATGATCACGCCCAAAGTCACCTGGAAAAAGTCAGTCAGGGTGGTAGCCCACAGCCCGGAGATAAAGGTGAAGGCGATGATCACCAGGAAGATGACTGCCATAACCACCGTGCTGTTCCAACCGGTGTAGGCGGCGATGGCATTGGTACAGGACACGATATTGTTGGCCAGGATGCCCGCCATGCCCACCACAGAGGTGATGGCCACCACCGAGCGCACCTTGCCGCTGTACCGCATCTCCAGATACTCCGGCAGCGTCTGAGCCCCGCAGCGGCGGATAAAGTTGGCAAACAGCAGGCCGAAGATCAGCAGGCCGCACACGCCATAAATGATGCCCCAGGTCCAAGAGGCCGTCAACCCCAGCTGGATGGCAAAACCGGGAGCCAGGGCGATGGTGGTGCCGGCAAAGCCGATAGCGCACACGCCGATCATGTTGATGAAGGTGGAGATCTCCCGCCCGGCCAGGATATAGTCGGAGGACTCGCGGACCCAGCGCTTGCTGACCACGCCGCAGCCCACCAGGATGGCGCAGAAGATCACGAACAGGACCAGGAATACAGCTTGTTGACTTGTCATAATTTCCTCCTATTCACTCTCACAGACGTATATGGTCTTAAGTCGGATAAAGACCGGTTTCCCGTTATTCGTCCAGGATGGCAATGACGCGGCACCAGCCAGCGCTGCCCCCCTTGACGGGGATGGGAAGGGCGTATACAGTATAGCCATAGTCAGGCAGGCTCTCCAGGTTGGTCAGCTTCTCGATGTGGCAGTAAGCGCGCTGCCGGCCGGCCCGGTGGGCCTCCCAGATGATGGACTTGTCGTGGGTTTTTTCAAACTCCTTGGCCTCCAGTGGCAGGGGCACGTCCCAGCTCCAGCCGTCGGTGCCCACTACATGCACTCCCTGCTCGCACATCCAGAGGGTGGCCTCAGCGCTCATGCCAGCGCCCGCCACCAGGTACTCCGGAGTACCCCAGCGGTTGCCTGCGCCGGTGTTGAGCAGCACAATGTCGCCGGGCTTCAGGGTGTAGTTAATCTTGGCCAGATAGTCCTGGACATCCTGCTTGCTGATCTTGTATCCGTCGGGCTTGTCGCGGAAATCCAGCTTTACGCCGGGGCCGATGCACCACTCCAGGGGAACCTGGTCGATGGTCCACGCCTTCTCACCGCCGGGAATAATGGCCTCGTTTTGGGTGGGGTAGTAGTGCCAGGGCGCGTCCAAGTGGGTGCCGGAGTGGGTACACATCTTGACAAAGTCGATGGCCCAGCCGTTGCCGCCCGGCAGATCCTCCGTGGTGGTACCGGGGAAGTAGGCCGGCATCTGCTCCGCCGTATCCTTATGGTCCAAGCGCTGGATCCTGGGGATCTGGATTTCAGGATCGCTGGGCAGGTCCTCTTCCAGAAGCATGGTCAGGTCGATGATTTTCATGGCTGTTCTCTCCTTTTCAAACATGTGATGGAACAAAATCCGTTTTGATAAATTGCAAGACCCGTGCCAGTTCTCCAAAATGTCAAGGCCCGGCCTATTTCAAGCATTTCCGGCCATTTTGTTCTGAGTGCCCCATCGGAAAACTGTAAGTGTTTTGGCACACCTTGAACCAGTCCCCACTTCAAACGGCACTGCGCCCTGCTTTGAGGCGGCGGCCAGATGTGTGAACTTTTTGACATATGTATGGAAAAGATTACAGTTTTGATTCGATTTTTGGAAGAGCTGTGCGAATTATATGATTTTTATGTCAAAATTTTGTATATTATATCTAGTTTTAAGGCCTCTTTTTTGTCTATTTCTCGCGTTGTCTTTCCGGAAAATACACCATATACTATGGGTTATACTAAAATGGTGAGGAACAAGACCTGAACTGGAGGTGTCGGCATTGGATTATGCTCTGTCGCGCAAGGAGGCCATGGAGTGCCTGGAGTCGCTCAACTGTGCCCGGTTGGATCAAGACGGCAGATATACCTATGTCAGTAAGGGATGGCAGGAAATCATGGGGTTCCCCGAGGAAGCCGCGCTGGGCAAGCGGGTGGACGAGCTGGTGCCGGATACCCACGCCATGGAGGCTCTGGAGTCCGGACAGGTCATCCAGGGCCGCCCGGTGATCAACAGGCACGGCATCCCCATTTTCACCACCTACATCCCTATGAAGGATAGGGGTGGACGTGTCCAGGGCCTATTCCTGTACATGGTGGTCAACGGCATTCCCAATGCCAAGAACATCTTCCGGCAGACCGCCCTTTTGCAAAAACAGCTGGATTTCTACCGGCAGGAACTGTCCAATGAGAGGGGCGCCCGTTACCGGCTGGACAACATCATCGGGCAAAGCCCCGCCATTCTCCGTTTGAAAAAACAGATTGTCCAGGCCGCCAACTCTGTCTCTACCGTACTCATCGAGGGGGAGACCGGCAGCGGCAAGGAGCTGATCGCCCATGCCATCCACTCACTCAGCCCCCGCCGCGACGCCAACTTTGTGCGGGTGAACTGCTCGGCAATCCCGGCGGAGCTGATGGAGTCGGAATTTTTCGGCTATGCCGCCGGCGCGTTTACCGGGGCCGCCAAAAATGGTAAGATCGGCCGCTTTGAGCTGGCCAATCACGGCTCTTTGTTCCTGGACGAGGTGAACCTGCTCTCCTCCTCCATGCAGCCCAAATTTCTCCGGGTCCTTCAGGAGCGGGAGATCGACCCGGTGGGGGGCACCAAAACCATCCCCGTAGACGTGCGCATCATTGCCGCCTCCAACATTCCGCTGGAGCGCTCGGTGCAGGCCGGCCAGTTCCGCAGCGACCTGTACTTCCGGCTCAATGTCATTCGGATCCTCGCCCCGCCCCTTCGCCAGCGGAAAGAGGACATCCCCCTTCTGGTGGACAACCTGATCCAGCGTCTGAATGCTCAGCTGGGCATGGTTGTCCAGCGGGTCAGCCCCGAGGTGATGGACCTGTTCATGGCCTACGACTGGCCCGGCAATGTGCGGGAGCTGCAAAACGCCATTGAGTCGGCTATGAATATGACCCGCTCCTTCCAGTTGGAGAAGGCTGATTTTGAGCAGTTCATCCTGCGCACCCGAAGCAAGAGGCACCTGGAGGACATCCATGGGAACCAGGGCCTTCTCTTGAAGTCATCCAAAGCCCATCTGGAACAGGAAATGCTCCAGGAGGCGTTGGCGTCCGCCAACGGCAACCGCAGCCAGGCGGCCCGCCTGTTGGGCATTTCCCGCACGGTGCTCTATAAGAAAATGAAGCAGTACGGGATCAGCTAAGCAAAAAATTGCTCCCCTGAAGACAGTTTTCTTTGTCTTCAGGGGAGCTTTACATGCCCAGTGAACAGGTAAGATAGCAGCATATATTGCGGTACGCGCCCTTTGGGGGACCATTTTTCAGAACACGGGCTTGGCCACACGGTCTGGCCGTTCTTCCCTATCTGCGAGAACCTGGGCCGGCCTACTCGGTTATCTTTCTCATGTTCTGCCCTGCCGATTTCAGCAGCAGCCGCTTGGTACCCACGTCGTCAAAGGCAATCTCCAGCAGCACGTCGCCCCCCATTTTCTGCACCGAGAGCACCATTCCCCGGCCAAAGGCCTTGTGCTCCACCAAATCTCCCTTGGCATAGCTGGGCAGGGGGGCGGATTTGGCGGTATAACCGGAGGCTGCGGCGAGTTTCCCCCCGCTGGAGGTTCTGCCCCCGGAAGTTGCCGGGCTGTAATAGCCCACGGGCCTGGGGGGCGCGGGACGCTCCCACTGCTCCGCCCGATCCCTGGGGTAGGAAGTCACCCGGGGGCGCTGGTCGAAGTCATAGTTCTGCCAGGCGTTCACCCGGTCCTGATAGCCCCGCCCGGACTGCTCTAGCAGCTGCTCCGGGATCTCCCCGGCAAACCGGGAGGGCCGGTTGGCGCTGGTGCGGCCAAAGAGCATCCGCCGCCCCGCGCAGGTCAGGTACAGCCGCTGCTTGGCCCGGGTCAGGGCCACGTAGCACAGCCGCCGCTCCTCCTCCATCTCCTCCGGGTCGCCGATGGTGCGCATGCCCGGGAAGATGCCCTCCTCCATGCCCACCACGAACACCACCGGGAACTCCAGCCCCTTGGCCGAGTGCATGGTCATCATCACCACCGCGTCCTCGCTAGTGTCGTGGCTGTCCAGGTCGGTGTACAATGCGATCTCGTCCAGGAATCCTGCCAGGGAGGGCTCCCCCTCGGCATTGCTCAGATAGCTCTGGATGGAGGTGAGCAGCTCCCGCACGTTCTCCAGCCGGGTGCGGCTGTCCAGATCATTCTTCGTCTGGAGCATGGCGGCATAGCCGCTGCGGGACACCACCTCCTCGTAAAAGGCGGGCAGATTCATGGTGTGGGACATCTGGGTGAGCTGGCCAATCAGATCAGTAAACTGCCCCAGCTTACCCGCCGCCTTTTGCAGCTCTGGGTAGGTGGAGGGTTTGGAGATAACCGCCCACAGGGATGTCCCCTCCTGGGCGGCGATGGCCGCCGCCTTTTCCACCGTGGCCGGGCCGATCCCCCGGGGGGGATTGTTAATGATCCGGCGTAGGCGCAGATCGTCCTGCTTGTTGTTCACCACGCACAGGTAGGCCAGCATGTCCTTCACTTCCGCCCGGTCAAAGAAGCGGGTACCCCCGATGACCCGGTAGGGGATGCCGTTGCGCTTGAAGGCCACTTCCAGCTGGTTGGACTGGGCGTTCATCCGGTAGAGGATGGCGTGGTCGTTCCAGGGCTCTCCCTTCCGGTAGTCCTCCAAAATCACGTTGGCCACGTACTGGGCTTCGTCGTTCTCGTCCATGGCGGTGTACAGGTTCACCAGTTCGCCGCTCTCCCCCGCCGTCCACAGCTGCTTGCCCTTACGCCCCTGGTTGTTGCGGATGACGGCGTTGGCCGCCTCCAGGATGTTCTTAGTGGAGCGGTAGTTCTGCTCCAGGCGGATGGTGCGGCAACCCTGGTACTGATTTTCAAAGTTCAGGATGTTCTCGATGGTGGCCCCCCGGAAGCGGTAGATAGACTGGTCATCGTCCCCCACCACGCAGATGTTCTTCCACCCCCCCGCCAGAAGGGAGGTCAGGCGGTACTGCAGGTTGTTGGTGTCCTGATACTCGTCCACCAGCACGTAGCGGAACTTTTTCTGATAGTAGGATCGCACCGACTCGTCCTGCTCCAGCAGACGCACGGCGTGGAGGATGATGTCGTCAAAATCCAGCGCCCCGGCCTCCCACAGCTTCTTTTCGTACAGAGCGTACAGCCGGGCGATCTTCTCCAGCCGGAAGTCCCCGGAGCGGCGGGCTTCCCGCTCAAAGTCGGCGGCCAACTGCATCTTGTCCTTAGCCTTGGAGATCATGGACAGCACCGACCGGGGGGGGAACTGCTTGTCGTCAAAGTTCAGTTCCTTGATGCAGTCCTTCATCACCCGCTGGGAGTCGTCGGTATCATAGATGGTAAACGAAGAGGGAAATCCCAACTTCTCAATGTCCCGGCGCAGGATACGCACACAGGCGGAGTGGAAGGTGGAGGCCCACACGTCCCGAGCCTCAGGGCCCAGCATCCGCTCCAGCCGCTCTTTCAGCTCCCCGGCAGCCTTGTTGGTGAAGGTGATGGCCAAGATGGTCCAGGGTGGAGCGGGGTCTAGGGCACACAACCGGTCCGCCCGGCCCTTCTCCTGGGGGCTGGGGGATTTCACATAAGTACGCAAAAACTCCAGATCCTCCGGCCCTGCCCATTCCGGCACCTCCGGGCTGTCCGACCCCCGGCCGTAGCGCATCAGGTTTGCCACCCGGTGGATGAGCACCGTGGTCTTGCCCGAGCCTGCCCCCGCCAGCAGCAGCAGGGGGCCCTGGGTGGCCAGCACCGCCTGGCGCTGCTGGGGGTTGAGGTTTTGATAGTTGAGGGCGATGGCCTTCCGCCGGACGCGGCAGAACTCCAGTCCCTGTTCATGGGTCAGCATGGGATCAGTCCTTTTCGTCAAGTGGCGCTATTATACCAAATCTCGATGCAAAAGTACAGAGCCCTCCCCCGATTGACGCTTCCCTCCCAGGATGGTACAATGGGAAAACAGAGAAAGAGAGGGGGATCGCTCATGCGCAGACTGACCTGGTTTTCCGGGGGATTTGCCATCGTCTGTCTGCTGGCCTGCTATGGTTTGGGCGGCCCGCTTTCCGCGATTCTCACGATGGTTCTGGGCTTCGGAGCGCTGGTAGTATGGCGGTTTACCCGGCTCAAAAAGAACGAGCATCCCAACCTGTCCCTGCTGTCGGCCCGCCGCCGGCGGCTGCTGGGCCTCTCCCGCCGCCTGCTGGCCCTGTGTCTGGGCGGCGTGCTGGCCTGGGGCTGGTTTGCCGCTTACGCTGCCCTCTTTTACGCACCCGCCCAGGCTCTAGCCGGGACGGATGAGACCATTTCCGGCACCGTATCCTCCTATCCGGAGCAGACCTCCATCGGTGGCTGGTCCATGACCCTGCGGCTGGACGGGGATTTCCGCGCCCCCGACGTACTGCTCTACGGCAGCGAGGAATGGGGCGACTTAAAACCGGGGGACAAGGTCACCTGCCAGGCCCGCTTAGAAGGCTCCACCCGGATGTACGGGGCGGAGACCACCTACTATACCGCCAAGGGCGTCTTTCTCATCGCCTACTGCAATGAGCCTCCTCTGCATACTGAGATTGCAAAGCAAGTTCCCTTGATCTACTGGCCCGACCTGTGTGCCCGGTATCTGAAGGCCGGCATCTACGCCGCTTTCGATCCGGCGGCGGCCCCGCTGGCTGCGGCGGTCACCATCGGGAACCAGGACGGGCTGGACGAGGCCCTATCCTCCGCCTTGAACCGCTCTGGCATTCTCCACGCCGTGGTGGTGTCCGGCATGCACATCTCCTTTCTGGTGGGCGTACTGCTCTTTCTGTGCCGGGGCCGCCGGGGCGTGGTGCTGGCCCTGGTCCCCCTGCTGTTTTTCTTTGCCCTAATGTCCGGCGGCGCACCCTCCTCCATGCGGGCAGTGATCATGCAGACAGTCTTGCTTGCCGGACCGGTGCTGCGCCGGGAGGGGGATATGCCCACCTCCCTGGGCCTTGCCCTGCTCCTTTTGTTAGCGCAGAACCCCTTTGCCGCCGCCAGCATCAGCCTGCAGCTGTCCTTTGGCTCAGTGCTGGGCATCGTTCTCGCCGCCGCTCCCCTCAATCAGGTGCTCCTGAACCCCTTCCGCGCCCGGCTGAAGGGGAAGGCTACCCTGCCCGCCCGGGTAGCCTGGCAGGCCTGCCGGTGGGTGAGCGCCAACGTCAGCGTGTCTCTGGCCGCCATGCTGTTCACCACGCCCATGCTGGCCCTGTATTTTCAGCAGATTCCTCTCATCGCACCCCTCACCAACATCCTCACCCTGTGGGCGGTGACGGCCCTCACCATCGCAGGGCTGTTTCTGGGCGTCCTGGGCATTTTTCTACCCGGCCTGGCGGCCATCCCCGGCGCGGCGGTGGGCCTGCTGGCCCACTACATCCGCTGGATTGTTCTCCGGCTGGGCAGCTGGCCCCTGGCCTGCCTGGACGCGGAAAACCCCCAGTTCCAGCTGTGGCTGGCCGCGGCCTACCTCCACCTGCCCGCCATCCTCCTGGGCAAGCGCCATGGCCGCAGACTGGCCGCAGCGGCCGTCTCCCTGGCCCTGCTTTTGGGGGTTGCCATCGGCTTTAACGCCTGGGGTGTGGCCAGGGCCGACCTCACCGTCACCGCCCTGGATGTGGGACAGGGGGCCTCCACCCTGCTGCTGTCCGGGGACCATGCCGCCTTGGTGGACTGCGGCGGTAGCGGCGGGGACAACCCCGGAGATCTTGCCGCCGACCAGCTGGCCGCCCTGGGGCGAAACCGGCTGGACCTGCTGGTACTCACCCATTTGGACGACGACCACTTCAACGGGGTGCCCCAGCTGTTCCAGCGCCTGGACGTGGCCCAGGTAGTGCTGCCCGATGTCCAGACCCACCCGGATCAGCTCTCCCAACTGCGGGCGCTGGCCCGGCAGGAGGGCGCCGAGCTCACCTTTGTGGAGGAGGACATTCTCGCCTATCCTCTGGGCCACGCCCAGCTCACTCTGTACCCGCCCATGGGTCAGGGCACCTCCAACGAGGAGGGGCTGTTCGCCCTGTGCTCTGTGGAGGACTTCGACCTGCTCATCACCGGGGACGCGGACGCCTTTGTGGAGCGGATGCTGGTCAAATACCAGCCTCTGCCCGACCTGGAGCTACTGATGGTGGGCCATCACGGCTCCGCCGGGTCCACCGACTCCATGCTGCTGGACCGGCTGCGCCCGGAGCTGGCCATTATCTCCGTGGGGTACAACTCCTACGGCCACCCGGCCCAGGACACCCTGGACCGCCTGGAGCAGGCGGGCGCCCAGGTCTACCGCACCGACCAGTCCGGCTCCATCACGGTCACCGTCACCGACGGGCTGGTGTCCATTCACTAACTACCCGAGGACAAGGAGGAGACGGCCATGCCGCCCAGACCCAAAACCGACAATACCGCCATGCGGGAGCTGAAGCACGCCCTGCGGGAGGAAGCCCCCGGCCGGCTGTACCTGTTTCACGGAGAGGAGGCCTACCTGCGGGACTACTATCTGGAGCAGCTGAAAAAGGCGCTGCTTCCCCCGGGGCTGGAGGACTTCAACCTCCACACCGCCCAGGGGAAGGACTGCTCCACAGAGTGGATCGAGCAGGCGGTGGACTGCCTGCCCATGATGAGTGATCGCACCCTGGTCATCGTCACCGATTTTGACCTGTACGGTCAGAACGAAAAGAACCGTGCAAAGCTCATGGCGCTGTTTTCCTCCCTGCCGGACTACTGCTGCCTGGTCTTTGTGTATGACCTGCTGCCCTACAAGGCGGACGGCCGGTCCAAGCTGGCCGCCGCCATCAAGGCCCACGGGTCGGTGGTCCATTTCCAGCGGCAGGACCAGGGGGACCTGGCAGACTGGATCGCCCGGCGGTTCCAGGCCACCGGCCACTCCATTGCCGGGGAGGACGCCCGCTACCTCATCTTCCTGTGCGGTGAGCTGATGACCAACCTGGTTAGCGAAATCGGCAAGATCTCCGCCTACGCCTCCGGCCAGCGCATCACCCGGGAGGATATCGACGCGGTGGCCATCCCCCAGATGGACGCCATCGTCTTTCAGATGACCGACGCCATTGCCCAGAAAAACTTCAACAAGGCCGCCTCGGTGCTGGCCGACCTGCTCCACAGCCAGGAGGCCCCCCTGATGATCCTGTCTGTCATGGGCAAGTACTTCCGGCAGCTGTACACCGCCCGGCTGTACCTGGATCGGGGCAAAGGCCGCCAGGAGCTGATGTCCCTTTGGAAGATGCGCAACGCCTACCCGGCGGACAAACTGCTGGACGCCGCCCGCTCCTTTTCCCTGGCCTGGTGCCGCTACGCGGTGCTGCGGTGCAGTGAAACCGAGCTTCAGCTCAAGGTCTCCTACGGCCAGGAGCGGGAGCTGCTCTGCGGCCTGCTCATGGAGCTGGCTGCGGGAAGGAAAGCCATCCCATGCTGAAAATCAAAGAGGCCATCGTGGTGGAGGGCCGGTATGACAAAAACGCCTTGTCCCAGGTGGTGGACGCGGTGATTTTGGAGACCTCCGGCTTTTCCGTTTTCAAGGACAGCGAAAAGGTGAGCCTGCTGCGCCGTCTGGCCGGGCAGCGGGGGCTCATCGTCCTCACCGATTCCGACGGGGCGGGCTTCGTCATCCGCAACTTCCTCAAGGGCGCCATCCCCCCGGAGCAGGTCAAGCACGCCTACATTCCGGACGTCTACGGCAAAGAGCGGCGCAAGCGCGCTCCCGGCAAGGAGGGCAAGCTGGGGGTAGAGGGGATGCGCCCCGAGGTGCTCCGCCAGGCCCTGCTCCGGGCGGGGGCCACCGTGGAGGGGGAGGACGCCTCTCCGCCCCGGGGGGCGCTCACCGCCGCCGATTTGTTTGCCCTGGGGCTCACGGGAGCGCCAGACGCCGCCGCCCGCCGGGCAACCCTGCTGCAGCGCCTGGACCTGCCTGCCCACCTGAGCAGCAAAGCCCTGCTGGTAGTGCTCAACGCCCTGTACACCCCCCAGGAGCTTGCCCGGCTGCTGGATGGCACGGGGGAGAAAAATAGTCCCGAAGGGGGATAACCGCCCTTCGGGACTATACATTTTACAATATTCCAAACGTGCAAAACAATTTGGAGCTTGTTTTAGCGATTTTCCAGGTAAAACCGCCAGGGGAAATCTGCCGCCTCCTGGGCGTAGTCGATGCCAATGCGCTTCCCCGCCTTCACGCCCAGCGGCCCCCTATCCTCTGGCCACTCCGGCAGCCCCGCCTCCTCCAGGCTGGCGCATACAAACAGCGCCCCGCTGCCATAGGGCAGGCCGTTGAGGGAGCGGTCAATGCGCAGCGCCGCGCACAGCTTGCCCGGGCCGTTGAGCAGGTTCTTCTTCTGGTAGGCGGACAGACATTCCTCCTTGCACCCAAAACGATTTTCTGCTATGATAGCACCATTGTGCCGGATCTGTCCGCCCCGAATGAGCACCGCCGCCGGCTCCCCCTCCGGCTCGGTGACCAGGTTCAGGCAGCAGTGCAGGCCGTAGATCAGGTAGACATAGGCGGTGCCCGGCGGGGCGAACAGGGTCTTGGTACGGGATGTGCACCGGTAGTTGTAGGCGTGGCAGGCCTTGTCCATCCGTCCCACGTACGCCTCCGTCTCGGTCAGGCGCACCGCCAGAGTGTGGCCATCGTACCGCCGCACCAGATATTTGCCCACCAAATCCCGGGCCACCTCCACAGTGTCCCGGTCAAAAAATTCCCGTGGCAGCATGGTATCCCCTCCTGTCCCCGGTTTTCATTTCCTCGGAGCTGATTGCAAGTGAACGAAATCTTTTTGAAAAAAGCCGCCAAACCCCTCATCGTCATCGCCACCCTCATCTGGGGCTCCACCTTCTTCATTATGAAGGACGCTCTGGACGACGTGGACCTGATGTTCCTGCTGGCCTTCCGTTTCACCTTTGCCGCCGTCCTGCTGGCCCTGGTGTTCTGGAAAAAGTGGTGGAGCATAGACCGCTCCTACTGGTGGCGAGGCGGGGTCATGGGGGTGTTCCTCTTTGGGGCCTATGCGGTGCAGAACTACGGCCTGATGGGCACCACCCCGGGGAAAAACGCCTTTTTCACCGCCGTATACTGCGTCATTGTGCCCTTCCTGTACTGGCTGGTGGACCGCCGCCGCCCGGACAGGTTCAACGTGCTGGCCGCCCTGCTGTGCATCGCCGGCATCGGCCTGGTCTCCTGGGACGGGGGGCTGGCCCTGAGCTGGGGAGACGGCATGACCCTGTGCGGCGGGTTCCTCTTCGCCTGCCACATCATCGCAGTGTCCAAGTTCTCCCAGGGCCGGGACATCTTCCTGCTCACCGTCATCCAGTTCGCCTCCACCGCTGTGTGCTGCTGGGGCGGCGCCCTTTTCATCCATGGCATTCCCACCCGTGGGCTGCCCACCCGGGCGTGGCTGGTGCTGCTCTATCTGGCGGTAGCCGCCACCACCCTGGCCCTGCTGTTCCAGAACATCGGCCAGAAATATACCAATCCCTCTTCCGCCGCCGTTCTGCTGGCGCTGGAGGCCCCCTTTGGGGTGGCCTTCTCGGTGGCCTTCACGGAGGAATCCCCCACGCCGTTCATGTACCTAGGCTTCCTGCTCATCTTTGTGGCCGTGGTGTGCTCCGAGACCAAATTTGACTTTCTGCGCCGTCGGGCCAGGGCTGAAGCCTGAGTTATCCTTTCCAGAATCCACCCCGCCGGGAGCCCCTCCCGGCGGCTTTCTTTTCTCAAATGTGCCCGTTCAGCCAGGACAGCACATCCTCATAGACCTCTTCTCGGTTCAGCTCATTGAGCATCTCATGCCTGCCCCCAGGATAGAGCTTCAAGGTCAGGTCTTTCGTGCCATGCTTTTTGAAATAGCCATACACCCTGCCCACCCCCTTGCCGCAGCTGCCCACCGGGTCCTGCTCCCCGGAGAAGAGGTAGACCGGGGTATCGGGATCCATCTGGGACAGGGCCCGCCCGCTGGCAATGTACTGAAGTCCGCCCAACATGTCCCGGAACAGGCCCACCGTAGGCATGAAGGTGCACCAGGGATCCCGCAAATAGGCGTCCACCACCTGCTCGTCCCGGCTGATCCAGTCGGCGCTGGTGCGGTTGGGCCGGAACTGCTTGTTGTACGCCCCCAGGGACAGGGCATTCACCAGGGGGCTGACTGTGTCCGGTCCCCGCAGCTTGCAGATCAGAGCGGCAATGGCCTTGCCCGCCCCCACCACCGCGGCGCTCTCCTGGCCAGTGCCGGACAGAATTGCCCCGTCCACCGTGCCGGGATAGCGGCACAGGTAGGTCCGGGTAAGAAAAGACCCCATGGAATGGCCCAGCAGAAAGTAAGGGATGCCGGGAAACCGCTCCCCCACCAGAAGCCGCAGCTGGCGCACATCCCGGGTCACCAGGTCCCAGCCGTCTTTTGGTCCAAAATAGCCGAATGTTCCATCCTGCGCCCCCGTCCTGCCGTGGCCCAGGTGATCCTCTCCACATACCGCCCAGCCATGCTCCGTCAGGAAACGGGCAAACCGGTCATACCGCCCCATATGCTCTGCCACGCCGTGGACAATCTGCACCACCCCCCGCGGCTTTTCCTGCCCCGGCTGCCACAGGTAGGCGTAGCAAACGTGCTGTCCGTCACTGGGCGGAAACGTAAATTCGCTGAATTTTACCATTGGATCGTCCCCCCTCCCGACTCTCAAAATTATACACAATCATACCATCCGCAATTGGGTTTATCATATCATGCCAAGCAGACATATGTAAGCGCAAATTTCCCTTTTCCATACTTTTTATCCGTTTTTCCTGTTTTCCGCCCATATTCTCCCCTCTCATTGACAAAAGCAGGGCTGCCGCTCAGCCCTGCTTCTGCTCTTTCCCCCCCGGCGGGGCATCCCGGGGATCGGGATCCGCCCACAGGGTGGAGAAATAATCGTAGTATGGCATCAGGAAGGCAAGCCCTTCCGTCAGCTTGTCCGCCAGCGCCGGACTGTACAGAATCTCGCTCAAGGGCTCTTCGTGTCCCAGGGTGAGAGATTTCTTATTGTACCAATCCGCCAACCGGGGCTCCGCGGGTATCTTGGCCCGGCGGTACTCCGGCCCGTCCAGCACGAACTCGTCCTGCCTTTTCAGCCGGTTGGCCAGCCGCAGCAGCGGCTTTGGATCCCGGTCGATCCGGGCCCTGTGCTTGGCCATCACCACCGGCTGGGCGCACCAGAACCCCATGCCGTAGCTCCACTGCTCTGGGGCCAGCTCAAACCACAGCACCGGGCGGGCCCCTTCCTCTCCGCCGTCCCAGCGGAATAGGGACAGCCAGAGGTGGTCCTTGTAGGGGCCTCGGCCAAACAGCCGGCGGGCGTCCCGGTAAATCCGGGACACCTTCACGTTCAGGCCGCTTTTGGGAAAGCGCTCCAGCAGGGCGCTTTGCACCTGGGCGCCCAATTCCTTCATGGGCACATAAAAAGATCTCTGGTAACTCTCCTTGTGGGCCTCAAACCAGCTTCGCTCATTGTTGAACCGGATGCCCCACATAAAGTCCACCGTCTCCTGGGAAAATCCTTGAAACATGGCCGTCAGCCTCCTGCAGGCGCCCCGGAGGGCTCCCCGCTGGGCACAGGCTCGGCGGGAGCGGAAGGGGCAGGGGTGGTTTCCACAGGGGTGGAGGGCGCCGGCTCCGGGGAGGGCGTGGGAGTGGGTTCCAGGGAGGGGCTGGGTTCCGGGGAAGGCGTGGGCTCCGGGGACGGGGTAGGCTCCTCGGTCACCGGTCCGCCGGGCAGGGGATCGCCCTCCGGCGTCAGCCCCAGGCTGGGGGCGTCGGCGGGGTTGAAGAGAATCACCTTATCCCGCTTGGCATATCTGCTGTGGTTTTCATAGGTGCGGGAGATCAGGTTCCCGCTCCCATCGTACACACAGCGGTAGACGTCCACCTCATAGCCGGTATACGGGGTAGTCTTGACCTTGGTGGTCCCCCGGGGAATGCTGGCGTCCGGCTCATACACCGTCTCCCAGGGCGTCGTGGAGGTGGTGTACCGTTGGGTTTGGACATAGGTGTCATCCGTCTTGGTTCCATAGAAGGACACCGTCAGCCGGTTCCCGCTGACATAGGCGACGATTTTAATGGGGTGTTCCATGTTATTGCGGAACTTGTAGTCCAGGCTGGGATAGTACACCGTGGCGTCCAGACCATTGGGAATATAGCCGGTGATAAAGGCGTGGGCGGCCCGCTTGATGATCTCCAGATTGGCGTATACGGTGCAGTAATAGATGGAGGAGGACACCTGGCAGATGCCGCCGCCCACCATGTCCACCGTCTCCCCGTTGGCGTAGCCAGTGGACATCATATAGCCGTTGGCTGCGGAGGGATTGCCGATGGTACCCAGATAGGAGAACACCTCGCCGGGCAGGATCACCACGCCGTTGCAGGAGGCGGCAGCCCGGGCCACATTAAAGGACCGGGCATACACCCCGTCCAGATTGGTGGTGACCGTGGAGAGCAGGTCCTGGTAGAGGTACTGCTCCGACTCACTCAGGTCCGGCTGGATGAAGATGACCGGAATAGTGCAGGTCTCTCCCGGGCCGGTCTCGTTCAGGATGGCCTGGGCCTCCGCCGGATCCACCCCCACGCCCACCACGGTGGGCGTGATGGTGCCGTCCTCCAGCACCTGGGACGCCTGGGGCTCCACATGGACCAGCTCGGCCAGGATCTCACCGTCCAGCTCGGCGGTGGGGGCCACCTCGGTCTCCACTGTCAACTCGGTCCGGCCGGCGGACAGGGCCTCCAGCACCTGCTCCATCAGGGCGTCCACATCCACCTGCTCCCCGTCCGTGCCGCGGGTCAGAGTCAGTTCCTCGTCGCCCAACTCATAGGTAAAGTCCACAGGGGCCACATACAGCTCCTGGGCAATCTGCTCCAGCAGCTGTCTGGCCTGACGCTCCCCCGCCTGGGTGAAGGACAGGACATTCAGCGGCAGGCTCACCGATTCCCTGCCCAGCCCCAGCCAGAGCAGACCCAGTTTGAGGAAGGGCTGGGCCGCCTTCGCTGCCATGCCCTGGTCCACTGCGGACTGGGGATCGCCCTCCATCAGGCTGCCGGGCAGCTCCACGCTTTTCCCATCTCCATAGCGCAGGGTGAGTACCTGCTGGTCTAGGTGCACCTGCATATAGTCCGCCATCTGGCTCACCGCGTCCTGCTCAGCCACACCGCCCAGGTCCAGCACCACCGCGCCGCCGCTGTCCTGGGCCTGGGACCCGGGCAGCAGGCGGCCGTTGTCCTGCACCCATTTGCACAGCCCACAGTAGGCTCCCACCAATATCACCACGGCAACCGCCCCAATGATCCCAATCAACGCCGGGGCGGGCAGTCTTTTTTTCTCTTTGGATTGTTCCATCTCACACCTCCAAAAGGCCCCCGCATTCGACCTTCTCTCCGGCCGGCAGGGATTGCGGCAGACCTTTTACAAACTACCTGATATTGTACCACCATTCCCCAGCGCGGAGCAATAACATTTTTGTAAAAAAGAGTTACAGTTCAATAACAGCGCACTCCCCAATCTATTTTATGAGACCCCGGGGCCCAAAATCCCATTTTTCAGCCGGAACAGCCCTCTCTGCCAAAATATTTTCTTGCAAAAATTCCCGTTCCTTCTCCCCTTCTCCGCAAGAATTTCTTTACACCCATCCCCAAACCGTATATAATGTTTTGGACAGCAGTCCACGCATGGAGGAGGCACGATTACATGGCTGGCTCCCAGCAAAACGGCCCCGGCAGCAACCAGCACAACAACAGCCAGAATGGCCAGGGACCGGGCTACCATTACGAATATAATTACAATTACAACTTCAACGGCGGCCCCAGCCGTCCCCCCCGGAAGGACAACGGCTGGAACGACTGGGTCGGCATCATTATCCTGTTCGTGCTCCCCTTCGGCATCACCCAGGTCATCGCCGTCATCTGGGCGATCCGGAAAGTGCTGGGCATGCCCCGGCAGCAACGGAATTATTACTATAACCAGTACCGCCGGACCGCAGAGCGAATCAAGCGGGACGTGGAGGACGTTTTCCGGGGCGGGCAGAACTCCGGGTTCTCCGGGCAAGCCCATGATTACAACACCCAGAACGCCAACTACAACGCTGGCGGCCAGCAGGCCTGGGCTCAGCCGGGCCCCACCGCCGATCCCCAGGATCGGGGCGCTTCCGCCCAGGAGCCCTGGGAGCAGCCGGAACAGAAAAAGGGTGCTTCCAAAAAGGCCGGCTCCTCCAAGACCTACAAGGCCAAAGCCAAGCACAACGTGCGGAAAATGGTCGGACTGGACGAAAAGGCCGGAAACGGGCTGATCATCGGCGGGGCCATTCTGTCGGGCGTCTTCGGCCTTGCCACAGTGTCTTCGCTGATTGATTTCCTGGATTCCCTGTTCCGGGGCTACTTCTTCGCCGATGACCTCACCGGTATTCTGGCCTGCGCCATCTTTTTCGCCGGGGGGCTGGCCATGCTGCTCAGCGGCATCGGCGGGAAGAACCGCCGGGAACGGTATCTCAACTACCTGGCATACATCGGTAGCAATGAGGAGGTAGGCCTGGCCCATATGGCCGCCACCTTCGGCGTGTCCGTACGCAAGCTGTGCAAGGATCTGCGCCACATGCTGGCCAAGGATATCCTGCCCACCGGCTATCTGGATCTGGCCGAGGGTAAGCTGTACCTCACCGACGAGGGCTATCAGGCCCGGGAGCCGGAGGCCACTCCGGCGGCGGACGCCAACCCCGCCGGGGACTCCAAGGCCCGTGAGGAGGCGCAGAGCAAAGAAGACGCCATCCTCCGGGAGATCCGGCAGATCAACGAGGCCATTCCCGACGAGGCGATGAGCGCTAAGATCTCCCGGATCGAGGAAATCACCGCCAAGATCCTGGCCTATCAGAAATCCCATCCCAACCGGGAGAGCCAACTGCGCCCCTTCCTGAACTACTATCTGCCCACCACCCTGAAGATCCTCCGGGCCTATGCCCAGCTGGAGGCCCAGGGGGTGGAGGGGGAGAACATCACCGCCGCCACCCAGCGCATCGAAGGGATGATGGACCAGGTTGTGGCCGGCTTTGAAAAGCAGCTGGATAAACTGTTTCAGGACGACGCCATGGACATCACCTCCGATGTGCAGGTGCTGGAGAACATGCTGAAAAAGGACGGCCTGTCCGACGACAACATGACCATGACCATGTGACCTGGAACCCGGAACATCGCCGCGTTTTTAAAGGGTTCTTCCCATGATGGGAAGAACCCTGTGTTTTTTGCGCCGAATAGATCTCCGGCAGGCCCCCTGGGCCTGCCGGGAAGTGGAAAGCATTTTTAATTTGCGCTGTCAAGCACCCGCTCTAGCTCCAGGGTGACACAGCCGCCCTCCAGCACAAAGCAGGGGATGCCCAGGGTCCCCTTTCCCTTTACGGCCCCAAAAACCGGGTCGTTTTCCCGCAGGGCCAGGTAGACCTTCAGATCCGCCAGACGGGCGGACAGGTTCTTGCACTAGACCTCCGCCTTGGCCCGGCACGGCTGGTTGAGGGCGAATAGGGTATCGGGGCACAGGTGGCTGCCGATCACGGTGACCTTCAGTCGTCTCACTTGACGGCGATGGCCTCAATCTCGCACAGCGCACCCTTGGGCAGGGCCTTGACCGCCACGCAGGAGCGGGCGGGCTTGGAGGTGAAGTACTTGGCATACACCTCGTTGAAGGCGGCGAAGTCGCCCATGTCAGCCAGGAAGCAGGTGGTCTTGATCACCTTGCCAAAGCCGGTGCCGGCGGCCTCCAGGATGGCACCCACATTTTTGCAGCTCCACTCGGCCTGGGCGGCGATGCCATCGGGCATGTCTCCGGTCTGGGGGTTTACCGGCAGCTGTCCGGAGGTGATGACCAGGCCCAGGGCCTCGTAGGCCTGGGAGTAGGGACCGATGGCTCCAGGGGCTTTGTTGGTATCAATGATGTTCATGGGAAGTTCCTCCTTTTGAAATATTGCTTTGCTTGCCTTCGTTGTGTCCAGCCTCACTGGGCATTGGCCTTCTCCTTCTTGGCGGCGATGGCCTTATCCAGCCAATCCTTGCCGTCGGTGATACGGGCCACAATGTAGGAGACCACGTAGTCGCCGGAGGAGTTGATCATGGTGGCGGCGGGATCACACAGGTTGCCGATGGCCACCAGGATGGGGAAGGCCACCTCGATGTGCTGCGGGAAGAAGATGGTGCACATGATGTACTCGCCGATGTAACCGCCGCCGGGCACGCCGGACATGCCCACAGAGGACAGCACTGCCACGGCCACCACCGCGGGCAGCATGCTCCAGCTCATGTCCGTGCCCATGGCGCCCATGACGAAGGCGATCTTCAGCACGCAGGAGAAGCAGGAGCCGTCCATGTGCATGGTGGCGCCCATGGGGATGACCATGTCGGCCACGTCCTTGGGGATGCCGGTATCCTCCGCCTCCCTCAGGTTGGTGGGGATGGTGGCGGTGGAGGAGCAGGTGCCCAGGGACATCATGGCGGGCCGGGCAATGTGTTGGAACATGGTCTTGACGCCATGCTTGCCGCCCCCGATGCGGGCAAAGATGGGGAAGGCAATGAAGATGTAGAGAAAGCACAGCGGATAGTACACGATCAGCGCCCGGCCGTAGGCGGCGGTCACCTGCGGACCGTAGGTGGCCACCAGATCGGCGAAGATGGCGAAGAAGGCGATGGGGGCATAGTAAGTGATGATCTGCACGAAGGACATCATCACCTCAGTCAGACCGTTGAGGAACTTGCCGATCACATGGTCGGGGCCGCCCACCAGGTTGGTAGCGAAGCCGAACAAGATGGAGAACACGATCAGGGGCAGCATGGCGCTGCGGCTGAGCAGACCTACAAAGTCGTCGGTTGTGAAGAAGTTGACGATCATCTCAGACAAAGTGGCATGCTCGCCAATGGCCTCGCTGGCCATATCGGTCCAGGGTTCCACCACGGGGGGATAGATCTTCATAATCACGAACATGATCACCGCGGCGATGGCGCCGGTGACCACAAAGGTGATTATGGTGGTGCCCATGATCTTGCCGGCCCGCTTGCGGCTGCGCACGCTGGCCACGGAGTTGGCGATGGAGGCAAACACCAGCGGTACCACCACACAGAACATCATGTTAATAAACACGGTGCCAAAGGGTGCGATAGCCTTGCCGAAGTCGGGGAAGAACCACCCCACAATACAGCCCGCCACCATGGCCCCGAACATGAAGCCTAGGAACCGGTAGTTCTTCATCACTGCCTTTTTGTCCATTACGATTACCTCTCTTCCTTTCTGCTTTTCTCTCTATGCTTCTGGAGCGGTTACAGGGCCTTGACCGCCGCCTCCAGCTGTTTCATGGCCTGCTCCAGCACGCTGCGTGGACAGGCGCAGTTCAGCCGCATATAGCCGCTCAGGCTGCGGCCGAAGGTGTACCCCTCGTTCAGGCCCAGCTTGGCCTTCTCGATCATGAAGCGGCGCAGCGCCTTGTTGTCCAATCCCAGCGCCCGGCAGTCCAGCCACATCAGGTAGGTGGCGTCGGGGGCGTAGGTCTTAATCTGGGGGATGTGCTTCTCACAGTAGTCCACCACGAAGTCAAAGTTGGCCGACAGGTAGGGCAGCAGCTGCTCCAGCCATTCCTCCCCCTCGTTGAAGGCCGCCTGCATGGCGGTAAGGGAGAAGGCGTTGTTGCGGTGGATGTCCATGCACTGCCAGTAGTGGTCGAAGACCTGCTTCATATGGGCGTTGGGGAACACCACCGTGGAGGCCTGAAGTCCGGCCAGATTGAAGGTCTTGGTACCCGAGATGCCGGTGACCACATATTTTGCCGCCTCCGGCGAGACCGCGGCGGTGGGGGTGTGCTTCTTGCCGTGGAAGACCAGGTCGGAGTGGATCTCGTCGGAGAAGAGGACCACATGGTGCTTGATGCACAGATCCACCATCCGCCGTAGCTCCTCGGGGGTCCACACGATGCCCAAGGGGTTGTGTGGGCTGCACAGCAGGAACAGATCGCTCTCGGCCAGCTTGGCCTCAAAGTCGTCCCAGTCCATCTCCCACTTGCCGTCCTTCTCTACGAATTGGTTCTCCACCACTTTGCGGTTCCACGCCTCGGTCATGTCGTAGAACTCAGAGTACACCGGGGTCTGGATGAGCACGCTGCCCCCCTCAGGGGTGAACAGCTTCACCATGGCGCTGATGGACTGCACCACACCCAGGCTGAAGCTCATCAGGCTCTGGTCGATGTCCCAGCCGTTGCGTCGCTTCTGCCAGCCCCGGATGGCCTCAAAGTAGCTGTCCGGGCGGCTGGTGTAGCCCCAGATCCCCTCCTGGGCCCGCCGGCCCAGGGCGTCGATGATGGGCTGGGCGGTCTTGAAGTCCATGTCCGCAATCCACAGGGGGATTACTTCGTCTGTTCCAAACTTCTTCTTCCGCTCGTCATACTTGGCCGCGCAGTTCCGGCTGCGGTCGATGACTACGTCAAAATCATACTTCATCGCAGTTTCCCTTCCTTTCCATTTGACTCACACACCTGACCATACACTTGCCTTTTTACAAAGCAATTGGCGTGCCGAAACCGGCAAACAGCGAAAACTTATTTAACTAACCCAAAATTTATTTTTCATTTTTAGCTGAAATATACAACAAATTCCCCTGACGACCCTGACCTACCCGGCAGTTTCGCTCCCTTTCAGACGCTAAACAGGTCAAATCGGTTAAAATGGTTAAACCAATTTATCTGAAAACGTTCCACTCAAACGGTGGCACAGCTCTCGCCCGGCCGGGGTGAGTCGGGTCCCCCCTCTGCCCCGGCTCACCCGGACCAGACCCGCCCGATCCAGGGCAGAGAGGATGCGGCGCACCTCCTGCTGGGAACAGGGCAGCCCCGCCGCCTTGGCGGCGGACAGGATGGTCTCCCGGCCCAGGCTCCGCCCCAGTTGGTCGGCCCGGGACAGCTGCTCCAGCACGAAGCGCTCATCCTCCCGGGGGCAGTCGGGTAGCCTGGGCAACTCCGTCTCAGAAGCCGCGGGGACCTGCGCAGTTCCTGCGGGCAGATAGTGGAAGGTGGGGGGCAGGTCCTCCGGCCCCACCACCTGGCTGCCGGTATAGCTGAAATATTCCACCACATTGCGCAGCTCCCGGATGTTTCCCCGCCACTGATGGGTGAGCAGCATCCGCTCCAGCTCCGGGGACAGGGTGAAGGAGGCGCCGATGCCCTGCCGGAACTTATCGATGAGCAGCAGCAGGTCTCCCTCCCGCTCCCGCAGGGGCGGGATGAGGACGGGCAAGGTGTTCAGCCGGTAGTACAGGTCCCGGCGGAAGCTGCCCTCCTCCACCCGCCGCTCCAGGTTCTCATTGGTGGCAGCCACAATGCGCACGTCTACCGCAATGATGCGGTTGCCCCCCACCCGCATGATCTCCCGCTCCTGAAGCACCCGCAGCAGCTTGCACTGCAGGGCGGTGCTCATCCCCTCTACCTCGTCCAGAAAGAGGGTGCCCTTATGGGCAAACTCGAACAGGCCAGGCTTGCCCCCCTTCCGGGCCCCGGTGAAGGCCCCCTCCTCATAGCCGAACAGCTCGCTCTCCAACAGGTTCTCCGGCATGGCCGCGCAGTTGATGGCCACAAACGGGCCGCTGCGCCGGGGGGAGGCGTTGTGGACGGCGTGGGCAAAGATCTCCTTGCCGGTGCCCGTCTCTCCGATGAGCAGAACGGGCAGCTGGGTCTGGCACATCTTTTTCAGGATGGTGATGCACCGCTGGATGGCCGCAGAATGGCCCACCACATCCTCAAAGGTATACTTGGCCCGGTAGCCCTTGTGAAACAGCTGGGTGCGCAGCTCGTTCTGCCGGTTTTCCGCGTCGCTGAACCGCTGGACGGTGGCAAAGGCGCCGATGCAGACGTCTCCCCGAAGCACAGGGGCCACCGTCACGTTGATATTGACCCCTCCGGCGCTCACCACTTGGGTGGGCTGGGGCCCCTTCTCCGCCAGGCACTTGGCAAAGGGCAGGAAGGGATACACCTCCCCGGCGGGCCGCTGGAGGGCGTTCTGGCCCGGGATCCCGGTGATTTCCTCCAGCTTGTGGTTGCAGGCGAATACCTCCCCCCGCTCGTTGACCCCCACGATGCCCTCATCCAGGATCTCCATGAGCATCTCAAACTGGCTCTCCAGCCTCAGCCCCCGGGCAAACACCTGATCGAAGCTGTATGTATTGGTGGCCATCTCCTGCTGGTACCGCTCAAAGGCCTCCGTCTCCAGCAGTTCCTCAAAGCCCATGCGAAGGGCCGCCTCAATCATGGTGGAGCTGTCGCACCCCCGCTGGCCGATGTCGATGACCTGCCTGGCTCCGGCGGGGACATACCGGGTCTCCTGGGGGGTGATGACAAAGTCATATTGGTCCATGTCCGGCTCCGGCGCGCCGGGGTAGTACAGATCAAACTCCAGCTGGTTGACCCCCAGCTGATTGATCCGGCTCACCGCCTCCCGGCACATCTTGTCGCTCAGATTGACAAACAGGGCCCGCCGCCCGGCAGGCAGACTCCGGAGCCGGTGGATCACATCCCAGCGGAAGGTCACGTGGATCTCCATCATCTCCCCGTCAATGGGCACATGCCGGCGCAGGTCCCCCAGGGAATTGAACGCGTCGGTGGTAACCATGTACAGATCATACTTCCGGGGCATGTGCTCCACTGAGCCATCCCGCACACTGTAAGAGCATACGGTCACCCGGTCCCCAAACAGATCCTGCACCTGCTGGGCGTAGAACTGCCCAGCATAGGCGTCCAGGGAAATCACCGCCACATCTTTTCTCATGGGCCCCTCCTTTAACCGATTTCTTTGACCAGTTTAACCGTTTTCACCACCTATTTTGCCGGTTTTTTCCGTTCTTGTCAAGGACAAACCACCCGGTCGCGCGCTTTTCCCGGGTTCACCACAATCGGCATGAGTTGGCACGCCAATTGCAAAAGTGATAAAATAGAACGACTGCAAGACATGGCCGTCCCCGTTGGGAAGAGCAAAAAGGAGAGAGACATAATGCAATTGAGCAAGGAGGAGATGCTGGCCCTGCTGCGCCAAGAGGTTGTCCCTGCCCTGGGCTGCACCGAGCCGGTGTGCGTGGCCCTGTGCGCCGCCGACGCCTATCACGCCATCGGCGGCCAGGTGGTGTCCATCAAGATGGAGGTCAACCCCGGTATCTATAAAAACGGCATGTCGGTGGGCATTCCCGGCTTCGACCGGGTGGGTCTGAAATATGCCGCCGCCCTGGGCGCCTGTCTGGGCAACCCGGAGAAGGGGCTACAGCTGCTGGAAGAGATCAATAGCGTCGTCAGCAAAGAGGCCATCCGCCTGGTAGAGGACAAGCAGGTGAGCGTCACCATCGCCGAGGAGGAAACCCAGCTCTACGCCCACGCCGAAATCATCACCACCCGGGGCATCGGTATCAGCACCATCCGCAGCACCCACGCCAACATCGTCTACACCAGCGCCAACAATCAGGTGCTTTTGGAGAAGGAATATTCCATGGGCGGCGAGGACGCCCTGCACGAAAAGCTCAAAAGCATGACTGTGGCCCAGATCAAGGCGCTGGTGGACTCCGCCAGCCAGGAGGATCTGGCCTTCATGCTGAAGGGGGCGGAGATGAACGAGGCCCTTTCCGACTATGGGCTGGAGCACCGCCTGGGCATCGGCATCGCCGACACCCTGAAGACCCAGTTGGACACCGATATCATGGGCTCCGGTCTGATGAGCAACATCATGGTCCGGGTGGCCTCCAGCGCGGAGGGGCGCATGTCCGGCTGCCCCTACTCAGTGATGAGTAGTGCCGGCAGCGGCAACCACGGCATCACGGCCATCATCCCCGTGGTGGAGATGGCCAAACACCTGGGTGCGGACACGGAGGCCACCGAGAAGGCACTGGCCTTCTCCCATCTGCTCAACGTGTACATCAAGCTCTTCACCGGCAAACTCAGCGCCACCTGCGGCTGCGGGGTATCCGCCGCCGCGGCGGCCAGCGCCGCCATGGTGTGGCTGTTGGGCGGGGACGACGATCAGATCGGCGCGGCCATCATCAACATGAGCGCCAACCTCACCGGCATGATCTGCGACGGCGGCAAGATCGGCTGCGCCCTCAAGCTGGCCACCGCGGCCAGCGCCGCCATTATGAGCGCCTATCTGGCCATAGGCGGCGTGGTGGTCAGCGCCACCGACGGCATCTGTGCCGACACCCCGGAGCAGGCCATCCGCAACATGGGCCGGGTGAGCAATCCCGGCATGACCGCCACCGACCGCACCATTCTGGACATCATGATGGAGAAGGACCAGCGCTGAGTTCTGCCCCTGCCTTTCAGCGCTTTGGCCCCTGTGACAACATAGACCGTACAAATACGCGGGGCTGGAACCGTCGGTTCCAGCCCCGCGTATTTCCATCGTCATCCGCTACGCCGGGCACTGCCGGCCGGTGTGGTCGATGGTATACTCCTCCCCGTATGCCCCGTCCAGGATCAACTCCGAGATGGGCACGAAGGTATATCCCTCCTGGAGCAGTGCCTCAATGATGGAGGGCAGCGCCTCTGGCGTGTGTAGCGCCGCGTTGTGGAACAGCACGATGGAACCAGGCTGAACCTTGCCTGTCACCCGCCGGGTGATCTCCTGGGCGGACAGATCCTTCCAGTCCAGGCTGTCCACGTCCCACTGGATGGGTTCCATGCCCATGGCGCGCACCGCGTTGATCACATGGTCGTCATACTCCCCGTAGGGGCAGCGAAACAGGGTGGGCCGAACCCCAGTGACCGCCTCGATCTTGTCGTTGCAAGCATTCAGGTTTTGGGTAATCTCCTCCGCGCTCAGGCTGTTGAAGTGGGCGTGGTCGTCCGAGTGGCTCATGATCTCATGTCCCGCGTCATGCAGCGCCTTGACCGACTCCGGGTATTTGTCCACCCATTCCCCCACCACGAAAAAGGTGGCCTTGATCTGATAGCGGTCCATAATGTCGATGAGCTGTTGGGTGTCCTCATTGCCCCAAGCCGCGTCAAAGCTGATGGACAGCACCTTATAGTCTTTCTGCACACAGTAGATGGGCAGCTGCCTAGTGGTGGCCGACGCCCCCACCACCGCCGGATTGCTCACCGCGAAAAACATCAGCGCGGCCGCCAGCAGGCAACCCAGGACCGCCAGCGGCTTTCTTCTGATTAAAAAGAATCTCATAAGCTGATACTCCCCCTGTTTCAGGATACAGTACCAGCCTATGAGCCCATTTCCCAATTCAGAATCAGCTTGGGCTGATTTTCCCGCTCCTCACTTTTCCCGCTCCGGCCGGCCCGCCGCCAGGCGCTCCAGCTTCTCCCGGTCCCGGAGCTCCACGCTACCCCTGGCTAGGCGCACCATGCCCTCGCTCTGGAAGTAGCGCAGCATCCGGGTGACCACCTCCCGGGCCGTGCCCAGGTGGTTGGCGATCCGCTCGTGGGTGGCCCGCAGGCTGTCGCTCCCCTCCAGGCCGCTCTCCTCCAGCAAAAAGGCGGCCAGCCGCTGATCCATGCGCCCCCAGAGGATCTGCTCCATCAGCCACATGACCTCGGAAAAATGGGCGGCCATCAGTTCGTTGGTATAGTTGGCCAAGGGGGCGGAGCGCTCCATCACACTCTGGTATATCGGCGCGGGGATCACCCAGAACACCGTCTCCTTTTCCGCCTGGATCATGAGATCAAGGGGCAGGTTTTTCATCACGCAGGAGGCGGAGAACAGGCAGATATCCCCGGCCAGCAGGCGGTACAACGTCACCTCCCGCCCCTCCTCCGACAGGATGAACGTGCGCAGCTGCCCCTCACAGATGGCAAGCAGGCCCAGGCAGTCCGCCCCGCCACTGTGTATCATATCGCCCGCCTGCACCTTTCGCAGCGTTGCGGCCGCGCGCAGCTGTTGCTGGTCTTGGGCGCTCAGCCTATCCCAGACGGGCAGGCACCGGCTGAGTTCCGGCACCTTGACCCGAACCTGCTCCGGCTCCGCCCCCCGGTTCCCCGCTCCTGTCATTGGGCGGCCGCCTCCCCCTTCAGGGCCTCCTGAATGATGTCCACGCAGGAGTCCAGATAGCGACGCAGGGGCTGTTCCTCCCCGGCGATGCGGATGCCGCAGCGGTTAGAGGGCACCACCACCTTCATCCCCTGGCTACCCCCCACCGCCTGGGCCATGGCGGGTGTGATCTCCCCCAGCAGGGCGTTTGGCATGAGGATGGCCACCGGCCCCACAATGAAATCCGCCCGGGGCGCGTTGACCACCACCGCGTTTTCCCCTGTGGCCCCCTCATCCGCACCGGCTTTCAGCATGGCCTCTGTGGCCGCAGAGTTGGCCCCCACCGCCCGGATATGTACCTGGGGCAACCGCTCCCGCAGCCGGGCCGTCAGCGCCCGGCCCACACCGCCGCCCTGCCCGTCCAGCACCAGAATCATGGGTTCGTGTCCCCTCATTGTCATAGCTCCTTTCCTCTGTAACCCCATGGGTTACAAAATCTCTTTTTGATATTCTACCATATTCCCATCCTTCTGCCAAGCCGCCGCGGCCGGTTTGTTCCCCCAGGAAAACCCGGAGGGGGAAACTTCCCCTTGACAACGCTCGCCGCCATCCTGTATCATATCGTTGCAAGGGCCTGCAGGAAGTGGGCTTTGGGGGCAAAGTCCCCTGGTGCAGCCATCTCTCCCTCCCCATCGCACACTTGTAGCGCTGAAGGCTACCAGAACGGCCAGCAGGCCGCTTTGGCGGCTTTTTTGTTTTTCCCGTCAAACCAAAAGGCTGAGTTGTCCTTGGAGGTGCTTTTATGACTTTGCGCGACTTCTTTTTTCACAATCCCAGAGCGGCGGTGGCCTTTTCCGGCGGTGTGGACTCCGCAGTCCTGCTGTGGGCCGCCAAGACCTACGGCCAGCAGGTGCGGGCCTATTGCGTCCGCTCTCCCTTCCAGCCCGCCTTCGAGCTGGCGGACGCCAAGCAGCTGGCGGACGACCTGAACGTGATGCTCACCATCCTGGAGACAGACCCTTTGTCCTCCCCGGACATCGCCGCCAACGGCCCGGACCGGTGCTACTTCTGCAAGCGCCTCATCCTGTCTACCATCCTCCGGGCCGCCCAGCGGGACGGTCTGCCCCTGGTGGTGGACGGCTCCAACGCCTCCGACGACCCTGCCCAGCGTCCCGGCATGCGGGCCCTGGAGGAGTTTGGCGTGCGCTCCCCCCTGCGGGAGTGCGGCCTGGACAAGCAGGCGGTGCGCCAGCTGGCCCAGAAGGCGGGGCTCCCCGTATGGAACAAGCCCGCCTACGCCTGCCTGGCCACCCGGGTGCCCACCGGCACCCCCATCACCCGGGAGGACCTGGCCCGGGTGGAGCGGGCGGAGGCCACCCTGTCCGGGCTGGGCTTTTCCGATTTCCGGGTGCGGCTCTACCACGGCGGCGCCCGCATCCAGCTGCCCCCAGGGCAGCTGGCTCAGGCAGTGGCCCTGCGGGACACCATCACCACCGCCCTGGCCCCCGACTTTTCCGCCGTCCTGCTGGACCTGATCCCCAGGCCCTGATCGGAGGTATCTTATGGACAACAAACAGGATATTCTCTCCCTGCTGCGGCAGGTCCAGGCCGGCGCCCTCTCCCCCGACGAGGCTCTACTCCAGCTCAAGGAATCCCCCTTTGAGGATCTGGGCTACGCCAAGGTGGATTTCCACCGGTCTGTGCGCCAGGGGGCGGCGGAAGTGATCTACGGCCAGTCCAAGACCCCGGAGCAAATTGTGGGCATCCTCACCGCCATGGGCCAGCGGGGGTGCCGCAATGTGCTGGTCACCCGGCTGTCCCCGGAATCCGCCCGGCAGGTGTCGGAGGCCGTCCCCCTGGACTACCATCCAGCTCCTAAATTAGCTGTTGCCTTCCCCGCCCCCATCCAGGGCCGGGGGCACATCGCAGTGGTGTCCGGCGGCACCAGCGATCTGCCCGTGTGCGAGGAGGCCGCCCTCACCGCCGAGGCCCTGGGCAGCCGGGTCACCCGGCTGTATGACGTGGGGGTGGCGGGCCTGCACCGGCTGCTGCACAACCTGGACTCCATCATGTCCGCCCGGTGCGTCATCGCCGTGGCCGGCATGGAGGGGGCCCTGGCCTCTGTAGTGGGCGGCCTGGTGGACTGCCCCGTCATCGCCGTGCCCACCAGCGTAGGCTACGGGGCCAGCTTCGGAGGCCTGTCTGCCCTGCTGTCCATGCTCAACTCCTGCTCCAGCGGAGTGAGCGTGGTCAACATCGACAACGGCTTCGGCGCGGGCTATCTGGCCAGCCGCATCAATCTCATGGAGGGGCTCCCTCCCGAAGGGGAAATGAAGCAATGAAAACACTCTATCTGGAATGCGCCATGGGCGCTTCCGGCGATATGCTGCTGGGGGCACTGTACCAGCTGCTGCCCGATCAAAAAGATTTTCTGAATACCATGAACCATCTGGGCCTGCCCCAGGTGGCAGTGACTGCCCGCGCCGCCCACTCCCTGGGCATCTCCGGCACCCACATGGCCGTCACCGTAGCCGGCCTGGAGGAGGACGAGCTGCTGGAGCACGCCCACAAACACGGGCAGGAACATACACATAAACATGAACACGAACACCACCATGGGCATGAGCACCATGAGCACGGCCATAAACATGAGCACCACCATGCCCATCCCCACGACCACGATCACGCCCATGGGCACGAGCATTTCCACTCCCACGCCTCGGACGTGCAGGCCATCATCAGCGGTCTGCCCCTGCCCGCTCCCGTCCTGGACCATGTTCGGGCGGTGTATGACAGCATTGCTCAGGCGGAGGCCAAGGCCCACGGCTGTCCGGTGGACCAGGTCCACTTCCACGAGGTGGGGGCGCTGGACGCCATCGCCGATGTAGCCGGGGTGTGCTATGCCCTGCACCTGCTCGCCCCCGATGAGATTGTGGTCTCCCCCATCCATGTAGGCAGCGGGCAGGTGCGCTGTGCCCACGGCATCGTCCCTGTGCCTGCCCCCGCCACCGCCAACCTGCTGGCCGGCGTGCCCATCTATGGCGGCGCCATCCAGGGGGAGCTTTGCACCCCCACCGGGGCGGCCCTGCTCACCCACTTCGCCACCCGGTTCGGTCCCATGCCCCTGATGGCGGTCAGCCAGGTGGGCATCGGCCTGGGCACCCGGCAGTTTGCCGCCGCCAACTGCCTGCGGGCCTTCTGGGGCCAGCGCCAGGAAGAGGGCCGGGGAGAGATCAGCCAACTGACGTGCAACCTGGATGACATGACCCCCGAGGCCCTATCCTTCGCCTGCCAGCGGCTGCTGGAGCTGGGGGCGCTGGACGTATACACCCTGCCCGGTCAGATGAAAAAGGGCCGGGCGGGCTGGCAGCTCACCGTGCTGTGCGACCCCGCCCGGGAGGAGGAGTTTGCCCAACATATCTTCAACCACACCACCACCAACGGCTTGCGGGTACTGCGGTGCGGCAAATACTATCTGGCCCCCTCCAAGAAAACTGTGGACACCCCCTATGGCCCGGTCACCGTCAAAACGGCCCAGGGCATGGGTGCAACCCACACAAAACCGGAATATGAGGACGTGGCCCGCCTCGCCCAAGAGCGGGGGCTGCCCTTCTCTACGGTGTGGTCCGCCGCGGACAAGGCCGGCCGCATTGACGGCTGAGCCCCTGGTCTTTCATTGACTTTCCCGCTGCTTTCCGGTATAATCTGCTTGTCAATTCCGGCCCTGGCCGGAAGGTTCCATTCCATATCGAGCGCCGGTGGGCGCGTGGAGGTCTCCTATGAAGGGTATCATTCTGGCCGCCGGACGGGGCACCCGTCTGTATCCCATGACCAAGCCCGTATGCAAGCCTTTGCTGCCCATCTATGACAAGCCCCTCATCTACTATCCCCTGTCCGTGCTGATGCAGGCGGGGATCGACCAGGTACTGGTCATTGTTCCCCCCGGGGAGGAGACCACCTTTGCCGCCCTGCTGGGGGACGGCTCCCAGCTGGGCATGTCCATCCAATACACTGTGCAGCCGGTGGCCCGGGGGATTGCCGACGCCCTGCTTATCGGGCGGGAGTTCCTGGACGGTGACGACGTGTGCTTGGTGCTGGGAGACAACATCTTCTGGGCCCCTGATCTGGCCGCCATTTTGAAGCAGGCCGCTGCGGACAACCGGGGCGCCACCGTGTTCGGCTGCTATGTCTGCAATCCCCGGCCCTTCGGGGTGGTGGAGTTCGATGCAGACGGCCGGGCCATCTCCATCGAGGAAAAGCCCGAGAATCCCAAGTCCAACTATGTGGTCCCCGGCCTGTACTTCTACCACAATGACGCGCTGGACATCGCCGCCTCCCTCACCCCTTCCCCCCGGGGCGAGCTGGAGATCACCGATGTGAATCTGGAGTTCCTCCGCCGGAACCAGCTCCAGGTCATCCCCCTCCAAGACAAGTACCTGTGGATGGACGCGGGCAGCGCCGACAGCCTGCTGGCCGCCGCCCAGGCTATCCACGACTTGCAGCGCTCCACCGAGCGGTATGTGGGGTGTATTGAGGAGACTGCCTATCAAGAGGGGCGAATTACCAGGCAGCAGCTGCATCAGCTGGGCGCGGAGCTGGACATGACCGCCTACGGCAGGCACCTGCTCTCCCTGTGAACGGTTTGTGCAGACAAAACGGGCCCACAGCCTTTTGGCTGTGGACCCGTTTTTCATCTTCAGGTTTTCTTTCGGCCCCTCACTGGATCACCCGCATGCGCAGCATGCCGGGGATTTGGGCGATGTGGTTTAACACCCGCCGCTCCACCTGGCTGCCCGCATCCACGATGGTGTAAGCGTAGTCCCCCTTGGACTTGTTGGTCATGTTCTCCACATTCACCCCGTCATTGGAAAGCTGGAGGGTGACATTGGCCAAGATGGCCGGAATGTTGCGGTGAACCAGGCACAGGCGCAGCGCACCGGAGCGTTCCATGACCACGTTGGGGAAGTTCACCGAGTTTCTCACATTGCCGTTCTCCAGAAAGTCCCGCAGCTCGTCGGCGGCCATTGCCGCGCAGTTGTCTTCGCTCTCGGGGGTGGAGGCACCCAGGTGGGGGAAGGCCACCACGCCCTGGGCCAGGGTCACGGTGTTGTTGGGAAAGTCGGTGACGTAGCGGGCCACCTTGCCCGACTCCAGCGCGGCCAGCATGGCCTCGTCGTCCACCAGCTCGCCCCGGGCCAGGTTCACCACCCGCACCCCGTCCTTCATGGCCGCCAGGGCATCGGCGTTGATGGTGTGCCGGGTCTCACCGGTATAGGGCATATGGATGGTGACGTAGTCGGACACCCGGTAGATCTCATTGACCTCCTTCACCACATGGACGTGGCGGTCCAGCCGCAGGGCGGCGTCCACGGACAGGAAGGGATCATAACCATACACCTCCATGCCCAGGGACAACGCGATGTTGGCCACCAGCGCGCCGATGGCCCCCAGGCCGATGACGCCCAGGGTCTTGCGGTACAGCTCAGGGCCCACAAAAGCGGATTTCCCTTTCTCTACTACCGCGGCCACGTCGGCGCCAGCGGCGGCCTGTTCCCGCACCCAGGCGTTGCCCCCCATGATGTCTCGGGAGGCCACCAGCAGCGCGCAGATCACCAGCTCCTTCACCGCGTTGGCGTTGGCACCGGGGGTGTTGAACACCACGATGCCCGCCTCGGAGCAGCGGTCCACAGGGATGTTGTTGGTCCCCGCTCCGGCCCGGGCGATGGCCCAGAGATTGGAGGGGAACACATAGTCATGCAGCTTGGCCGAGCGCACCAGAATGGCGTCCTCGTTGGACACATCGTCCCCTACGGTATAGTTCTCCCTGGGCAACCGGTCCAACCCCTTGGAGGAAATCTTATTCATCGTCTTGATCTGAAACATTTTTACCCCTCGTTTCATCCATGATCTCTACGTTGGCCGGGCGGACAGCGGATGCTCTGAATGGGCGTCCGCTTCGTCACCCCGCCTATTTTTTCTAGCCGTTTTTAATATGGTAATTACCTGAACTATGATACATATCAGTATCGTCAAACCCAATACTCCGCTAAGCAGGGGACGGCGATTCCCCGAAAAAACGCTCCCCAGCAGCACCACAACGAAGCAAACGACTGTCAAGATTAGCAGCGAAATGTTCCTTTTCCCCATGGTTCTCTCCTTCGGTCCAGCGGGGCCTGTGCCCCATACCGCCCGGCACGGCCCTTGTTCAGGTCCGTCACTTCAGCGCCCATTTGACAGCGGGTAAAAGCCCGCAGATTGCCAGGGCAATGACACAAAACAGGGGGTCAAAAGCGCGGCTGCTCACACAGTCCGCCACGACTATGGCCAGGCACAGCGCAATCATTCCGGGAAGGCGCTTGCGATAAAAAGCGCCAAAACCGGGCTCGCGCTCCGCCCGCTGTTTTCGTTGGGACTCCTTGTCCATAAGGTTGCCTCCAGTTTGGGAATGCGCCAAGTTTATGGGAGGCTGGCAATACCGTTATTGAGCACATGCACCAGAATGGGACTGAGGATGTTCCCCGTCTTTTGGCGGACAATGGCGCCGCCCAAAGCCTATGCCCACCGCGTCCACCGCGCCCTGCTGCGGGGATCGGCAAACGGCTGGGGTGGTCCTAGTTCGCCCGGTCGAAGGCCCGGATGAAGTCCGCCAGCTTCTCCACGCCCTCGGTGGGCATGGCGTTGTAGATAGAGGCCCGCATGCCGCCCACGGAGCGGTGGCCCTTCAGGTTGACAAAGCCGGCCTGGGTAGCTTCGGCGACGAACTTGGCGTCCAGCTCCGGGTCCTGGGTGCGGAAGACCACGTTCATGTCCGACCGGCTGCCCTTCTCCGCCGGGCAGGCAAACAGCTTGGAGTCGTCCAGCACATCATAGAGCAGCTGGGCCTTGGCATGTTTGATCTTCTCCATGCCCTCCACGCCGCCTTTGCTGTCCAGCCACTCCAGCACCAGCCCCAGCATATAGATGCACCAGCAGGGGGGCGTGTTGTACATGGAGTCCTTGTCGATCATGGTCTTGTAGTTCAGCATCAGCGGGGTGTAGGGCAGCTCCTGCCCGGCCAGGTCCTTGCGGATGACCACGATGGTCAGCCCCGCCGGGGCCAGGTTCTTCTGGGCTCCGCCGTAGATGATGCCGTACTTGGACACATCCACCACCCGGCTGAGAAAGTCGGAGGACATGTCGCACACCAGGGGCACGTCCCCCGTCTCGGGAACATACTGCCACTCGGTGCCGTAGATGGTGTTGTTGGCGCAGTAGTGAAAGTAGCTGGCTTGGGGATCCAGTTTCAGCTGGTCCTGGGTGGGAATATAGGTGTGGTTGCGGTCCTCGCTGGAGGCAGCCAGATTGATCTGGCCGTACTTCTTGGCCTCCTTGTATGCAATGTTGGAAAAGTTGCCCGTGACAGCGTAGTCCGCCTTCCCGGTTTTGCCGATCAGGTTCAGGGGCACCATAGAAAACTGGGTGGAGGCGCCCCCCTGCAAAAACAGGACGCTGTACTCCTCCGGCACATGGAACAGCCGGCGGAAGTTGGCCTGGGTGTCCTGAAAGATCTTGTCGAAAACCTTAGATCGGTGACTCATCTCCATCACTGACATGCCTGATCCCTGATAGTTGGTGATCTCAGATCCGGCCCGGGTGAGCACTTCCAGCGGCAGCATGGAGGGGCCTGCTGAAAAATTGTATACGCGTTCTTTCCCCATGAGTATTTCTCCTCTCTAAGATTTCTACGCCGTTTTAGTTATTTATTGCTTTAGCGTATTGTAATTATTATATGAATCTCTTCAGCTTTTTGTCAATGGCAGATGGCCACAAAAAGACCCTGTAATGCGCTCTTCCTTTGTGGTATTTCCTAATTTCTACGCCTCTTTCTGTTCCATTTTCCATGAAAATATGTTATGCTGTTCCAAAGGAGCGTGATCGCATGGAGGCGCTGCATCTGGCCTATGAGGTGCCCGGCGGAGATCTGACCCACGCCGGGGAGGCCTCTTCCCAGGTCAAACAGGCCCTGCGGAAGCTGGGCTATGACTCCGATACCATCCGCCGGGTGTCCGTTTGCATGTACGAGGGGGAGATCAACATGGTCATCCACGCCAACGGTGGCACGGCCCGGGTGGATGTGGGGCTGGACGACATCGTCATCACCCTCACCGACCACGGCCCCGGCATCCCAGACATCGACCAGGCAATGCAGGCCGGTTTTACCACCGCGGGGGACCAGGTCCGGGACCTGGGCTTCGGCGCGGGCATGGGCCTGCCCAACATGAAGAAATACAGCGATGAGATGAGTGTGGCCTCCACCGTGGGGGTGGGCACCACCGTCACTATGGTGGTGCGCATCCCGTGAGGGGCTCCCACAGCTTCCTACCCGCATATCACAGCCGGCACAGCCGGCGGAAAGGCGGTTTTCATGCGTCATTCTGTGGTTTTGGAATATCAAAAGTGCCTGGGCTGCACCACCTGTATCAAAAACTGTCCCACCGAGGCCATCCGGGTGCGAAACGGGAAGGCCACTATTCTGCCCAACCGCTGCATCGACTGCGGCACCTGCCTGCGGGTGTGCCCCCACCACGCGGTCACCTCAGTGCCTGACAGCTTCAATTCCCTGCAAAACTATCAATATACCATAGCCGTCCCCGATCCGGCCCTATACGGGCAGTTTCACAATCTGAACGACCCCAACCTGGTGCTGGCCAGCCTGCTGGAGCTGGGCTTTGACAGCGTCTATGAGTCGGCCGGCGGCGCCGAGCTGCTCACCGGCTACCTGGGCAGCCGCCCGGCGGACTCAGGCCGTCCGGTGCCGGAGATCTCCTCGGTGTGCCCGGCGGTGGTGCGGCTGATCCGCATCCGCTTCCCCAGTCTTCTCGGCCATATTTGTCCCTTGCTACTGCCCGGCGAACTGGCGGCCATCCTGGCCCGGGAGAAGGCCGTGGCGGACACTGGGCTATCCCCCCAGGAGATCGGTATTTTCTCCATCGTCCCCTGCTCCTCCCTGGTCACCTCCGCCTCCTCCCCCGACGGACAGATCGCCCCGGTGCTGGACGGGGCCTTTGCCATCCGGGATGTCTATAAAGCGCTGCTCCCGGCCATGACCCGGCTGGCTGGCCGGCCGCTGCCCCAGCTCTCTCTGGCCGGCCGGGGCGGCGTGGGCTGGGCTTTCTCCGGCGGGGAGTCCTATGCCCACCGCGCCCAGCGGTACGTGGCGGTGGACGGCATTGAAAATGTGATCCGGATGCTGGAGGAGATCGAGGACGGCCGGCTGCCCGAGGCGGATTTTATCGAACTGCGCGCCTGCACCCAGGGGTGCGTGGGGGGATGCTTCAACGTGGAAAACCCCTTCACCGCCCGCATGCGCCTGAAACGGCTGATGGGAGAGCTGCCGGAGGCCCGCAGCGTCTATCAGCCCGGCTCCCGGGTGGATGAACTCATCGCCTCCACCCAGAAGCCGGAATACTACCCCACCTTCCTGCTGGACCCGGACCGGCGGGTGGCCATGGAAAAGATGCGCCAAATCCAGGTCCTGGAGGACCAGCTGCCCGGGCTGCGCTGCGGCTCCTGCGGCGCCCCCTCCTGCCGGGCCTTTGCCGAGGACGTGGTCATGGGCCGGGCCAGCGAGGACGACTGCATCTTCAAGGTGCGGGAACGCATGCAGCACATGACCGGAAAAAACGACGCCGACGAATACCTCCCCGCCCCCTTCCGGCGCAGGCGGGGCCTGCCCAAGGATCCCCCCTCCCAAACCGGACTCTGAGATTAGAAAGGATGTGCTCCCCATGACCACGGTACAGGATCTTGCCAACCGGCTGAATCTCACCACCTTCTGTCTGGCCGACGGCGGCTGCGGGATCACCGGCGGCTGCTATTGCGGCGACCTGCTCAGCTGGGTCATGGGCCGGGCCCCCGCCGGCGGGATTTGGCTGACCATCATGAGTAACGTCAATGTGGCGGCGGTGGCCGCCCTCACCGACCTTTCCTGCGTCATTCTCACCGAGGGAGTGGCCCCCGACGACTCCCTGCTCCAGAAGGCCCGGGCCCAGGGCGTCAACCTGCTGGGTACTCCGCTATCCACCTACGATTGCGCCGTCTGCCTTTCCCGTCTGCTCCAGGCGCAGGCCTGATCCTCATGAAAGAGTACTTTTTCGATTTTCACCTCCACAGCTGCCTGTCCCCCTGCGGCAGCGGGGATATGACTCCCGCCAATCTGGCCGCCATGTGCGCCCTGGCGGGCTATGACATTGTGGCCCTCACCGATCATAATACCGTGGGCAACTGCGCCGCCTTCTGTGAGGCGGCAGCGAAGCACGGCCTGCTGGCCCTGCCGGGGATGGAGTTGACGTGCCTGGAAGAGGTTCATGTGGTATGCCTCTTTCCAGACCTGGAACGGGCCCAGGCCTTCGGGGAACTGGTGCGGCTGCGCCTGCCCCCCCTGGATAACGATCCCCGCTTTTTTGGCCCCCAGCTGCTTCTGGACAGCGGGGATCAGCTTCTGGGGGAAGAAACCGCCCTGCTGGCCGGCGCCACCGACATCGGCGTCTATGAGGCCGATGCCTTGGTACGCCGCTATGGCGGCGTCGCCTATCCCGCCCACATCGACCGGGATTCCTTCTCCGTGCTGTCCAACCTGGGCCTCTGGGACCCGGCCATGGGGTTCTCCCTGGCCGAGCTCTCCCCCCGCTGCCCGCCGCAGCTGCGCCAACGCCCTGATCTGGCCGGGCTGCGCTTTGTCACCGGCTGCGACGCCCATTACCTGGATCAAATCCCCGACCCACATCAGACTATGGAACTGCCTGAGCGCACCCCAGAGGCAGCGCTCGGATGGTTATTTTTTTAACAATTTTTGGCGTTTTGCCCTCATTTTTCACAGCCAACCTTGTTTTTTCTCGGAAATGACTATATTTTTCTTGCTTTGAGCTCCTATGTATGTTAAAATTTTAATAATCTCAGTCTGTCATTCCGGAAAAAAGACCGCTGAAGACCATTTTAGTTGAAATTTTAACCATAGGAGGGAACGCTTACATGCCAAACTGCAAAACCACCATTCCCTATCACGGCACGCCTGAGCAGGAGGAGCGCCTGCGCAAAGTGATTGCGGAACACAAGGGACAGCCAGGCGCCACCATGCCGGTGCTCCAGGCCGCCCAGGGAATCTTCGGCTACCTGCCGGAGGAGGTACAGATCATGGTCGCCGAGGGGCTGGACATTCCCCTGTCCGAGGTCTATGGAGTGGCCACCTTCTATTCCTTCTTCTCCCTGAACCCCAAGGGAAAGTACCAGATCTCCGTGTGCCTGGGCACCGCCTGCTACGTCAAGGGCGCGGCGGACGTCCTCTCCGCCGTGGAGCAGAAGCTGTCCATCACCTCAGGAGGCATCACCCCGGACGGGCTGTTCTCCCTGGACGCCTGCCGGTGCATCGGCGCCTGCGGCCTGGCCCCTGTGATGATGATCAACGACGACGTGTACGGCCGTCTCACCCCGGCCCAGGTGGGGCCCATTCTGGACAAGTACCTCAAACTGGGATGAAAGAGCTCTCCCTTTATATTTTGGATGTGGTCCAGAACTCCATCTCCGCCGGGGCAACCCGGCTGGAGCTCACCCTGACGGAGGATGCCCGGGGCTGGCTCACAGTGGTCATCGCTGACAACGGCTGCGGGATGGACCCGGAATTTCTCTCCCGGGTCACCGACCCCTTCACCACCACCCGCACCACCCGAAAGGTGGGCATGGGCCTGGCGCTGTACCTGCTGGCAGCCCAGCAGACCGGCGGCACCCTGCACATGGACAGTGCCCCCGGACAGGGCACCACCGTCACCGCCACCTTTGACCGCAGCCATCTGGATTGTCCCCCTCTGGGGGACCTGGCCGGCACCGTGGCCCTGCTGATTCAAGGCAGCCCGGCGCTCAGCCTGCGTTACCGCCACACCACGCCCTGGGGGGAGGCGGAGCTGTCCACCGAAGAACTCAAAGCCGTGCTGGGAGAGGAAATTTCCCTGGCCGAACCGGAGATTTTTACCTGGATTCAAAACAACCTGTCACAGCAGGAAGCCCAATTGGAAGGAGCTGCCCAATCGTATGAAAAGCCTGGAAGAACTCAGAGCCATTCGTGAAAAGATGAAACAACAGATGGATTTGCGCGGCCCCAGCGAAGACCACATCCGCGTGGTGGTGGGCATGGCCACCTGCGGCATTGCCGCCGGCGCCCGGCCCGTGCTGACCGCGTTTCTGGACGAGGTGGAAAAGCGGGGGCTGCAAAACGTCACCGTGTCCCAGACCGGCTGCATCGGCGTGTGCCGTCTGGAACCCATCGTAGAAGTTTTTGTCCCCGGTGAGGAAAAGGTCACCTACGTGAAGGTGAAGCCCCAGATGGTGCCCGTCATTGTGGAGCAACATCTGGTCAATCACAGCGTGGTAGCCGATTACACCATCGGGGCTGCGGAATAAGGGGGTGGGAACCATGAGTCATATTCGCTCCCACGTGATGGTGTGCGCCGGCACCGGCTGCACCTCCTCGGAAAGTCCCAAGGTCCTGGCCGCCTTTGAGAAAGAACTCAAGGCCCACAAGCTCCAGGATGAGATCCGCATTGTCAAGACCGGCTGTTTCGGCCTGTGTTCCCAGGGCCCTATCGTCATGGTCTTTCCCGAGGGCGCCTGCTATTCCAAGGTCACCGAGACGGACGTGTCCGAGATCGTCAGCGAACATCTGGTAAAAGGCCGCATCGTCACCCGGCTGCTCCACATGGAGGGGGACGAGGGCGAGGCCGCCACCTCCCTGGCTGAGACCCAATTTTACAAGCACCAGCTGCGCATCGCCCTGCGCAACTGCGGCGTGATCAATCCAGAGTCCATCGACGAGTACCTGGGGGTGGACGGCTACACCGCCCTGGAGCGCATCCTCACCGAGATGACGCCACCCCAGGAGATCATTGACTGCATCAAGAAGTCCGGCCTGCGGGGCCGGGGCGGCGCGGGCTTCTCCACCGGCCAGAAATGGCAGTTCGCCTACGACGCCCAGAGCGAGGATGGGGTAAAGTACGTATGCTGCAACGCCGACGAGGGCGACCCCGGCGCGTTTATGGACCGCTCGGTGCTGGAAGGGGACCCCTTCTCCGTCATCGAGGCCATGACCATCGCCGGCTATGCCGTGGGGGCCGGCCAGGGCTATATCTACGTCCGGGCCGAGTACCCCATCGCCGTCAAGCGCCTGGAGATCGCCATCGCCCAGGCCCGGAAGTACGGCCTGCTGGGCAAGAATATCCTGGGCTCCGGCTTCTCCTTCGATATCGAGCTGCGTCTGGGCGCCGGCGCCTTCGTGTGTGGCGAGGAGACCGCCCTGCTCATCTCCATCGAGGGCCACCGCGGTGAGCCCCGGCCCCGGCCTCCCTTCCCTGCGGTGAAGGGCCTGTTCGGCAAGCCCACCTTGCTGAACAACGTGGAGACCTACGCCAACATCACCTGGATCCTCAACCACGGCTGGGAGGAGTTTGCCGCCATCGGCACCGAGAAGTCCAATGGCACCAAGGTATTCGCCCTGGGCGGCAAGATCACCAACACCGGCCTGGTGGAAGTGCCCATGGGCACCACCCTGCGCACCATCATCGAGGACATCGGCGGCGGCATTCCCAACGGCAAGCAGTTCAAGGCCGCCCAGACCGGCGGCCCCTCCGGCGGCTGTATCCCCGCCGAGCTCATCGACACTCCCATCGACTATGACTCCCTGGCCGCCATCGGTTCCATGATGGGCTCCGGCGGCCTGATCGTCATGGATGAGGACAACTGTATGGTAGACATCGCCAAGTTCTTCCTGGAGTTCTGCGTGGACGAGTCCTGCGGCAAGTGTGTGCCCTGCCGGGTGGGCACCAAGCGGCTGTACGACCTGCTGTGCAAGATCACCGACGGCAGGGGCACCCTGGAGGACCTGGACACCATCGAGGAGCTGTGCTACCACCTGAAGAGCTCCGCGCTGTGCGCCCTGGGCCAGTCCGCCCCCAACCCGGTGCTGTCCACCCTGCGGTATTTCCGGGATGAGTATGTGGCCCACGTGGTGGACAAACGCTGCCCGGCGGGGGTGTGCCGCAACCTGCTGCGCTATGAAATTGATCCGGTCAAGTGCCGGGGCTGTACCCTGTGCGCCCGCAACTGCCCGGTGAACGCCATCACCGGTGCGGTGAAGGCGCCCCATATCATCGATCAGAGCCGGTGTATCAAATGCGGTCTGTGCCAGTCCAACTGCCGCTTTGACGCCGTGAGCAAGCACTGAGGGAGGGCGTGAGGAACATGGAAGAGAAAATGGTCCATCTGACAATCGACAACATCCCCGTCACCGTTCCCGCCGGGACCACGGTGCTGGAGGCCGCCCGGGACGCGGGCATCAAGATTCCCTCCCTGTGCTTTCTGAAGGACGTCAACGAGATCGGCGCCTGCCGCATCTGCGTGGTGGAGGTGGAGGGGGCCCGGAGCCTGATGGCCTCCTGCGTCTATCCCGTGAGCGAGGGCATGGTGGTGCACACCAACACCCCCAAGGTCCGTCACTCCCGGCAGCTCACCCTGGAGCTGATCCTGTCTAACCACCGTATGGACTGCCTCACCTGCGCCCGCAATGCCCAGTGTGAGCTGCGCCAGCTGGCCGCCGACCTGGGCATCGACGCGGTGCGCTACGCCAATGACGACCTGCTGCCCCAGATCGAGAATACCGCCCTGCACCTGGTGCGGGATAACTCCAAGTGCATTTTATGCCGCCGGTGCGTGGCCACCTGCCGCAAGCTGCAGGAGGTAGGGGTCATCGGCACCAATGACCGGGGCTTTATGACCCACATCGGCTGCGCCTTTGACCGGGATCTGAGCGAGGTGGACTGCGTGTCCTGTGGTCAGTGCATCGTGGCCTGCCCCACCGGCGCTCTATCCGAGCAGGACTCCACCGCCGAGGTTCTGGCTGCCCTCCACGACCCTGCCAAGCACGTGGTGGTGGGCCCCGCCCCCTCGGTGCGGGTCACCCTGGGGGAGTGCTTCGGCATGCCCGTCGGCTCCAACGTGGAGGGCAAGATGGTGTCCGCCCTACGCCGCCTGGGCTTTGACAAGGTATTCGACGTAGACACCGCCGCCGACTTCACCATCATGGAGGAGGGCACCGAGTTTATCCACCGGCTCCAGGAGGGGGGCACCATGCCCATGATCACCTCCTGCTCCCCCGGCTGGATCCGGTTCTGCGAACAGCACTACCCCGAGTTCGTGCCCAACCTGTCCTCCTGCAAGTCCCCCCAGCAGATGTTCGGCGCCCTGGTGAAGAGCTACTACGCCGAGAAGGCGGGCATCGATCCCAGGGACATCTATGTGGTGTCCGTCATGCCCTGCACCGCCAAAAAATACGAGGTCAAGCGGGAAGAGCAGCGCATGGCCAACGGCTGCCTGCCGGTGGACGCCTCCCTCACCACCCGGGAGCTGGCCCGGATGATCACCCAGGCCGGCATGATGTTTGACCATCTGCCCGACGGGGAGTTTGATCCCATGCTAGGCATATCCACCGGCGCGTCCGTCATCTTCGGGGCCACCGGCGGCGTGATGGAGGCCGCCCTGCGTACCGTGGTGGCCCAGCTCACCGGGGATGAGATGGCCCCCCTGGACTATACCGAGGTCCGGGGTACCCAGGGCATCAAGGAGGCAACCTACCAGCTGCCCGGCAAGACCGTACGGGTGTGCGTGGCCTCGGGGCTGCATAACGCCAAGACCGTGCTGGATGGGGTGCGCTCGGGTGAGCTGCAGTACGACTTCATTGAGTTCATGGCCTGCCCCGGCGGCTGCGTCAACGGCGGCGGCCAGCCCCTGCACCCGTCCACCGTGCGCTCCTTCACCGATCTGCAGGGCCTGCGGGCCAAGGCTCTTTATAAGCAGGACTCCGGCATGGAGTATCGCAAGAGCCACGAAAACCCGGTGATCAAGGAGGTCTACGAGACCTATCTGGGCCAGCCCGGTGGCCACAAGGCCCACGAGCTGCTCCACTGCACCTATGTGCCCCAAAAGCGCTACCGCACCGACGTGTGATCCCCCTCCGATCCACTCTCCCCGCCCCGCCCGGGCGGGGAGAGTTTCTCTTTTCCCATCCGGTTCTAAACCTGTCCTGCGGCGCATAAAGTGGGTCGAGGTGACTCCCATGCGAAAGAAACGGACAAGGAAACCCATTACCAAATGGCTGCGCCAGGGCATCGCCCTGTTTGTGGCCGGGGCCGCCCTGTGGCTGGTGTGGCTCACCGGCGATCCCGCCTCCGCCCTGTCCCAACTGGCGGGCAGCACCCAGCTGGCCACCTCTCTGCTGGCCGCAGAGCTGGGCGCCCCCCCTCAGGATGACGCCGGTCTATCCGGCTGGGACAGGTTGGTGTTGGCCCAGTCCTCGCTGCTGGGCGGCCTTCTGCCGGACACGCCGGCCAGCCCGCCGCTGGAGGAGGAACCCTCCCCCCAGCCCGAGCCCTCCCCAGAGCCCTCTGAGGACGCCGATCCCCTGCCCGCGGTGACGGACGAGCCAGACGGCATCATCCCCCGGACCATGGTGGCAGGCACCTCCGCCAAATATGTCACGTCCGGTTCGATTTCCATCTACAATCACACGGACTACGCCCTGGATATTGAGCAGTTGCTGGCCGACGCCCCCACCCTTACCGCCGACGCCGACGGTCCCCAGGTCCTTATCTTCCACTCCCATGCCACCGAGGCCTATACCCCGGCCGGTAGCGACATCTACGAGGAGAGCGACAGCTACCGCACCCTGGACACCCAGCAGAACATGGTCCGAGTGGGGGAGGAGATGGCCCAGATCTTTGAGGAAGCCGGCATTGAGGTCGTCCATGACACCACGCTGTACGACTACCCCAGCTACAACGAGGCCTATAACCGCTCCTCCCAGGGGGTGGCTCACTGGCTGGAGGAGTATCCCTCCATTCAGCTGGTGCTGGACGTCCACCGGGACGCCCTGGCAGCCAGCGACGGCACCATCTATAAAACTGTGGCGGGCACCGTGGACGACTGCGCCCAGGTGATGATGGTCATGGGCAGCGACGCCATGGGACAGGAACACCCCAACTGGCGGGTCAACCTGTCCCTGGCCACCAGCATCCAGAAGGCGCTGGCAGAGAAGTGGTCCACTCTGGCTCGGCCCCTGGTGCTGCGCACCTCCCGGTTCAACCAGCACCAGTCCACCGGCGAGATCCTGCTGGAGGTGGGTACCCACGGCAATACGCTGCAGGAGGCTATCACCGCCGCCCGGCTCTATGCCCGCACCGTGGCCGATCTGATGACCGGCAAGGGCTGAGCGCCCCCCTCCTCCTCAATCCTCTCCGGTATTTTCCCCGGCGCAAATTTTGAAAAAGTGCTTGCCTTTTGCCGGAAATCGTGCTAAGATATGAGGCACTTATGGGGTATTTGCGCCCATTTTACCGATTAACCGCCGAAAGGATTGAATCTCATGACCACCGCCCAGCTCATTTTGTCCATCCTCTACTTCGTCATCGCCCTGGCCCTCATCGCCATTGTGATGCTCCAGTCCGGCAAGAGCGCCGGCCTGTCCGGCACCATCGCCGGCGGCGCAGACACCTTCCTGTCCAAGAACAAGGCCAAGTCCGCCGACGCGCGCATGGCCAAGATGACCAAGTGGGTCGCCATTTTGTTCCTGGTACTCACCCTGGTGATCTCCTTTGTCAGTTGAGAGACCGCTTAGAACGGCAGCGGGCGGCGTCCAAAAGGACGCCGCCCGCTTTTTCCTCCCGGGAAACCTCATATATCATACCCCTCACCGGCGCAGATACGCCGGCGGCCGGTATTGCAGGGCCTCTGCCAGATGGGGCAGGGCGATGTCCTGCGCCCCGTCCAAATCCGCGATGGTGCGGGCCACCCGAAGCACCCGGTCATAGCTGCGGGCGGTGAGGCCCAGGCTCTCATAGGCGCCCTGGATCAGCGTCTGGCACTCCTCATCCAGCCGGCAATACCGCTTCAGATCCTTTGGCCCCATCTGGGCGTTGCAGGCCGGCCCATCCAGCCCGAACCTGGCCGCCTGAACAGCCCGGGCCGCGTTGACCCTGGCCCGGATGGCGCTGGATGGCTCATTCCCCTCTCCGGGCGCGGCCAGCTCCTCATATTCCAGCGCGGGCACATCCACGCAGATGTCAATGCGGTCCAGCAGCGGCCCGGACAACCTTCCAAGGTAGCGGCGCACCGCCTGTTCGGTGCAGGTACAACGCCCGGACGGGTGGCCGTACCAGCCGCACCGGCAGGGATTCATGGCGCACACCAGCATGAACCGGCTGGGATAGGTCACCGATCCGGACACCCGGGTAATCTGCGCCTGGCCGTCCTCCAAAGGCTGGCGCAGCACCTCCAGCACGCCGGGTTCAAACTCTGGCAGCTCGTCCAGAAACAGCACCCCATTGTGGGCCATGGAGATCTCCCCCGGACGCAGGCTGCTTCCCCCACCCGCCATACCCACCGGGGAGATGGTGTGGTGTGGGGCGCGGAAGGGCCGGCGCAGCACCATGGGGCGCTCCCGGCTGGTCATCCCCAGCACGGAGTAGATCTCTGTACACTCCAGCGCCTCCGCCCTGGTGAGGTTGGGCAAGATAGAGGGCAGACGCTTGGCCATCATGGACTTTCCTGACCCGGGACTGCCCGACATCAGGACATGGTGTCCCCCGGCGGCAGCCACCTCCAGGGCCCGGCGGGTCTCCTCCTGGCCTTTTATATCGCTGAAATCCGGCAGGGGTGGCTCTACCCCCAACGGCTGCCACGCAGACGCCGGGGCGATGGCCCTTTCTCCCCGCAGGTGGGCCGCCAGCTCATCCACCGTCTCCACTGGGTAGACCTCCAGCCCGTCGGCCAAGGTGGCCTCCGGGGCGTTGTCCGCAGGGACGAACAGGCGGCGCAGCCTGGCCCGCTGCGCTGCCAGCGCCATGGGCAGCACCCCGGACACCGGCCGCAGCCGCCCGGACAGGGACAGCTCTCCCAAAAAGGCCGCGTCCTCCATTCCCTTCAGCTTCAGCTGCCCGCTGGCAGCCAGAATCCCCACCAAAATGGGCAGGTCATAGACCGTCCCCGCTTTTTTCCGGTCCGCGGGGGCCAGATTCACCGTGATGCGGGAGACGGGGAACTCAAACCCGCTGGACTTGATGGCGGAGCGCACCCGTTCCCGGGCCTCCTTCACCGCCGTATCGGGCAGGCCCACCACATCAAAAGCGGGCAGGCCGCTGGACAGGGCGCACTCCGCCCCCACCAAATAGCCGGATACCCCATACAACCCCAGGGAAAGTATGCTGCAGACCATGTCCCCACCTCCTATTGTTTTCCATCATACCATGGTTTTTACGACTGCGCAAGCTATCCCGGCGCCTCCCTGCGGCAACTGCCTCCAGTAGTGCTCCGCGTGGCGAACGAAAAAAGAGCTTCCTTCTCTGGTTGGGCAGCTGCCATGTCCCGTCAGGCCAAGGCAAGAAAAATCACCGGCATTTCCTTGACTGCCCAGCTTCTTTCGAGATATAATATGATGATTTGATATGTCTAAAAGTAGGTGCAAACATGGTAAAACCGAAAGCTGGATCACAGTATGGCAACGAGTCCATCTCTGCGCTGAAGGGGGCCGACCGGGTGCGCAAGCGCCCGGGCGTCATCTTTGGCTCCGATGGGTTGGAGGGCTGCGAGCACGCGGTGTTTGAGATCCTCTCCAACGCCATCGACGAGGCCCGGGAGGGCCACGGCAACCTGATCATCGTCACCCGGTATAAGGACAGGTCCATCGAGGTGGAGGACTTCGGCCGGGGCTGTCCCGTGGACTGGAATGAGGCGGAGGGCCGGTATAACTGGGAACTGGTGTTCTGCGAGCTGTACGCCGGGGGCAAATATAAAAACGGCGACGGGGACAACTACGAGTACTCCCTGGGCCTCAACGGCCTGGGCTCCTGCGCCACCCAGTACGCCAGCGAATATTTTGACGCGGTGATCTACCGGGACGGCTTCCAATATACCCTGCACTTTGAAAAGGGCGAAATCGTGGGCGAGATGAAAAAGGAGCCCGCCGACCGGAAGAAGACCGGCTCTAAATTTCATTGGAAGCCCGACCTGGACGTGTTTACCAACATCGACATCCCCCTGGAGTACTACACCGACACCCTCAAGCGGCAGGCAGTGGTCAACGCCGGGGTCACCTTCCGGCTGCGCAACCAGGTGGACGGCAAGTTTGAGACCACGGAGTTTCGCTATGAAAACGGTATCATCGACTATGTCCGGGAGCTGGCCGGGGAGGACGCCCTCACTCAGCCGGTGTTCTGGCAGACGGAGCGCCGGGGCAAGGACCGGGAGGACAAGGAGGAATACAAGGTCAAGCTGTCGGTGGCCTTTTGCTTCTCCAACCGGGTGCAGGTCATCGAGCACTACCACAACTCCTCATGGCTGGAGTACGGCGGCTCCCCGGAGAAGGCTGTAAAATCCGCTTTTGTGTCCGCCATCGACGGCTGGCTGAAACAAAACGGCAAATATCAGAAGAGCGAGAGCAAGATCACGTTTAATGATATTCAGGACGCCCTGGTGCTGGTGAGCAACAACTTCTCCACCCAGACCAGCTACGAAAACCAAACCAAGAAGTCCATCACCAACAAATTCATCCAGGAGGCCATGACCGACTTTCTCCGCTCCCAGCTGGAGGTCTACTTTATCGAGAACCCCCTGGACGCGGAAAAGATCGCCGGCCAGGTATTGGTGAACAAGCGCTCCCGGGAGACGGCGGAAAAGACCCGGCTGGGCATCAAGAAGAAGCTGTCCGGCTCCCTGGACATCTCCAACCGGGTGCAGAAGTTCGTAGACTGCCGCACCAAGGATGTGTCCCGCCGGGAGTTGTATATTGTGGAGGGTGACTCCGCCATGGGCAGCGTCAAGCTGTCCCGGGACCCGGAGTTCCAGGGCATCATGCCCGTGCGGGGCAAGATCCTCAACTGTCTGAAAGCGGACTACGCCAAGATCTTCAAAAGCGAGATCATCACCGACCTGCTCAAGGTCATGGGCTGCGGCGTGGAGGTCAAGAACAAGAGCAACAAGGACCTGTCTGAGTTTGACCTGAACAACCTGCGGTGGAACAAGATCATCATCTGTACCGACGGCGATGTGGACGGCTTCCAGATCCGCACCCTGATCCTCACCATGCTCTACCGGCTCACCCCCACCCTCATCCAGGAGGGGTACGTCTATATCGCGGAATCCCCCCTGTATGAGATCACCTGCAAGGAGAAGACCTGGTTTGCCTACTCCGACCAGGAGAAGAACGCCATCTGCCGGCAGATGGACGAGGAAAAGAAGAAGTACGACCTCCAGCGCTCCAAGGGCCTGGGTGAGAACGAGCCGGACATGATGTGGCTGACCACCATGAGTCCGGACACCCGCAGGCTCATCAAGGTCATGCCCGAGGACGTGGAGAAGACTGCGGCGGTGTTTGACCTGCTGCTGGGGGACAACCTGGCAGGGAGAAAGGAACACATCGCCGACAACGGTTATAAATATCTGGACATGGCGGACATCTCCTAAACCCGCCCGCTCCATCTGATGGAGGAATGACACCCAATGGCGAAAAAGAAAACCACCCAGGACCAGGGGCATAAAAAAGCAAACAACCCCAACGTCATGGGCCTGCGGGCCCAGGTGTTGGAGCAGCCCATCACCGAGACCCTGGAAGTCAACTATATGCCCTACGCCATGTCGGTCATCGTCTCCCGGGCCATCCCGGAGATCGACGGCTTCAAGCCCAGCCACCGCAAGCTGCTGTACACCATGTACCAGATGCACCTGCTGGGGGGCAGCCGCACCAAGAGCGCCAACGTGGTGGGGGCCAC
>DVKM01000061.1 GCA_018716015.1 Candidatus Enterenecus stercoripullorum | reverse complement strand
CCTCGGACTCCTTGACGTACACAAAGCCCCGGGTGATGATGTCGGGACCGGAGATGACTTGCCCATCCTCACCGGACATGGACACCACCACCACGATCATGCCGTCCTGGGCCAGGTGCTGCCGGTCCCGGAGTACTACCGCGCCCACATCGCCCACGCCGTAACCGTCTACAAACACCTTGCCGGCGGGGACGGTGCCGTTGAGCCTGATGCCCTTGGCGGTAACCTCAATGACCTTGCCCACGTCGCTGATGACGATGTTCCGGGGATCCATACCCATCTCCCTGGCCAGCTTGGCATGGGTCTTCAGGTGCCGCTGCTCGCCGTGGACGGGGATAAAGAACTTGGGACGGGTCAGCGCGTGCATGATCTTCAGCTCCTCCTGACAGGCGTGCCCGGACACATGGAGGGGCAGTTCCCGCTCGTTGACCACCTCGGCGTCCCGGCGGTAGAGCTCGTTGATCACGTTGCCGATGGAATTTTCATTGCCGGGAATGGCGGAGGCGGAGATGATCACCCGGTCCCCTGGCTGGATGTCTACCTGGCGGTGGGTGTTGAAGGCCATCCGGGTCAGGGCGGACATGGTCTCGCCCTGGCTGCCGGTGGTGATGATACACACTTTATTTTTGGGCATGGCCTTGATCTGGGCCACGTCCACCACCGTGCCCGCGGGTACCTTCATATAGCCCAGCTCGGTGGACACCCGCATGGCGTTCTCCATGGACCGGCCGGTCACCGCCACCTTGCGGCCATATTTGGCGGCCACGTTGATGATCTGTTGGATCCGGTCGATGTTGGAGGCGAAGGTGGTGACAATGATGCGCTGATCGCAGCCCCGGAACAGGGCCTCAAAGGAGGCGCCCACGCTGCGCTCGCTCTTGGTGAAGCCGGGCCGTTCCACGTTGGTGGAGTCGGCCAGCAAGGCCAGCACCCCTTCCTTACCCAGCTCCCCCAGTCTCGTCAAATCGGCCATGCCACCCTGAATGGGTGTGGGGTCGATCTTGAAGTCGCCGGTGTGGACGCACACGCCCAGGGGGCAGCGGATGGCAAAGGTCACCGCGTCGGCGATGGAGTGGTTGATGTGGATGAACTCCACGGTAAACTTGCCGGCCCGGATGGTTTCGCCGGCCTCGCAAGTCACCAACTTCACCTTGTCCGCCAGACGGTGTTCTTCCAGCTTCAGTCGGATGAGCCCTGCGGACATCCGGGTGGCATAGATGGGGGCGCTGATATCCCGCATCAGATAGGGGATGCCGCCGATGTGGTCCTCATGGCCGTGGGTGATAAAAATAGCTCGGATCCGGTCCCGGTTCTGGATGAGATAGGTGAAATCGGGGATGACCACGTCAATGCCGTACATGTCGTCATCCGGAAAGCCCATGCCCACGTCCACCACGATGATGTCTCCGCCATACTCATAGACGGTGAGATTTTTACCGATCTCGTTCAAACCGCCCAGAGAAATTATTTTCAGTTTTTCTGCCATAAATACTCCTTTTCCAAAGTGGCTATTTCCTGTATTTTTGCGCAAGGCAATAAGGCCGAGCCGAAAAGGACTCTGCCTGGTTTGCCTTATGTATCCGAGTGTGGAGCGGCAAGCATGGAAACCAGCGAAGTCAGAAAGGACCCCGTGGCTTTGCGTGGGCGAAAGGCAGCCCATCCATGCCGGTCCCTGCCCAGCCCTGTCTCGCTGGATCGGAACCGCCGGAACTCCGCCCCACCCCACGCTGTGCGCCGGTGCGTTTTCAGCTCCAGACTCAAATCAAAAACGCCGGAAAGCGGCGTCTTACGCCATCACTGGGAATGCTCAACTCCCCGGAGGGAGGAACGATTCCCATACAGTATAGCACAGGAAAAGGGAAATGTACAGCCTTTTTTGAAGGCGGGAAAAAACAGGGGCTACTTTGCCCTGGCTAGGGTGAGCACCACCACCGACTGCGCCCCCGCCTTCCGCAGGCAGGCGGCGCACTCAGACAGGGTGGCCCCGCTGGTGACCACATCGTCCACAAGCACCACCCGTTTCCCGGCCAGATCCGCACCCGGCAGGCAGGCGTAGGCCCCCAGCACATTGGCCTTCCGGGCGTCCTCCTGCCCCAGGCGGGACTGGGTCCCGGTGTTCCGGGTTTTGATCAGGGTGGGACGTACCGGCAGACCAGCGGACTGGCCCACCCGCCGCGCCAGCAATTCCGCCTGGTCGTAGCCCCGCGCCCGCAGCCGCTTTTTGGACAAGGGAACCCAGGTCACCAGGTCCACCGGCTCCTGCCAGCGGTCCTGGAGGCACTGGGCCATGAGATCGCCGAACAGGCGGCTGTGGGCCCGGCCGTGCTGAAACTTGTAGCGGTGCATCCCATCCCGTACGCCATCCCGGTACCACAGGGGGGACAGGCAGACGTCGCAGAAGTCCACCGCCCTGGCGTCGTTCTCTTCCACCCAGGGCAGCGCCCGCTGGCAGGAAAAGCACAGTCCCTCCTCACCCTGGTCCAGTACCTTGCCGCAGAAGGGGCACTTGGGCGGATAGATCAGGGAGAGGAGCAGACGCGGCAGCTTACGCATGGTTTGGCTTTTCCGGCTCTTCTGGCAGCTCGATAGGGCCGTGCTCCCGCTCAAAATTACGGATGCACTGGTTGACCAAAAAGAGAATCTGTTTGCTCATAGAGCGGCCCTCATAGGCGGCAACATACTTTAATTTATCGTGTGTATCACGAAGCATACGAATACTAAGGAAGGTTTTGTTTTTATCTTTCATTGGCTCGCACTCCTTTATACAAGCCAACAATACCCCAAAGAACTATATTTAATTCTATAACGAGCTAAATATTAGCTCTTAAATTTAGGAGGGAGAAAGTAAATTCACGCCTCCCAGGTGCGAAGAAACTGCAATCTGCTTTTGACCGGGCGTGTACCTGGCCAAAAACTCTTCTCGTCCTGCAAGCGTGCGAGCCGCATATACTGCGGCGAGTGCGGCGCCGCGGGGTGAATCCTGGCCATTTCAAAAGGTCCGCCCCTTTTGGGCGGACCTTTTGAAATAAATATTTTACTTATACAGCTCGATCAGGCGCTGCAAATGATCCCAGCGCTCCATGGCGGCCTGCTCGTTCTCCTCGAAGAGCTGCTCCGCCCGCTCGGGGAAGGCGCGGGTGAGGGAGGAGTAACGGGCCTCGTTCATCAGGAAGTCGCGGTAACCGCCGGTGGGTGCCTTAGAGTCCAGAATGAAGGGGTTCTTGCCCTGGGCCTTGAGGGCGGGGTTGTACCGGAACAGGTTCCAGTAGCCGCAGGACACGGCCTTCTTCATCTCGATCTGGCAGTTGGCCATGCCGCCCTTGATGGAGTGCATCTCACAGGGGGAGTAGCCAATGATGAGGGAGGGGCCGGGATAGGCCTCAGCCTCACGGATGGCGGTCAAGGTCTGATTGGGGTTGGAGCCCATGGCCACCTGGGCCACATAGACGTAGCCGTATTGCATGGCAATCTCGGCTAGGCTCTTCTTGCCCATGGCCTTGCCGGCAGCGGCAAACTGAGCCACCGCGCCGATGTTGGTGGCCTTGGAAGCCTGCCCGCCGGTATTGGAGTACACCTCGGTGTCAAACACGAAGATGTTTACATCCTCGCCGGAGGCGATGACGTGGTCCAGGCCGCCGTAGCCGATGTCGTAGGCCCAGCCGTCACCGCCGAAGATCCAGATGGACTTCTTGGTGAGCAGGTCGCTCATGGCCACGACCTGATCGGCCCACTCGCCGCCGCTGGTCTTGCACAGCTCCAGCAGTTTGGCGCCGGCGGCCTTGGAGCCATCGCCGTCGTCCTTTTTGTCCAGCCACTCCTGGGCGGCGGCCACCAGGGCCGCGTCAGCGGAATCCTGGCCGGCCAGCTTCTCCACTACTTCAATTAGCTTGGCCCGCCGCTGCTTCACACCCAGCAGCATGCCCAGGCCGTGCTCGGCGTTGTCCTCGAACAGGGAGTTGGCCCAGGCGGGACCGCGGCCGTCCTTGTCCACGCAGTAGGGGCTGGTGGCGGCGGGACCGCCCCAAATGGAGGAACAGCCGGTGGCGTTGGAGATGTACATCCGGTCGCCGCACACCTGGGTGACCAGGCGGGCGTAAGCGGTCTCGGCACAGCCGGCGCAGGCGCCGGAGAACTCCAGCAGGGGCTGCTTGAACTGGCTGTCCTTTACGCTTGCCACGCTCTCCATATCCGGCTTGGGCTCCACCTTGGACACCATGTAGTCGAACACACTCTGGCGGGGAAGCTCCTGCTCCAGGGGCACCATGGTCAGGCTGTTGGTGGGGCAGATGGTTACGCACACCGAGCAGCCCATGCAGTCCAGGGGGCTGACAGACAGGGCGTATTTGTAAACGCCCTTGCCCTTACCCGCCTTGATGTCCACGATCTGGGCCCCGGCGGGAGCCGCGGCGGCCTCCTCCTCGGTGAGGGCGAAGGGACGGATGGTGGCGTGGGGGCAGACATAGGAGCACTGGTTACACTGGATACAGGTGTTCTGGTCCCAGGCGGGGACGGATACGGCCACGCCTCGCTTCTCGTAGGCAGAGGCGCCCAGCTGGAAAGTGCCGTCCACATGGGGGACGAACTTGGACACGGGCAGGCTGTCGCCGTCCATCCGGTTCACCGGCTCCAGGATCTCCTCCACCATCTCCACCAGGTCGGCGGGGCCGGCCAGGTCTTCGGCAGTGGGCTTATCCTGGACGGTGGCCCAGGAGGCGGGCACCTCCACCTTGGTGAAGGCGGTGGCCCCCAGGTCGATGGCCTTGTGGTTCATGTCCACCACGTCCTGGCCCTTCTTCAGGTAGGAGTGGGTGGCGGCGTCCTTCATGTACTGAATGGCCTCCGCCTGGGGCATGACGTTGGCCAGGGTGAAGAAGGCGGACTGGAGAATGGTGTTGGTCCGCTTGCCCATGCCGATCTCAATGGCCAGGTCGATGGCGTTGATCATGTACAGCTGGATGTTGTTCTGGGCGATGTACCGCTTGGAGGCGGCGTCCAGATGGTGCTCCAGATCCTCAAAGCTCCACTGGCAGTTGATGAGGAAGGTGCCGCCGGGCTTCACATCCCGGACGATGGGGAAGCCCTTGGTGATGTAGCTGGGCACATGGCAGGCCACGAAGTCAGCCTTGTTGATGTAGTAAGAGGAGCGGATGGGCTGGTCGCCAAAGCGCAGGTGGCTGATGGTGACGCCGCCGGTCTTCTTGGAGTCGTACTGGAAGTAGGCCTGCACATACTTGTCGGTGTGGTCACCGATGATCTTGATGGAGTTCTTGTTGGCGCCCACGGTGCCGTCGCCGCCCAGGCCCCAGAACTTGCACTCGATGGTGCCCTGGGCCGCGGTGTTGGGGGCGGGCTTCTCCTCCAGGGACAGGTGGGTCACGTCGTCCACGATACCGATGGTAAACTGGTGCTTGGGCTGGGCCTTGGTCAGCTCTTCATACACGGCGAAGACACTGGCGGGGGGGGTGTCCTTGGAGCCCAGGCCGTAACGGCCGCCGATGACGGAGACGCCGGTGCGCCCGGCGTTAGCCAAGGCGGTGATCACGTCCAGGTACAGCGGCTCGCCCTGGGCGCCGGGTTCCTTGGTGCGGTCCAGCACGGCGATGTGTTTGCAGGTGTCGGGGATGGCAGCCAGCAGCTTATCCGCCCGGAAGGGACGGTACAGGCGCACCTTCACCAGGCCCACCTTCTCGCCGTGGGCATTGAGGTAGTCGATGACCTCCTCAGCCACATCGCAGATGGAGCCCATGGCGATGATGACCCGGTCGGCGTCGGGCGCGCCGTAGTAGTTGAACAACTGGTAGTTGGTGCCCAGCTTGGCATTGACCTGGGCCATGTAGTCCTCCACAATGCCGGGGACGGCCTCATAGTAGGCGTTGCAGGCCTCCCGGTGCTGGAAGAAGATGTCGCCGTTTTCGTGGGAGCCGCGCATGATGGGGTGTTCGGGGTTCAGGCAGTGGGCCCGGAAGGCCTTCACCGCGTCCATGTCCAGCATGGAGGCCAGATCGTCATAGTCCCAGGTGGCGATCTTCTGAATCTCGTGGGAGGTACGGAAGCCGTCGAAGAAGTTCACGAAGGGCACCCGGCCCTTGATGGCGGCCAGATGGGCCACAGCGGCCAGATCCATGACCTCCTGGGTGTTGGACTCGCACAGCATGGCAAAGCCGGTCTGGCGGCAGGCCATGACATCGGAGTGGTCGCCGAAGATGTTCAGCGCGTGGCTGGCCACCGTGCGGGCGGACACATGGAACACCGCGGGGAGCAGCTCACCTGCGATCTTATACATGTTGGGGATCATCAGCAGCAGACCCTGGGAGGCGGTGTAGGTGGTGGTCAGAGCACCGGCGGCCAGAGAGCCGTGCACGGTGCCGGCGGCGCCGGCCTCGGACTGCATCTCGATGACCTTCACAGTTTGGCCGAAGATGTTTTTTCGGCCGGCGGCAGCCCACTGATCCACGTTGTCAGCCATGGGGCTGGACGGGGTGATGGGGTAGATACCGGCCACCTCGGTAAAGGCATAGGATACATGGGCGGCCGCAGTATTGCCGTCCATCGTTTTGAACTTGCGAGCCATTGGTGTTCTCCTCCTCTTAATTCGCCCGGGGAACCTGTCCGGGCGTGTGATACAGCATGACTGCGCAAAGCCATACCGGCGCATGCGGCAACTGCCCCACTGCATGCGGCTTTGGTCATAGTGTATCATGATTTGCGCTCTTTTGTAAATAGAATCTTGTGATTTTTCCAGCAAAATGAAAAATTAATTTTGCAATTCAAAATTCGATTTCATTATTTGTAAAGATATTAGAAAGAAAACAATAGGATATTTTTTACGGAAATTCCCACTCGTTTGGCTTAAATTTCTAAGAGCAGTTATCTTTTTATGGGAGCGGTCACTCCGGGGTTGACGGGGCCAGCCCCTCGAGGTTGCTGGTCAAAAGAGGGTCTGGACCAAAAGCATGTATAAGAGCGTGCCCCCGACAATGGAGAGCATATGATTGCGCTTCCAGACATGCAGCACCGCCACGGCTGCCCCGGCGATCATCGCAGGGACCCAGTTGGCGGCAGTCTGAAAGTTTACCTGTCGGAAGCAATATACAATGAGCATGGCGATCACCGCCGGGGGCAGGTAACGGCCCAGATAGAGCACCACCCGGGGCGGGTTTCCGCTTCGGCCAAAGAGGAGGAAGGGCAGCACCCGGGTGAGGAAGGTGACGGCGGCCATGACGGCGATGGCGGCCGCGGCTTGTAGAGGAGTCATGCTTCCATTGCCCCCTCTCTATGCTCCAGGGAGGGGCGAAGGATCAACAGGAACGCCACCATCAGGACCAGGGCGGGAATGAGAAAGCGCCCGCTGTCCGGGCCCAGCCACAAAAGACAGGCCAGGGTGACCCCTGTTCCCAGCAGGGCGGGCAGATGCTGCTGGCTGGAGCGCCACTGCTCCACGGCGATGACGATGAACAGGGCGGTCATAGCGAAGTCGATGCCCTCGGTGTTGATGGTAATGAGCGACCCGGCCACCGCCCCCACCACGGAGCCGCCGATCCAGTACAGGTGGTCCAAAACGGCGATGGAGAAATAGAATCCCTTTTCAGCCACCCCTTCCGGCGGCCGTACGCCGGCCAGAAGGGCGTAGGTCTCGTCGGTGAGGGAGAAGATCATGTACAGCTTGCGCCAGCCCATCCCCCGGAATTTTTCCAGCATGGACAAGCCGTACACCAGATGGCGAAAGTTGATAACTAAGGTGAGAAAGGCCACATCGGCCAGGGGGGCGGCGTTGGCCAGCAGATCTACCCCAAGATACTGGCCGCTGCCAGCGTAAATAAAAACTGACATGGCCGCCGCCCAGCTGGGGGCGTAGCCGATGGCCGCCATCATCCAGCCAAACACAATGCCAATGGACACATAGCCCATCAACACCGGAAGGGTATAGGGAAAGGCGGCGGTTAAAGTTTTTCGGGACATGGGCGGGCACACTCCCTTCGCAGCAAAGTTCAGAAAACCCCAAAGCGGGCGTTAGCGGATGATGCCGCGGGGCCGCCTTGAAGGTTTACTTTATGACAGCATTGTACAAAATCGCGGGGCCATTGGCAAGGGTGGGGATTTACAGAAAGCACCTTGTAATGTCCATGCAAATTAGCTATAATATTGCCGATCAGGGCTGTCTGTGCCCATCCAAATCTGAGTCTTTCATGCTTTGGAGGAATATCATGAAACGGCTGCTTTTTATTTATAACCCCAAAGCCGGGCGCCAGCGGGTGCGGGGCATGCTGCCCGACCTGCTGGAGGTGTTTGCCCGGGAGGGCTATGAGACCACGGTACACCCCACTATGGCCCAGGGAGAGGCGGCCAGCGTGACCACCGCCCGGGCTGGGCAGTATGACCGGCTGGTGTGCTGCGGAGGAGACGGCACCCTCAACGAGACCGTGGGGGGACTGCTGGCGCTGCCCGAAGACAAGCGGCCCGTGCTGGGGTACATCCCTACCGGCACCACCAACGACTTTGCCAGGACGCTGGGGCTGCCCCGATCCACCGAAAAGCTGGCGGAGGTGGCCTGCGGCGGCGTGCCCCGGGCGGTGGATGTGGGGGACTCTGCCGGCCGTGTGTTCACCTATGTGTCCGCCTTTGGGCTGTTTACCGATGTGTCCTATTCTACCCCCCAGACCACCAAGAACCTGCTGGGCCATTTTGCCTATGTGCTGGAGGGGGCCGGCCGGCTGCTGAATATTCCCAGCTACCATATGGAGGTGGTGGCGGACGGGGGGCGGGAGATTTCCGGCGATTTCATCTACGGCATGGTGTCCAACACCCTGTCGGTGGGGGGGATGATGTCTCTGCCCCGGGATCAGGTGAAGCTGGACGACGGGCGGTTTGAGGTTCTGCTGGTGCGCCCTCCCCGCACGCCCAAGGACTGGCAGTCTATCATCGCCTCCCTGAAGGCCCAGCAGGCACAGCGGGAGGACGGCGCGGTCACTGGCTTCACCGCGAGCCGGGTGTCCTTCCGCTGTGACCAGCCGGTGGCCTGGACGGTGGACGGAGAGTTTGGCGGGGAACGGGAGGAGACCACCATTCAAAATCTTCCCAAGGCGCTGCTGATTGCCTGTGGGGTATAGCCGTCGGGGCTGAGGTGGAAAACGCCTGCGCGGCGATGCGAAATCGCATCGCCGCGCAGGCGTTTTTTGTGGTCGGGCTTCCCCTAAAATTCCACGCCGCTATCCTCCAGCACCTGGTAATAGTTCTGCTGGATGATCTGCTTGGCATAGGTGTATTTGGCCTGGACCAACTGGGAGACGGTGCGCACATAGCCCTCGTCCACCGTGATCCCTTCGTTGGGGGTAAAGTTGCCGGTGGATGCCTCATAGGTGCCCGCGGCGGTGATCCAGCTGTTGCCAAAGCCGGTGTTGGCAAACACCACCAGGGGCATGCAGGTGGAGGCCTGATCCGCTTCATAGTTGGTGGCAAAGATGTCTCGTCCAGAGTACAGTCGGGAGTCGTAGTCCAGCCCAAACAGGTTGCAGAGGGTGGGCACGATGTCGATAGAGGAGCAGGGGGTATCCACCTCCACAGGCTCCTCAATGGCTGCCGACCACATGATTAGGGTGTTGCGGTACCGGGAGGTGTCCCGCTCGGTGTCGGTAAAGCCCCGCAGTTCGTTATAGTAGTCCACGTCCCCGGCGGCCATCTGGTAGGGGTAGTGGTCGGAGGTGAGCACAATGAGGGTGTCGTCGGCGATGCCCGCCTGCTCCAGCTGTTCCACCAGGTAGGTCATGGCGGCCTCCAGCTCCAGGTTGCAGGCGATATAGGCCTGCACCTGTTCAGATGCGTCGGGGTAGGCGGCCTGGGCCTGCGCCTGGTGCTTCTTGGACATGGCGTTGCCCCCCCAGTTGTAGTTGCAGTGGCCGCTCACCGTCATATAGTAGGCGTGGAAGGGGGTGGCGTTATCCACATAGTCGCTGACATAGCCCTCCACCGTGGCCTGCATCATCTCCAGATCGGAGTTGGGCCACTGGTCGGTAGGCAGTACCAGGCCGTTGCCGATGCCCTGGTAGTCATAGCCCAGATTGGGGTGGGTCTTGTCCCGGTTGTAGTAGGTGTAGCCGTTGTTGTGCCAGGCCGGGACGTTATACCCCAGCTTGGCAAACTGCCAGCCCAGGGCGATGGGCATAGCCTTATCTGCGCTGGCGTTGAATGCGGTCAGATTTCCAAACCAGTTGGGGATGAGCCCCGTCATCACCGCGAACTCGCCCCCGGAGGTGGACTGAGTCCAGTTGGGCTGGTAGTAGTTGTTGAATACAAAGCCCTCGTGGGTGAGCCGGTACAGGGTGGGGGTGAGCTCCTGACTGATCAAATAGGGGGAAAAGGCTTCAGCGGTGATGAGGATCAGGTTCTTGCCCGCAAACATCCCCGTATACTTGTTCTGCTGGGAGGGGGTCAGCCCGCCCAGGTACTGGTGCAGGGCCTGAAGGGTGCTGTCGCTGGTCCCGGCGGCCAATGCGTCAAAATTAATGTCCAGCACGTTGTAGCCGTAGGTCACCGGGGTGTTGGAGGGCTCCTGGCTGACTGCACCGGACACTTCGGCGGAGGGCCCCGCAGCTTCTGAGTCGAGCACCCCGGGGTCAATCACGGGCAAAGGCGCCTGGGGCGTGCCGAAGAGGGCGTACTCCATCTCCAGGCGCAGGGTGGTCACCAGGCCGAACTGGGGAATGGCGGTGTTGGCGGTGAAATCGTAGGTGTAGTAATTTTTCGCGCCCCCCAGGGACGAGATGAGAAAGGCCGCCAACTGGCAGATCACCAGCACTGCCGCCAGCATGATCCGGACACCGCCGGGCTGCCCTTCTCCATAAACGATGGCGCGGCGTAGCAGGCAGTAGACTGCCAGCGGCACGAAGGACAGAAGAATAAAGGGGATGATACTCAGGGTCACCGACCACACGGTGGAGGCGAAGGTGCCCACCACGTCCCCGGCCATGCCGCCCATGAAGCCCAGACCGTAGTAGACCCCGAACATGCTCCGGCAGCCCCGTTCTATGCACAGGATCACAGTGCCCAGGGTGATGAGCACAGCGCCGATGGCGCGGGCGGCCCTGCGCCAGGGCAGCAGGTCCAGGATCAGGAAGACGGCCAGTCCGGCGGCCATAGAGAACAGAAAGATCCGGATTAAGGCGGGAGAGAAAAAGGCGTACTCCCGGTCAAAAAGCTGGAGCAGCAGCTCGTGGTAGAGGATGGTCAGGGGGAAGAACAGAACGGACAGCAGCGGCGAACCAGAGATCCGGCGGCCCCTGCCCCGCCCTGTATGCCTGTGGGAAGAGGAGTGCTGCAGGCGCCTGGGTTGATGCATGGTGATCCCTCGCTTTGCAACGTGATGAAACGCTCCGCCGCCTGCCGGAGCAGACGGCGCTTTATGTCAACAAGTGAGTTCACAATACCATAGTCCGCCGGGAATTTCAACCGAAAATCCCCCTTTTAAACAAAAAATAAGAATTGGGGCAAACGAGGGCGGCGCCGGGCAAGGTTATTTCCCCCAGCATTTTCAATTAAAAAGTTTTGGCCGCCAAAGGCGGCCAAAACCTAAAAAGAAAGACATGACCCATGGTCATGTCTTTCTTTTTGGAGCGAGTGACGAGGCTCGAACTCGCTACCTCCACCTTGGCAAGGTGGCGCTCTACCAGATGAGCTACACTCGCAATAACAGAACGAATTCTATCAGGAAAAGACCGGCTTGTCAAGAGAAAAAATCCGATTTAGCCCGGTAAACTTTGCGCCCCGGGGGGCGGGTGGCAAAATACAGCCCCCCTTGGGCTTCGGTGCGCGCAAGCCAAACTTCTAGGCCGAGCAGACCGGATAGAGATTCGTCTGCCAGCTGTATCCCAGCTGGGTGAGTTCCTCGTCGGTGTAAAGGGGCAGGTCCTGTAAAGCGCCCGCCACCAACGCGGCAAGGTCCTGCGGTAGCAGGTGCCGGTATCCGGCCCCGCTTTCCACGATCAGCCAGCAACTGCGTTCCTGCCCCGCAGTGCCAAGCGCCATAGTGGCGTCCAGCCCGGCCTGTTGGCATAGCAGCTCCACCGTCAGAAGAAGACCCATTTCATCCCCGGCGATTCCTTCCAGCACATCTGCCGGGTCAGCGCTGCCCTCGGCGTCATAGCTGGCAACCGTGGCCAGTATGCCCGCAAGCTCTGCGGGGCTGCCGGTTTCCGCCGCGGCGGAGGACTCGGACAGCAGGTCCGCGGCAGCAGTCTCCAGCCTGGCCGCCCGCTGTGCCATATCGCTGGCTGTGTGTGGCCAGGAGACCGACACCTCCATGATGCGCTGGGCGCCGGTATTCGGATAGAAGGCGAAGTCCACCTCCATATCCTGAACGGCGTAGAGAGGCTGGCTGTAACATGCGATCCAAAACAGCTCCGACAGGTACTGCTCCGTCCAGGAAAAGTAGGCGGTACGGATGGCGGTATGTTCCTGAAGGGTTTCTATGAGATCCGAAAATTCTCTGCGCAGGCTGGTCAGCCCGGTTACAAACCGGATGGACTCTACTTCCGCGGTGGACCGGGAATAGATGATGCTAAGATTGACCTCGTAATAGGTGACAATACGGGTGGTGTCGTAGCGGATATCTCGGACCGCATAGGCGCCCAGGGGATCCTCGTTCAGGATCTCCGTGCAGGCGTTGGCCAGATCAGCCTCCACGTCGCCGGTATAGTTATAAAGGCGAATAGCCCCTGTGGCCGAATGATTTTCCACAAAGTACAAAATGGAGTTCACAAGGCCCTGGTAAGTCTCTGCCCGCAGCGTGGACGGGTCCTCCTCCACAGCGTAGTAGTCCACATGGTCTGTGGCCGAGACATAGCTGCGCTCCAGCATGGCCGAGCAGCCGGAGCCAAGCAGGAAAACCGCCGCCAGCAGCAGGATCCAAACGCATTTTTTCATGGCTGCACCTCCGTATGCAGGATTTTGTTCCCGGTTACAGGTCGTCCTTCTGATAGTCCCGGAAGCCCTCCCCCAGCACTTCGTGGGCGGGGCAGACGATGAGAAAGGCGTTCGGGTCGATCTCCTTCACCAGGTTCTTGATGGAGGCGATCTCCCGCTGCTTAAAGGCGCACATCAGCACCTGCTTGTCCGTTCCGGTGTAGGCGCCCTGCCCATGGAGAATGGTGACGCCCCGGTCCAGATCCTGGACGATGGCCCGGCTGATCTCCTGGTTGCGGTCGCTGATGATGTAGGCCACCTTGGCGTTGTCCAGGCCGTAGAGCACGCCGTCCATGGCAATGGAGGAGATGTACAGGGCCACCAAGCCGTACAGCATGGTGTCCAGCGCCTGGAAGGCCAGGGCCACCAGCACGATGACCACCAGGTCCACCGCCATGAGCAGCTTGCCCATGGGCAGCCAGGACAGCTTCAGCTTGAGCAGCCGGGCGGCCAGGTCCGTGCCCCCGGTGGTGGAGCCCTGCTGAAAGATGAGGCCCAGGGACAATCCCATGGTCAGCCCGCCGAAAATACAGGCCAGCATGGGGTTCATCGGCTGCCAGTCCCACAGCGGGGTGAGCACGTCGATGAAAACGGAAGAGATAAACATGGCGTACAGGGACCCCAGCAGCATTTTGCCGCCCAGCAGCTTCCAGCCCAGCAGAAACAGGGGGATATTTAAAATAATGACGGTGACGCCCACCGGGGCAACAGGGATGAAATGATTGATGATCTGGGCCACGCCGGTGATGCCCCCGAAGGCAATGTCATTGGGCTCGTAGCACCAGACAAAGCCCAAAGCGTAGATGCCGGAGGCCAGGGTAATCACTAGGAAAGACACCAGTTGCTTTCGAAACTTGGCGGAATTCATGCAGTTCTCCTTTTCTCTGTGTTCTGGCCGGGCGCCGCCTTATAGCAGGGACATCTGGGTCTCGCCCCGGTCTTCCTCCCGGAGCAGCGCCCCGGCAATGGGCAGGGAGCGGGCGCGGTAACGGGCCGGGTTGACGATGTGGGTATCGGCCAGCGGCCGGGCCCATTCCAGCTGATACTTGGGCTTCAGGGTCATCACGTTGACCCCCTGGGTGGACCGGGTGGTCTTGGGGGTGAGGGACGCGGTGTGGAATACCACGCAGCGCCCTTCCGTGGAGCCCACCGCCACCTCCATGTCCTCCTTGAGCACTAGGGCGGACACCAGGGGCGCTTTGTCGGAGAGCGCGCCGGTGAGCTTTTTCCGCCGGGTCTGAGTCTGATAGGCGGACAGCTCCACCCGGGCGGCCTTGCCGTTGGCGTAGAAGAACAGCAGGTGGGCGGAATAATCTCCCGGGTCGCAGGCCCACAGGAATTTCTCCTCCGGCTCCATGCCCAGCTTGGTGGGCAGATAATCCCCCAGCAGGCTGGCCTTGCTGTCCTCAAAGTCGGACAGGCGGGTTTTGTAGCACTGCTGGTGGTCGGTGAACACCAGCAGCTCGTCCCGGTTGGCCCCCTCCCACTGCAGGAAGGGGCCGTCCCCTTCCTTGTACTTCTGTTCCCCGCTCATGCGCAGGGACTGTGGGGTGATCTTCTTAAAGTAACCGTCCTTGGAGATGAAGACGTGGACCGGGTATTCCGGCGCCTGCTGAGCCTCGTCCTGGACCACCTGGGGAAGCTGGTACTCATACACAATCTCGGTGCGCCGGGGCACGCTGTACTTCTTCTTCACGTTTTCCAGCTCGCCGGCCATCACATTTTTGATGCGCTGGGGGGAGTTGATGAGATCCTTCAGGTCGGCGATCTCCTCCTCCAGGGTGCCCACTTCCTCAATGCGCCGGAGAATATATTCCTTGTTGATGTTGCGCAGGCGGATATCGGCCACATACTCCGCCTGGATCTGGTCGATGCCGAAGCCGATGATCAGGTTGGGCACCACCTCGGCCTCCTCCTCCGTCTCCCGGATGATGCGGATGGCCTTGTCAATATCCAGTAGGATGCGCTTGAGGCCTTTGAGAAGGTGAAGCTTTTCCTCCTTCTTTTGACACACATAATAGGTGCGCCGGCGCACCCCGTCCATCCGCCAGGCAATCCACTCGTCCAGAATCTCCCCCACCCCCATCACCCGGGGCATCCCGGCGATGAGGATATTGAAGTTGCAGGAGAAGGTGTCCTGAAGGGGGGTGAGCTGGAAGAGCTTGGCCATGAGCTTGTCCGGGTCGGCGCCCCGCTTCAGGTCGATGGCCAGCTTCAGCCCGTCCAGCCCCGTTTCGTCCCGCATGTCGGAGATCTCCCGGATCTTGCCCGACTTCACCAGTTCGGCCACCTTGTCCAAAATGGCCTCCACGGTGGTGGAGTAGGGGATCTCGTAGATCTCGATGAGGTTTTCCTCTTTCACATACCGCCATTTGGCCCGCAGTTTCACGCTGCCCCGGCCGGTGCGGTAGATCTCCGCCAGGGCGGTCCCGTCGTAGAGCAGCTGGCCGCCGGTGGAAAAGTCCGGGGCCTTCAGGATGGACAGCAGATCTGCCTGTGGGTCTTTCATCCGGGCGATGGCGGCGTCGCACACCTCCGCCAGGTTGAACCCGCATAGGTTGGAGGCCATGCCCACGGCGATGCCCTGGTTGGCCGCCACTAACACATTGGGGAAAGTGGTGGGCAGCAGGGTGGGCTCCTGGAGCTTGCCGTCGTAGTTGGGCACAAAGTCCACCGCATCCTGGTCAATGTCCCGAAACAGCTCCTGGCAGATGGGGTCCAGACGCACTTCGGTGTACCGAGAGGCGGCCCAGGCCATGTCCCGGGAGTAGACTTTGCCGAAGTTGCCCTTGGAGTCCACCAGGGGGTGGAGCAGGGCGCCATAGCCCCGGGACAGACGCACCATGGTGTCGTAGATGGCCGCGTCCCCGTGGGGGTTTAATTTCATGGTGGCCCCCACCACGTTGGCCGACTTGGTGCGGGGCTTGTTCAGCAGGCCCATGTCGTACATGGTGTACAGCAGCTTCCGGTGGCTGGGCTTGAAGCCGTCGATCTCCGGGATGGCCCGGGAGACGATGAC
>DVKM01000060.1 GCA_018716015.1 Candidatus Enterenecus stercoripullorum | reverse complement strand
GGACTTTTCCCACAGCCTGCAGGGCGCGGCCGGAGCCGCGCCCTTGAAAACGCTGGGATCAATTTGCGGTAATGATGCGGACCTTGTCGCCGACGGGGTCGATGTAGACCGTCAGCTTGCTGGAGAAGGCCAGGCAGGCCCGCAGGCGGTCCATGCCGTCCTCCTGGTCGAACCAGCTCTTGGTGGCTGTCTTGTAGCACTCCACGCTGTCGGCCACGACGTAGGTGCGGCCCTTGACGGTGACGTAGTAGCGGCCGTCCCGCTCGAAGAAGTCGGAGGGAGAGACCTGGTACTCGCTGAGCTCCACGATGCTGATGATCAGGCCATTCTTTCCGGCCACCGCGCCGATCAGGTCGCCGGTCTTGCCGGCGTAGCCCGCCTTTTCGTTGAACTTCAGGACATTCCGGTTCTCCAGGGTCCAGGAGGTTTTGTACTTCTCCTCCACGGTCCCGTCCTCGCCGGGTTCGCTGATTACAGTGGTGTGGCCCACCATCCGGCCGTAGGTGTAGGCGTCGCCGGTGACGTTGTTGAGGATGACCACGTCCACGATGTCGGAGCTGTTCATATGCACGCCGGTGATCTGGTTCTGGGGGATGGCGCCGTAGTCCAGATTGGACAGCGGCACGGCCACCTGGGCGCCGTCTCGGAACTGCTCGTACACCCGCACGCCGGGGGCCACCTTGTACTCGCCCAGGGTGAGGGCCTTCGGGTCGAAGTCGCCGGGGGCTCTCTGGGTGGACAGGCGGGAGGCGTTCAGCATGTTCTCATCGGTGGAGGTGATGGTGCACACCTGGTTCACGTTCTTCAGCTTGCTCTCCGAGCCCTTCAGCTCCATGGTGCCGCCGTTGGGCAGGAACAGGTCCACGGTGGTCTCTCCGGTGACCATGCCGATGGCGGTGGAGCGGGTCTGGGCGCTGGAGGGCAGGATGGCGGCCACCTGGCCGTCCACGGTCATCAGCAGGGAGACCTGCTGGCCCGCCGACACCTGGTCGGTGAAGTTCCACGCGCTCTCCAGCACCGGGAAGGTGTGGCCCAGCAGGGTAATGGACGTGGGGGCCTTGGGGCTGGGAGACGGGTTCTGATACTTGCAGGTGAGGCGCAGGTCGGACACCAGCAGGGTGTTGGACATGCTGTCGTAGGTGACCACGTCGTAGGGCTGGATCTGGGACAGGCTGATGGTCTGCTGGTTTTTCAGAATGGTGTAGCCCGTGGCGCCGCCGGTGAGCCGGTGGAAGTCAGCGGCGCTCACCCGGTCCATGACCACCACAGCGTCCGCGTCGGCCGCGGTGGCGGTGGTAGCCGCGTAGATGGCGGTCACCTTGCCCCGCAGGGTGAACAGGGTCAGGCGGCTGCCGGCGGTGAGGGTCATATAGCCCTCGGAGTAGGGCTTCCCTTCGCTGGAGCCGGAGGTATAGATGGGGGTGTCGGCGGCGATGGTGTACCGGCTGCCGCCCATGGCGGTGAGATAGCTGGGCTCCGCGTTGTCCAGCAGGGAGACGGTCACCGAGGTGCTGTCGTCGGGGACAAAGGTGACGATCTCGCTCTGGTCGTTGAGGACCAGTACGCCCCGGCGGCCCACCAGGGCGGTGGGGGCCACGTCCTCCGCGTCGGGGAGGTAGGTGCCCTCAGAGGTGCGCACCGCCCCCATGGCGGAGCCGTCGTCGGTCTGGGTGTTGACCGCCAGCAGGACGGTGTCCCGCTTGGACTCACTGCCCAGGGTGGTGTAGTAGTCCTTTCCCTCCCCGGTCTTGCAGGAGAGGGCGTTGACAAACAGCTGGGCGGCCTGGGCCCGGGTGAGGGTGTCCCCCGCCTTGGCGCTGATCCCGTCGGTGAGGCCGATGGACTGGGCCAGATTCAGATAGCCGTCCGGCCACACCGCCCCCACTTTGTCGCTGGAGTAGCCCAGCACCCGGATGAGGATGGTCACCGCCTGGGCGAAGGAGAGCTCCTGCTCAGGCAGGAACCGGCCGTCGCCCACCCCGGCGATCAGAGGGGTGCCGGGGGAGGGAGTGGTCCCCTCGCCGGAAGAGGAGCCCCCCGAGCTGGACCCGGAGCCCGGGTCCACCATGGTGGAGGCGGCCAGATTGATATACCCCCTGGCCCAGTGGCTGGAGGGCACGTCGGTGAAGATGGTGCGGGTGGAGTGGAGGACCACCTGGTCCCCCAGCCCCATGAAGTTGACCGCCATGGTGCAGAACTGAGCCCGGGTCAGCTTGTCATTGGGGCGGAAGGTGTTGCCCCCCGCGCCGGAGACCACCCCCATCAGACGCAGGATGTCGGCGTTCACCGCCGTGGCGGGGTCGCTCACATCCTGAAAGGAGGAGGCCCCGGCCGCTCCCGCCGGGAGGGGGATCACCAGCCCGGCGGCCAGGGCGGCCGCCAGCAGGGCGTGGATCATTCGATGTTGTTTTCTCATAGATATGTTCTCCCTTACAGCGTTAATCTGCCCGCAGGGCCACCACCGGCTGGAGGCCGGAGGCCTTGATGGCGGGGTACATGCCGAAGATAATGCCCAGCGCCACCGAGATGGCGGCCGCTCCCAGGGTCACCCCGGGGCTGGGAATCAGGATCATATTGAAGGACAGCTTGCCCACGATCAGAGTCCCGATATAGCCTACGGCGATGCCGAACAGTCCGCCGATGCCGCAGATCATGGCTGCTTCAATCAAAAATTGGACAATGATGCTCCTCCGCTCGGCGCCGATGGCCTTGCGGATGCCGATCTCCCGGGTGCGCTCGGTGACGGTGACCAGCATGATGTTCATAATGCCGATGCCGCCCACCAGCAGGGAGATGGCGGCGATGCCCCCCAGGAACCGCTGCTGCATGGCGTCGGCCTGGTTTTGCTCCTTCTGGTAAGTCTGGGGGGAGGTGACGCCGTAGCTGCCGTTCTGGTCGCCGATGAGTCCGGAGAGAAAACCGTTCAGGCTGGTGACCGTGGGGGCGATGGCGTCCGAGCTTTTCACCTTGACCACAAACTGGTCGATGGGCTGGTTGCTGTTGAAGTAGCGGGTCATGGTATAGGGGATGAGGATCATCCGGTCCTTGCGCTTGATCTCGTCCAGCAGGTACTGGTCCTCCTCCTTGGTCCCGACCTTCACCCCCTTGGACTTGCTCTCATAGACGCCCACCACCCGGAAGGGGATGCCGTT
>DVKM01000059.1 GCA_018716015.1 Candidatus Enterenecus stercoripullorum | reverse complement strand
GGAGGAGTCCGGGGCCAACCTGCTCACTGGCAAGGTGATCTCCCTCATGGCCTGGGAGGGGTTCCACCTGACGGTGGGCAGCGAGCTCTATGAGGGCAGTTCCCTCATCCTGGCCCCCGGGGTGGTGCGCCAGGCCAAATATCCCGGGGAAATGGAGTACCTGGGCCGCGGCGTGAGCTACTGCGCCACCTGCGACGGCATGCTCTACCGGGGGAAACCGGTGGTAGTGGTGGGCCGCAGCAAAGACGCCCCCCGGGAGGCCGCCTATCTCAAAGAGCTGGGCTGTCAGGTGGTCTATGTGGCCGCCCAGCGGCCGGAGCAGCTGGACCCGGCCATCCCCTTTGTCCAGGCCAACCGCCTGGAGGTCGAGGGAGAACAGACCGTCACCGGTCTGAGGGCGGATGGGTCCCTTCTCCCCTGTTCCGGAATCTTCATTCTCCGGGAGGCGGTGGCCCCCACCGATCTGCTGCCCGGTCTGGAGACCGAGAACGGAGCCATCCGGGTGGACCGCCGCATGGCCACCAGCATCCCGGGGGTGTTTGCCGCCGGGGACTGCACCGGAGAACCCCTTCAGGTGTCCAAGGCGGTGGGCGAGGGCCTGACCGCCGCCCTGTCGGCGGCGGAGTATCTGGACCAGCTCCCTAAAAAAGACACAGCGGAGTAATCAAGCACAGGAATAGAAAGGAAGTTTTACAATGGCATTACAGCATTTTGATCAGAAGAGCTTTGACGCGGCCCTGGCGGAGGGCAAGCTGATGATGGTGGATTTCTGGGCCAACTGGTGCATGCCCTGCCGCATGCTGGGTCCGGTTATCGAACAGCTGGCCCAGGACTATGAGGGCAAGGCGGTCATCGGCAAGGTGGACGTGGATGAACAGGGCGAGCTGGCCATGCGCTACGGGGTCATGAGCATTCCCACCGTGATTTTCTTCAAGAACGGCAAGGAGATCCACCGGGAGGTGGGCGCCCTGCCCAAGGAGGTGTTCGTCAACGTCCTCAACATGAATCTGTAACCTGGGGATTTGACGCGCGTCAAAAAAGTGAAAAACCCGGCTGAACGCGGTTCAGCCGGGTTTTTTAATCCGATCAAAAGAGAATCGTCTCCATTACAGACGGCGGGCGCCCACATAGGTGCTGCTGTAATAGCTGCTGTTCAGGTCGCTGATGATTACGCCGGTGGTGGAGGTGGAGGCGTGGACAAACTGGCCGTTGCCGGTGTAGATGCCCACGTGGGTGGCGCGCTTGCTGGAGTTTCCGTTGTTGAAGAACACCAGGTCGCCGGGCTGCAGCTCGCTCTTGGAGATGGAGGTGCCGTTGTCCATCTGGCCGGAGGCGGTACGGCTGATGGAGTAGCCAAAGTGCTTCATCACATAGGTGGTAAAGCCGGAGCAGTCAAAGCCGCTGGGGCTGCTGCCGCCGTACACATAGGGGCAGCCCACATACTGAAGGGCATACTGGGCGATCTGGCTGCCCTTACCGGAGGAGGCCGCCACAGAGGCGTCCACCTGAGCCACATAGTCGCTGCTCACATAGCCCTGCTCGATCTTGTACCAGCCGCCGTAGCCGCCCACCAGTTCCTCGATCTCCACAACGGCGCCGGTGGAGAGGCTGCCCACGGTGCCGTACTCGGTGCCGGGGCCGGAGCGGATGTTCAGGGGGCCGTCCATCACCTGTCCATAGAGCTGCTCCTCCGTCACCTGGAGGTAGTCGCCGCTCATGTAGCCGGTCATGCCGTTATATGTAACCTTGTGCCAAGTGCCATCGTCCGAGGTGCTGAGCACGTCCACCTGAGTGCCGTAATCCAGGGTCGCCAGGACCGCGGCGTCGGTGCTGGCCTCCGAGCGGAGGTTCAGGCCGGTATCGCTGGTCACCGTACCGATGTCGGCGGCCATAGAGGGGACGATCACGGTGGTCAGGGCCATCAGAGCGGCACTCAGCTTGGCCGCCAGCTGCTTCGACAGGTGCATAACAGGATTCCTCCAATTTCTCTTTTGTAGATCAAACGGGCGGGGAGGGGCGGAATTACTTTCCGCTCAGGGCCCGGTCCAGCCATACGGCGGCCACATCCATGGCGGCATACAGGCTGTCCTTTTCACTCTTCTTGACCACGCGGTCCCGGCTCTTCAGATCCGGGTCGGTGAGCTGCAGCTGAACGCTGACCTTATTGGCCATCTCCAGGCCGTCCACGTTCTGGGTGGAGAGGATCTGAAGCATGATGATGTATTTCTCGGCCATAGTGCCGTAGTAAATCAAGTTGTCTTTCCGGCGCAGGGGATGCCCTTTATAGGAAAGAGGAAGTTTTTCAGAAGCCATGGGGTTCCTCCTCAAATTTTAAAGCGATTTTAATGTTGTAACCGAATTGTAACATATTCGTAACCAGTTGTCAAACCCTTCCCGGCGTTTTTTTCTGGAAAATTTTCGAGAACCAGCCGCCATCCTCAGGTTCTCCCCATAAACTGGTCGTTTTTCCTCGCAAAGGCCCCTTTTTTGACCCATTTTCTGGATTTTCCGCAGGGCGCAACTTTGGAAACCGGTTCTCCCACGGCGGCGGAAAAAAGGTTACAAACTTTCCGCCGCTCCGGCACCTCCGGCACATTGGACGTTCGAGGGGGGCGCCTCTGCTCAGGGCCCCAGCCATCACAGAAAAACACCTCCCCGGACCCGTTGGGTCCGGGGAGGCGTTGGCTTGGATCATGCTCTGCCCTCCGGGGCCGGGTCGCCGGCCAGAGAGAGCATATAGTCGTAATAGGGCTTCAGGAAGCGGAACCCCTCCAGCACCTGATCGGCCAGCTCCGGCTGGAACAGCAGTCCCTCACAGTTCTCATCCCGGGCGAAGGAGATGCTTTTCCGGTTGTACCAGGGGGCCAGAAGGGGCCCCGGGTCCCCTTTGGGGCGCTTGTACAGCTCCCCCTCCAGCTGGAAAGGGGACTTCTCCAGCTTCCGGGCCAGCTTCTCCAGGGGCTTGGGGTCCCGGTCGATGCGGGAACGCAGCTTGGCCATGGTGACCGGAGTGGCATCATAGCACCCCATACCGAAGCTGTAATACTCCGGGGCGATCTCAAAATAGAA
>DVKM01000058.1 GCA_018716015.1 Candidatus Enterenecus stercoripullorum | reverse complement strand
CCGAGGCGGCTGCCCTGGCGGAGGAGTACCTGGATATGAATGCTGCCGTGGTGGAGGCAGCCATCCCTAACATGGGCCTCACTTTCAAGAGCGCTCAGGACGCCAGGGGAGAGCTGGATACCTTCTACCAGTTGCTCCATGACTTTGATCCCTCCATGATCGGCGGGGCGATGCCGGACGACGGACTGTACTATGAGGGCTAAGGCGGGACTCTGGCTCCGCCGCGCCCTGGGGGTGGGCCTGCTGCTGGGCGCCTGGCAGCTGGCCTCCCTCCACTTTCCGCCCCTGGTGGTGCCGCCCATCCCCCAGGTGGCGGCCACCCTTGTCCACCTGTTTCAGGAGCCGGATTTCTGGCCTACGGTGGGGACCACGCTCCTGCGGCTGGCGGCCGGCCTTGCCATCGGCATCGGCGCCGGCGGGGTCCTGGGCTTAATATTCGGGCTTTGCCCCAAGCTGGAGGATGTGGGGACGCCGATGATCCATGTGCTTCAGTCGGTGCCCCCGGTGTGCTGGGTGGTGCTGGCCCTGGTGTGGTTTGGCTTCAACGGCCTGCCCTGTATTTTCATCGTGGCCACGGCTACCGTCCCCACGGTGGTCATCAATCTGAGCCACGGGGTGCGCAGCGTGGATCGGGAACTGCTGGAGATGGCCAAGCTCTATCGGTTTTCCCACTGGAAGACCCTGCGCCATGTGACCCTGCCCTCCATCCGGCCCTACTTCAACTCCGCCCTGGAAATCGTGATCGGGGGCGGATGGAAGCTGGCGGTGATGGGCGAGGTGCTCACCACCAACAGCGGCATCGGCGGGGCCATCACATCCGCCCGGCTCAATGTGCAGCCGGACGCCATCATCGCCTGGGCGTTCCTGCTGGTGGCCGGCTGTTTTCTCACCCAGAAACTGCTGCGCCTGCTGTGCTGCCGGAAGGGAGGAGCGGTATGCTGAAACTCACCGGGATCCAGAAGTCCTTTGACGGCCTTCCGGTCCTCTCTAACCTGTCCCTCACTCTGTCCCAAGGGGAGATCGTGGCACTCATCGGGCCCTCGGGCTGCGGAAAGACCACGCTACTGAACATCATCTCCGAACTGACCACCCCCGATGCCGGCACGGTGGAGGGGGCGGAGGGCAAGCTGAGTTATATGTTTCAGAACGCCCGGCTGCTGCCCTGGCGGACTGTGGAAGAAAACATCCGCCTGGTGCGGGAGGACGCCCCGGGGGAGGAGGTGCGTACCCTGATCGCCGCCGTGGGGCTGGAGGGCTTTGAACACTACTACCCCGGTCAGCTCTCCGGGGGCATGGCCCGCCGGTGCGCCCTGGCCCGGGCCTTCCACTTCGGAGGATCCCTCTTCCTGATGGACGAGCCCTTCCAGGGGCTGGACTACGGCATCCGCATGGAGATGGTGGAGATGCTCCTGACCATGTGGCGTCGGGAAAAACCGGGGGTGCTCTTTGTCACTCACGAGATCGACGAGGCCCTCACTGTGGCAACCCGTATTGCCGTGCTCACCCCCAGACCCACCACCATTCAAACCTGGTACACCCTCCCGGGGGCGGAGGGACGGGAGGCATCCGCACCGGAACTGCTGGATCTCCGCCGGGAGATCATTCGGCAAATCACGGGATAGCCCTGGTTTCCGTTGCACAGGCCGTCAAACCGGGGTATACTGAACATAGGACGTTACAAAGGAGGCAAGCCCATGGAATTTCTCCGCAATCTGCCCACGGACGACCCCGCAGCCTTGGCGGGGCTTATTGACATTCGCCCGGCCCGGGTGGTGAGCATGGCCCTCACCCGCAGCGAACACTGCCAGATGACCCTGCTGGCCTTTGGCGACGGGGAGAGCGTCAGCGAGGAGCGGTACTTTGGCGACACCCTCTACTATGTGCTGGAGGGGAGCATGCCCCTGCGCATGGAGAGCGGGGAGAGGACCCTGACCGCGGGCCAGTGCCTGGCGGTGCCCGCCGGGGTGTCCCACGCCGTCGGCGGCGGAGGATCCTTTAAGCTGCTGCAGATCACCCTGCAGTAGGAACATGAACAGGAGGAAATCACGATGGAAGAATTGATCAAAAACCTGCCCCACGCCCAGCCCTTTGCCCTGAAAGAGCAGGTCCAGTATGAGGACGGGAAAGTGGTGAGCCTGACCATGGCCCAGAAGCCCGGCGTGGGCATGACCTTGTTCGCCTTTGACGCCGGGGAGGCCATCAGCACCCACGCCGCTCCCGGCGACGCCATGGCCACGATCCTGGAGGGAACTGCCCAAATCACCATTGACGGCGTCCCCCACACCCTGAACGGTGGAGAAGCCATCATCATGCCCGCGGGCATCCCCCATGCCGTTCAGGCCGTCACACGGTTCAAGATGTACCTGGTGGTAGTCAAGGCGTGACACCTGCCGGTGCGGGCATAGTATCACAGTAACGAAACGATCCCGGCACAAATACAGAGCCAGACAGCGGATTTCGCTGCCTGGCTCTGTTCATTTTAGAATGGGATTTCAGAATGGGGAGAGGTCACAGCGCCCATTTGCCCGCCGCCGTCCGCTCAGTTACGAAACCCCGGTAGATGCCGTCCTGGGCGATCAGCTCCTCATGGGTGCCCCGCTGGGCGATGCGGCCCTGGTCCAGCACCAGGATCTGGTCGGCGTTGCGAACGGTCTTCAGCCGGTGGGCGATCATCAGTACCGTTTTCTCACGGGTCAGGGCCTCCATGGCCCGCTGGAGCTGATCTTCGTTCTCCGGGTCCACATTGGCGGTGGCCTCGTCGAAAATCACGATGGGGGCGTCCTTCAAGAGACAACGGGCGATGGAGATCCGCTGTTTTTCTCCGCCAGAGAGCGTGGCCCCGCCCTCGCCGATCACCGTCTCATACCCCTCCGGCAGAGC
>DVKM01000057.1 GCA_018716015.1 Candidatus Enterenecus stercoripullorum | reverse complement strand
CGGTGCTGGAAGTCGGACTGGGGCTTCTACAACCGGTTTACCCAGACCTTTACCCCTGCCCAGGGGGTGACCATGACAGAGCAGAAGCAGGAGGAGTATGTCAGCGCCATGCGGCGGCTGGTGGGCTATAAGCTGGACAGCACCGACCTGATCATCGAGCATGATTTTTACGACTATGTGTTCAGTAGTACTTGGGAATAGAGGAGGGGCGAGCTGTGATCATTCTGCCTGCCATTGATCTGAAGGACGGAAAGGTGGTCCGCCTTTACAAAGGCGACTTTGATACGGTACACCAGGTAGCGCAGGATCCCCTGGCCACGGCCATGAAGTTCTGCCAGGCCGGGGCCAGGCAGATCCACATGGTAGATCTGGACGGGGCCAAGGATGGCCGGCGGGAAAACGGCGCCATTGTGGCCCAGGTGGCCGGTTTGGGGCTGAAGGTGGAGCTGGGGGGCGGCATCCGCTCCATGGAGGATCTGGAGGCGGTGTTTGCCGGTGGAGCCTTCCGGGCGGTTATCGGCTCTGCCGCCGTGGAGCGCCCGGAATTTGTGGCCCAGGCGGTGAAGCGCTATGGCCCGGACCGGATCGCTGTGGGCATCGACGCGAAAAACGGTCTGGTGCGCACAGCGGGCTGGACGGAGGACTCCGGGCGGAACTATCTGGACTTTGCCCGGGAAATGGAGCAAATTGGTGTAAAGAATATTATCTTTACGGATATCGATACGGATGGAACTCTGGAAGGCCCGGCCCTGGACCGCCTGAGAGAACTGATGGACAGCGTGTCCTGCCGGGTGACCGCCTCCGGCGGCGTGTCCTGCAATCAGGATATCCGGGACCTGAGGACCCTGGGCGTCTGGGGAGTGATCATTGGAAAGGCCTATTACGCCGGGACCATAGATCTTGCCCAGGCGGTGAAGGACGGTGGGGAGCAATGTTAGCCAAGCGGATCATCCCATGCCTGGATGTGCGGGACGGCCGGGTGGTCAAGGGGGTCAACTTCGTCAATATCCGGGACGCCGGGGATCCAGTGGAGCTGGCCTTTTACTATTCCAGCCAGGGGGCGGACGAGATCGTCTTTCTGGACATCACCGCCACCAGCGACGCCCGGGATACCGTGGCGGACGTGGTAGAGCGCACCGCCTCCCAGGTGTTTGTCCCCCTGACCGTAGGGGGCGGTATCCGCACCCTGGATGACTTTCAGCGGCTGTTGCGGGCTGGGGCGGACAAGATTTCCGTCAACTCCGCCGCAGTGAAGGATCCTGAGCTCATCGCCCGGGCGGCCCAGCGGTTTGGCTCCCAGTGCGTGGTGCTGGCCATCGACGCCCGGCGCCGGCCGGAGGGCTGGTACGAGGTGGTGACGGCCGGAGGGCGAACCCCCACCGGCATCGACGTGGTGGAGTGGGCGAAACAGGGCCAGAGGCTAGGGGCGGGGGAGATCCTGCTCACCTCCATGGACGCCGATGGCACCAAGGCGGGCTTTGACCTTGCCATGACCCGGGCGGTGACCCAGGCGGTGACCATCCCGGTAATCGCCTCCGGCGGCTGCGGATCTCTGGAGCACTTCACTCAGGTGTTTGAGCGCACGGACTGCGACGCCGCCCTGGCCGCCAGCCTGTTCCATTTCGGGGAGCTGTCCATCCCTCAGGTGAAGGAGTACCTGGCCGGGCGGGGCATCCCTGTGAGGTAAACGTATGCTGGATGACATCCTAGAGATCGTCCTAGAGCTAGGCGGAGAGGTGCTGGAGGCGGTGATTCAGTACCGCTGGAAGCGCCGCAAGGCCCGCCGCCAGGCGAAGAAGGAGGCCCGCCGCGCCCAAAAAGCAGAGGCGAAGCGGATGGCCGCCCAACGGAAAGAGGACCCCTGGTGGGTGCGGAAACCAAAACTGCCCTGGGAGGGATAAAAGATGTTTGACCTGAACCTGCTGTTTCAAAAATCAGAGCTGATCCCGGTGATCATCCAGAACGCGGACACCCTTCAGGTACTCATGCTGGGCTTTACGAACCGGGAGGCCGTGGAGCGCACCCTGGCCACCAGGACCGCCTGGTTCTGGAGCCGGAGCCGACAGAAGCTGTGGCAGAAAGGGGAGAGCAGCGGTAATTTCCTCCATGTCCTGGAAATGCGGACGGATTGCGACACGGATACGCTGCTCTATCTGTGCAGGCCGGACGGTCCCACCTGCCATACGGGATCTGAGAGTTGTTTTTTCCGTGAGATTGCGATATAATAAGAACTGTGAGTGAGGTGTCATGAAATGGACAATGTGCTGCAGGTTCTGTATCAGGTGGTTCAGGACCGCCGGGAGCACCCACAGGAGGGGTCCTATACCTGCTACCTGTTTGAGAAAGGACTGGATAAGATCCTAAAGAAGGTGGGGGAGGAGTGTACGGAGACGGTGATCGCCGCTAAGAATAACGTGCCTTCCGACACCGTGGGGGAGATCTCGGACCTGATCTATCACCTAATGGTACTCATGGTGGACCAGGGAATCCCCCTGGAGGACGTGATGGAAGAACTCCGCCGCAGGAGTTTGAAGATCGGCAACCTGAAGCAGATGAAGCAGGTGGACCGGGAAACCTGAATTTTAAAGTGCCAGATGGCGCGGGAGGTAATGTATGGATAATATGAATCAAATGAACCAGTACAGCTTTGACAGCAGCTACGCCGACTCCAGGCTGACTCTGAACCAGTATATTTCCAGGACCTTTGGCTGGATGTTTGTGGGACTGATGGTCACCTTTTTGCTGGCTTGGGCCATGTCGGCGAGCGGAGCGGTGTTTTACCTGTTCTACGCAGTGCCCCAGATTGCCATCATCCTGCTGATCGCGGAGGTGGCGGTGGTGCTGATCTTTTCCGCCCGGATTCATAAGAACTCCGTGTGGGTGAGTCGGATCCTTTTTCTCGTTTACTCCGTGTTGAACGGAGTGGTGTTTTCCGTCTATTTCGTGCTGTTTGAGGTGACCAGCCTGATCGCCATTTTTGGCCTCACTGCCCTGTTTTTTGGGGCCTTCGCCCTGTATGGCCGGTTTACCAAGACGGACCTGTCCCGGCTGCGCCCCTTGCTCGTCGGCGGGCTGATCTTCCTGCTGGTGGCCGCGCTGCTCAGCTTTTTCATTCGGATGGAGGCCACCGAGCGGATCATCTGCATGGTGGGCATTGTGGTGTTCCTGTGCTTTACCGCTTATGATACTCAGAAGATTAAGGCCAACTACAACTATTTCTATCACGACGCGGTGATGCTGCACAAAGCGTCCATTTACTCCGCCTTGGAGTTGTATCTGGACTTCATCAACCTGTTTTTGTATCTGCTGCGGTTTATGGGCAGAAGCAAGAACTGATCGTACGGCAGAAAAACAAAGCGGGCCCGCCGGTTTTTCCGGCGGGCCCATATGCATGGTTTCCTCTATCAGGCTGACGCAGAGAGAGCGGATACCGCCTTTGCCTTCTCCATCAGCGCAAATAAAAAACGTCCCGACTGGGACGAGTTGACTGTCCGGCAGGACTCCGTTTGTCATCAGCGCTCGCTGGGAACGGTACTCTCACCAGAGAAGATCAGCTCGTCAATATCTGCGGGAATGGAACGGATGACCTTCATACTATCACCTCCTCCTTTCTATCTGTTAGTCATTATAGCAATAAATGTGGAAAATGTCCAGACTTTTTTGTAAATTTTTTATGACACTTTCATGACAACATTGTAACTGAACTTTTGCTTGCTTTTTTCTGAAGAGTCGGTTATAATAAGAAAGCACTTGCAGGTGTAGTTCAATGGTAGAATGTCAGCTTCCCAAGCTGAACACGGGGGTTCGATTCCCCTCACCTGCTCCAACTCGTCGCAAGCGCCATATCGCTTGCGACGAGCTTTTTCATTTCATGGCAAAGCTCATCGCGCGCTCATTCTGCTGCTCCTCGCTTCCAAGCCGCAACCGCTGCGCTGGGTTGCGGCTTGGGGCCGCCGCTTTGCGGCGGTGTTGTCTGCCTTTGAAAAATATCGATTTTAACCGTCCCTTCCAAAAGAAAAGGACATCCTCACGGATGTCCTTTTCTTTTCAGTTTCGCAGACTGGCCGCCGAGGTGTTTCATAGAAACCGTACCGATGTTTCGGCAACAATGCGCGTACTCTGTCCTGGGAAGCGGGAATGTTTGTTCTTTCTCGCTCAATCTGTGTTTAGGGATCCATAGAAATTTCCCATTGAACCGCGTATGACATGAGCAGGGAAAAACGCAAAATCTATATTGACGTGATGTCAGAATAGTGGTATGATACCCATGACAAAAGATTGACATGATGTCAGAATAGAAAAGGCGAGTTTTGTGATGAAGAAAAACATCGGGTCTGTGATGGCATTGTATCCCACTCCCGCTGCTGTAGTGGGCGCTATGAATGGTGAGAAGCCAACTTGGACGCTGGTGGCCCATGTTGGGATCCTTGGCCACGACCGGATTTTAGTCAGCCTGGCCTCCGCCCACTTTATTAACGGAGTCATCAAGACCGGTAACAAGTTGTCGGTCAACATCGTGGACGAGGGAATGCTGCCCGAGGCGGATTACGTGGGGTTGGTCAGCGGCGCGAAGACTGACAAGTCGGCGGTGTTCGAGTACGAACTGGGTGAGGCGGGCACACCAGTCATCCACAAGGCCCCGCTGGCCATGGAGTGCTCTGTGGTAGACATCTACAATACCCCGGGCTTTGAAAGTTTCATCTGTACCATCGACAACACCTGTGTGGAGGAGGAACACCTGAACGAAGCCGGGAAAATCAATTACCACACCCTCAAGCCGGTACTGTTTGAGTTCCCCACCTATGAGTATCTGAAAACCGGCGAGGTCATTGGCAAGTGTCTATCTTTCAAGAAAAATCCGCAGGAATAACACAAGGAGGTTTTGATATGAGTGCAAAGGTCTATTTTACCAGAGAAATCACCCCGGAAAAGGTTGTGGAGCTGTATCACGCTCTGGGGGCGGAACTGCCTGGCAAGGTGGCTGTGAAGGTCCACTCCGGCGAGAAGGGCAACCAGAATTTCCTGCATCCGGAGTTCTGGCGGCCCATGGTGGAAGAAGTCCACGGAACCATCGTCGAGTGCAATACCGCCTATGGCGACGCCGCGGGGGGCGTGCGGGACCACACCGAGTCCCACCGTCAGCTTCTGGAGGAGCACGGCTGGACCAAGTACTTCGACGTGGACCTGATGGACGCCGAGGGACCGGATGTAGTCTGGCCCATCCCCAACGGCAAGGTCCTCAAGGAAAATCATGTGGGGAAGCACATTCTGAATTACGACTCTATGCTGGTCCTTGCCCACTTCAAGGGCCACCCCATGGGCGGCTACGGCGGGGCACTCAAGCAGCTGGCTATCGGCTGTGCGTCCCGGGCGGGCAAGGCGCTGATCCACTCCGCCGGCAAGACCGACGACCGTTTTGAGACCTGGCAGCAGCACGCCAGCAATATCGTGTTTCCAGAGGCCATGGCGGACGCCGCTTCCAGTGTGGTAGAGCACTTCAAGGGAAAGATCTCTTTTATCAATGTGATGAAGAACCTCTCCGTGGACTGCGACTGCTGCGCTGTGGCGGAAGACCCCTGCATGAAGGATATTGGGATCCTCGCCTCTCTGGATCCAGTGGCCATTGACCAGGCCTGTATTGACCTTGTTCTCCAGTCCAATGACCCAGGGGAGGAGCACTTTATGGAGAGGGTGAACAGCCGCAACGGGATCCACACCATTGAGGCGGCAGCTGATCTGGGATTTGGTTCCCGGGAATATGAACTGATTGAACTGTAAAGACCATCGGGAGTGAGATGCGCTGGTGTGGCACGGTGTCACAATAGGCAGATTATTTCATCATGATCATGTCTGCCTGTGCACAGGGCGTTTTACAGGATAAGAAAGCTGGGAAGATTTATGCCAAAGGGCTCGGAAGCATTGACCAATGCGAGAAAAGAGGAAATTATCAACGCCTGCGCGGCGCTGTACGAAACGATGAGTTTCAAAGATATCACCCTCAAGGAGATTGGAAGACAGACCTCTTTTACCCGCACGTCAATTTACAACTACTTCCAGACAAAAGAGGAAATCTTCTTGGCACTGCTCCAGCGGGAATATGAGGCATGGATCAAAGACCTGGAAGTCATACTTCATGGACATGAGCGCCTGTCTGTAGAGGAATTTTCCGGTGAATTGGCCCACACACTGGAGCGGCGGAAACTACTGCTGAAACTGATGTCCATGAACCACTACGACATGGAGACCAACAGCCGGATGGAAAATCTGGTGGCCTTCAAGGTGGCCTACGGCAACTCCATGCGGGTGGTCACATACTGCCTGGAAAAGTTTTTCCCCCAAATGACCATCGTGGAGATTCAAGGGTTTCTCTACGCCTTTTTCCCCTTCCTGTTTGGAATTTATCCCTATACTGTGGTGACCGATAAGCAGCGGGAGGCTCTGGAGCAGGCCCATGCCAATTATGTCTTTCTCTCTATCTATGAAATTACAAAATCACTTGTGTCAAAACTGCTGCAGAACTGTATTGGATGAAGGTCAGGGTGGGACTTTACGCTTTTGACGCTTGACACCATTCCGAATCCCTGTGATATGACCAACATGGCCCAATATTTTCCTGCACAAGAGTTCAGCCCCATAGGCGCATGATGCGCCTATGGGGCTGAACTCTTCGAGGTTATATCTTTCTTTTTTGCCTCTGCCTCCGGTCAGGACGCACAGAACATACCATTTCGGCAAGTTTTTGATCAGACACTTTGCTCTTTCCGCTCACCGATGCTGAGCAGAAGATTAAGCAGAATTCCGAAAATGGCCGCACCCGCGATGCAGGGGACCTGGATGCCGAACAGGGGGATGTTGCCGCCAAAGGCGTAGTTACCGCCAATGCCGATGATCATGACGGAGGCGATGACGGCGATGTTCTTGGAGGAGAACATGTCCACCTTCTTCTCGATCATGATGGCAATGCCCTGGGCCGCGATGGCTCCAAACAGATAGATTTCCAGTCCGCCAATGACCGCCAGGGGGATTCCGTAAATCACCTGAATCAACGGGGTGAAGAAGCTGATCACCATGGCGATCACCGCGGCCACCACCAGCACGGGGACGGAAAAAACCTTTGTAATGGCCATGGTGCTGATATTCTCGCCGTAGTTGGTGCCGGCCGGCCCGCCGATGACCCCGGAGATCATATCGCAAATGCCGTCGCCAATCAGGTTGCGGTCCAGCATGTCGATCAAGCTGTACTTCATCTTTTTGCCCTTCCTGCGGGCCACGTCATTCACATAGATGTCCAGCTGATACATATGGGCCGTGGATTCCGGGATGGTGGCAATGGCGATGGGCATGATGGCGGCCACGGCGGTCCAGGACACCTTTGGAAAGGAGAAGGCAGGGACGGCAAAGATGGACCCGTCGCCCAGGCGCCAGATAGAGGCCTCCAAAGCGGCGGCGGGCACTGCACGGAAGAGATTTGCCCAATCCGCGGCGTAAGCGATGCCGGCCACCGCGCAGCCGGTCAGAACACCTAAGAGCAGTGGGAGCTGGCCAAGGAAACCCTTGAGATACTTGGCGTAGAAAATGGTGGACAGAAGGGTGACCAGAGCCACGATCACCCAGGCTGTACTCTCGCTGGTCACCTCGGTCACATTTGGAATGGCGTCACTGAGAGCGTTCCCCGCCAGGGTCAGACCAATGATCATCGCCACCGGCCCGGTAATAGAGGCTGGCAGGATGGTCTCCACCACCTTTTTTCCAAAAAAGCGGATCAGCAGACCTGCCGCAATGGAAACCAATCCGGAGAAAATGATGCCGAACTGCGCGTACTGAATCGCTTCGGTGGGAAGGATGCCATCCACCTTTTCAAAGCCCTCCGCAGCACACATGCTGGCGATGGCGGTCAGATAGGCAAAGCTGGAGCCATAGTACAGCGGGATTTTCCGCCCTGTGATCAAAATGAAACAAAGGGTGGCCAGGCCGCTGGCAAAAATCGTGGTGGATACCTGAAAGCCGGTGACAAGAGCGACGGTGACGGTGGCGGGGAACATGACGATCACTTGCTGAATGGCGTACAGAAGAAGTTTGACAGGGCTTGGCCGCTCTTCCGGCAAATATCCTACGGCGGTGTGTTTTTGTTCCATATTTCTCTAGTCCTTTCCTGTATACTGCTTGGTTCAATCCCGAGTTGTTGATGCGGGTAAAGGGCGACAAGAGCATAAGCTATTGCTCAGTATAGTATATTTTGAGGGAATTTTCAATGATTTCATCATCTTTTCGCTGAAGGGGGGAATTTGCGCTGGCAGTTAAAAAATCAGAGTGGTGGAGCGCGCCTGTTCGGGTTTGACAATGCAGTCCAAATGGACTATGATAGGTCTGCGAAAGGTAGGAAAGAGCCTGCAAAGGTGGAAGCATACCCTGAGGACTCTATGAAGCAATCTGAATAAGGAGGAGACAGAAATGTCTGAACAAAAGCCTGTTCCCGGCACAGGAGGAGAGCATTATCTCCCTTACCACGATCGGATCGGGGAGGAGTCTGTGGTCTATTTCACCCGGGATCTGTCTGCGGAGGGTCTGCGGCAGATCTATGGCCGGGTGAAAGGGCATATAACCGGAAACATCGGCGTCAAGCTGCACACCGGGGAGGCCCACGGCCCCAATATCATTCCCCGTTCCTGGGTGGAAAACCTGATAAAGACCGAACTGCCCGGCGCGGCCATTGTGGAGACCAATACCTATTATGAAGGGGACCGTTATACCACCGGGCAGCACCGGGAGACCCTGAAGGTGAACGGCTGGACCTTCTGCCCGGTGGATATTCTGGACGAGGATGGGACGGTGGCCTTCCCTGTGAAGGGCGGAAAATGGTTTACTGAGATGCACATGGGAAGCCACCTGTCCAACTATGACTCCCTTCTGGTCCTGACCCATTTCAAGGGCCACACCCAGGGCGGGTTTGGCGGCTCTGCCAAGAACATCGGCATCGGCTGTGCCGACGGCCGTATCGGCAAGGCTATGATCCACACCACCCCCGGCTCCGACGACATGTGGGACATTGCCAAGGAGGAGTTCATGGAGCGGATGATGGAGTCCGCCAAAGCTGTTGTGGACCATTTCGGAGAGCACATCTGCTTTGTCAACGTGATGCGCAATATGTCGGTGTCCTGCGATTGCGAGGGGACCGCGGCGGCCCCCGTGGTGACCCCAAACGTAGGCATCCTGGCCTCCCTGGACATTCTGGCGGTGGACCAGGCTTGCGTGGACCTGGTGTACGCCATGAAGGAGGAGGACCATAAGGATCTGGTCAAGCGGATGGAATCCCGTCACGGCCTGCGCCAGCTGAGCTATATGAAGGAGCTGGGCATGGGCAACGATCGCTACCGCCTGATCGACATTGACCATGATGATGCAGCCATCACAGCCAAGGATGCGGTGAAGGACGTGGTTCCGTTCTCGGACAGCTACTGAAGCGCAGGCATAAGCCAAGCGGCAAAAAGTCCCGGACACGGAGGATAAAACCTCGTGTCCGGGACTTTCAAACAAAATGGGTTAGACGGATGGGAAAGGTCACAGGCTCAGCATGGCGAGAATGGTGGCCTTGGGCTGCACGCCAACTTTGGTATCCACCGCCTTGCCGTCCTTCATGACTACCAGGGTGGGAATGCTCATCACGCCAAACTGACGGGCCAGCTCAGGCTCCTCATCCACATTGACCTTGCCCACCTTCACACCGGCGGTCTCCTCCGCGACCTGGTCCACCACCGGGGAGAGCATCCGGCAGGGGCCGCACCAATCGGCCCAGAAGTCCAGCAAAACCGGCTCCTTAGCCTGGATCACTTCGCTGTCAAAGTTATCTTTTGTGATTTGAATGACTGACATAATCAGCAGCTCCTTTTCTAATTTGAAAACCACTATATTCCGATCGCAAAGCTCTGTCTGTGATGAAATCACAGTCGCTTGCCGGGCAGTGCTTTCCGCGCAAGGGGAAAAACATCTGCTCCCATAGTATAAATGGTTTGCGGCGCAGGATCAAGTATTTCTCCGCATTTTTTGCTCTTGACGCGAAAGAACTGCTGTGCTAAAATGAAAAAGCTCGCAAATTCTCGTATTGAGTGATACGCTACTGTGGCTCAGTTGGTAGAGCAGCTGATTCGTAATCAGCAGGTCGCCGGTTCGAGTCCGGCCAGTAGCTCCACGTCGTCGCGGACGTCACACCGTTCACGACGGCGTTTTCTTTTTCCAAGCATATGTTATCTCTCTTATATTTAAATTCACGCAGAAGCTGCGGCATAGAAGGCCTTGCGTAGTATTTCCGCCGCCAGCGGAGGAGACGCCTGATTTTGTAGTTCTCCAAGTCAGGTTTTATCGCTCTGGACTACGTCATGTAAAGTATAATACTTTTACAGTGAGGTGTTTTCTGTGAGGGGGAAAGAAAATGCGCCCCAGACGATCCGGATCCGGGGGGCGAGGGTGCACAACCTGAAAAATGTCAATGTGGACGTGCCGCTGAACAAGATCGTGGGCATCGCCGGGGTGTCCGGCTCTGGGAAATCCTCCCTGGCGCTGGGGGTTTTGTACGCCGAGGGGTCCCGCCGCTACCTGGAATCCCTGTCCACCTACACCCGGCGGCGGATGACCCAGGCGGCCAAGACCGATGTGGACGAGGTGCTGTATGTGCCGGCTGCTCTGGCGCTGCACCAGCGGCCTGGCGTACCGGGCATCCGCAGCACCTTCGGCACGGGGACGGAGCTTTTGAACAGCCTGCGCCTGATGTTCTCCCGGCTGGCCAGCCACCGCTGCCCCAACGGGCACTATCTGCCGCCCACCCTGGCGGTGGCGGCGGAACAACCGCTGACCTGCCCGGAGTGCGGCGCGGTTTTCTACGCGCCGGGGGCGGAAGAGCTGGCTTTCAACAGCCAAGGGGCCTGCCGCACCTGCGGCGGCACGGGAGTGGTGCGTACCGTGGACCGATCCACCCTGGTGCCGGACGACTCCCTGACCATTGACCAGGGCGCAGTGGCCCCGTGGAATACGTTGATGTGGTCTCTCATGACAGACGTGTGCCGGGAGATGGGCGTGCGCACCGACGTGCCCTTCCGGGACTTGACAGACCGGGAGAAGGCCATCGTCTACGACGGCCCGGCGGAGAAAAAGCATATCTTCTACCGGTCCAAGACCAGCAATGTGGCCACCGAAATGGACTTTACTTATTACAGCGCTGTCCATACCGTGGAAAACGCCCTGTCCAAGGTGAAGGATGAGAAGGGCATGAAGCGGGTGGAAAAATTTCTGAAGGAGGATGTATGTCCCGACTGCCGGGGCACCCGCCTGTCTGGGGCGGCCCGGGCGCCCCGGCTGCGGGGGATTGGCCTGGACCAGGCCTGCCAGGTGACCCTGAAGGATCTGGTGGAATGGGTGAAGGGAGTGCCGGACTCCCTTCCGGAGGAGCTGCGCCCCATGGCCAGAAGCATCTGCGAATCTTTCCAGACGGTGGCCAAACGGCTGATGGAGCTGGGGCTGAGCTATCTCGCCCTGGACCGCTCTGCGGCCACCCTGTCCACCGGGGAGCGCCAGCGGATGCAGCTGGCCCGGGCGGTGCGCAACCGGACGACTGGTGTGCTGTACGTGTTGGACGAGCCGTCCATCGGGCTGCACCCGTCTAACATCGTGGGCCTGACCCGGGTAATGGACGATCTGGTGGGGGATGGCAACTCCGTTTTGCTGGTGGACCATGATACCCAGATTTTATCCCATGCGGACTGGCTCATTGAAATGGGCCCGCAGGCCGGTGCGGACGGAGGGCAGGTGGTCGCCCAGGGCACCGTGGCCGATCTGGGGACGGACAGCCATTCCCGCATTGGTCCGTTTCTCTCTGGGAAGGCCCAGGTGCGGGTGCGGCAGCGGGCCCGCCCGGTGGAATTGTTTGACCAGGGGTGCATCCACCTGTCCACCGGCGCAATCCACACGGTGAAACCCTTGGAGGTAAACATTCCCAAAGGCAGGCTCACGGTGGTCACCGGCGTCTCTGGCTCCGGCAAGACCACCCTGATCCTGGAAAGCCTGGTCCCTGGCCTGGAGGCCATGGTGGCGGACATGGGCTTGCCGGAACATGTCAGGCAGGTGGACGCCCCCGGCATCAGTCGGGTCAAGCTCATTGACGCCACCCCCATCGGCGTCAACGTCCGGTCCACCGTGGCCACCTATGCCAACGTGCACGACGAGCTGCGCAAGATCTATGCCCGCCACCCAGAGGCCAAGGCCCTGGGGTACAAGCCGGGGGATTTCTCCTACAATACAGGCAGACTGCGCTGCCCCACCTGTGACGGCACCGGCTCTATCAGCCTGGACGTGCAGTTCCTGCCCGATGTGGATATTCCCTGCCCGGACTGCCGTGGCTCCCGGTACGGGAAGGATGCGGGCCGGGTGCGGGTCACCACCCGCTCCGGGGCGGCTTTCACCTTGCCGGAGCTGATGGCCATGGATATCCACAACGCCCTGGACGCCTGCGCGGACTGGAAGCTGGTGGCCCAGCGCCTGCAGGTGCTGGAGGATTTGGGCCTGGGCTATCTGACCCTGGGGGAGGCCACCCCCAGCCTGTCCGGCGGCGAGGCCCAGCGGCTGAAGCTGGCCAGTGAGATGGGCAGGGGGCAGTCGGACTGCGTGTTTGTCTTTGACGAGCCCACCATTGGGCTGCATCCCCTGGACGTGCACACTCTGCTGGGGGTCTTTCAGACCTTGATTGAAAAGGGAGCCACGGTGATCGTCATTGAGCACGACCTGGATGTGATGCGCAATGCCGATTACATCATCGATATGGGCCCGGGGGGCGGGGAAGAGGGCGGCAGGATCGTCGCCGCGGGCACCCCGGAAGAGATCATGGAAAACCTGGACAGCGTCACGGGGAGGTTTCTGAGGCAGAAGCTGTGAGTGGCGCTTTCCCCCTCAGCAGGTAAAAAGATAACGGAAAGACGGCCTCTGTGAAGGTGCCTGACCCGGAAGCGGGTCGGCCGTCTCCCTGACTGGAAAGGAGTGTCTACATGGAACTGAAAAGAATTTGCCTGCTCTGCTTCAGCCCAACTGGCGGCACGCGGCGCATCGGCCGTTATGTGTCCCGCGAACTGGCTGCACGGTTGGGGTTGGAAGTGGAGGAAATCGATTTTGCCCGGCCGGAAAACCGGCAAAGGGAGTATCGGTTTGACAGAGAGGATTTGCTGGTTATGGCCTCTCCGGTGTACGCCGGCCGTCTGCCCAACAAGTTGTTGCCGGACTACCAGGCCAAAATTCACGGGGAAGGAACGCCTGCCGTGGCCATCTGCGTTTTTGGCAACCGAAGCGTGGACGAGGCGCTGCGGGAGTTGGCGCTGCTGCTGGAGGGTAACGGCTTTCAGCTGGCCGGCGCCGCTGCCTTCGCCGGACGGCACGCCTTCTCAGACCGGGTGGGAACGGGTAGGCCGGATGAGGAGGATTTGGAGCAGATGAGGGATTTTGCCCTTCGGGTGGCGCAAAAGCTGTCCGGGGAGGTGTTGCCCATTCTGGAGTTGAACCGCGGTGAGATCGGCCCTTACTATACACCCTTGAAGGTGGACGGTACCCCGGCCAAATTCCTGAAGGCAAAACCCAAGACCGATTGGGCCAAATGCGACCAATGCGGTTTGTGTCCCCGGGTCTGTCCTGTGGGCAGCATTGACTGGGAGAGCATGGATGCCACGGGACTGTGCATCAAGTGCCAAGCCTGTGTCCGGTGCTGTCCCAGCCACGCCAAATACTTTGACGATGCCGACTTTCTCTCCCATGTGGCCATGCTGGAGCAAACCTATACTCGCCGGGCGGAAAATACGATTGTGGTATAAGACTGCCCCCTGAGACTGGAATATTATGAGCAAGCGCAGGCGCGCCGCGGAAGCAATAGGCTCCACGGCGCGCCTGCGCTTGCTCGGGAAACCGGGGTCCCACTTGGGAATTTTCCAGATGGGATGAGGCGCTGAACCGGAACAGCCAGACAGAGAAACAGGGTGCATATTTTCCCTTTTGCGGACATACAGTATGGGCAGGACTACTGTGGACAAGGAGGGAACCGACGATGAACGCCATGGGTCGGCATCGCGCCGTGGTCAGACGGCGGATCGGAAGAAAGAGGATGGGGGGCCGGGAGAAGGCCCAGGGCCCTGGGCAGGACCGGCGCAGGCTGGTTCAACTGCTGGTGAGCCTGGCACTCTTCCTCCTGGTGTTCGTAGGGCGGGGGGTATTCCCGGACCAAATACAGGTTTGGAGGCGGCTGCTGGCCTCCGATGTGGACTTCCAGGCTGTCTTTCAACAGTTTCAGCAATCTTTATCGGAGGGGCACGACATCCAGTCGGCATTGAGTCAGCTGGGGGCCTCGGTACTTGGCGGGCGGACGCAGGCGTCGGAGCCGGAAAGCCCGGAGCCGTTGGATGTGACGATGCTGAGTCAGACAAGCCGGCTAGGGCTTGATTATGTATCTCAGGCAGGTGTGATGAAGAGAGTGGCGGTGGGCTCTGACCAGCCGGAAGCATCCGAGCCTGTGCAGGAGCCTCAGCCGGAGGCCACGCCTGAAATCGTCACAGCAGTGGCCCAGGCTTATACGGATGACGGGATCGCCCTGCCGTCCAACGTGAGCTTTACCCATTATGAGCTGGGGCTGGAGGAGACGGCGGTACCGGTGCAGGGAACGCTCACCTCAAACTTCGGTTACCGGGACAGCCCCATCGACGGGGACCATGAATTCCATTTGGCAATGGATATCGGAGCGGCGGAGGGAACGGAGATCGGAGCCTTTGCAGAAGGGGTGGTGGAGTATATCGGGGAGAGCGATGAGTTCGGCCTTTATCTAAAAATTCGCCATGAAAACAACGTATCCACTTTCTACGCCCATTGCAGCAAACTGCTGGTGGGTAAGGGGGATGCGGTGGCCTGCGGGCAGACGGTGGCGCTGGTGGGCTCCACCGGAAACGCCACCGGCCCCCATTTGCACTTCACTGTGGAAAAGGACAATATCAGACTGGACCCGGCGTACTATGTGGACCTCTCCTGAGATTCGGACAAAATTGGAGGTCAGCCCGGGGTTCCTGCTGCTGATGTCGGGGCTGCTGTACCTGGATGAGGGGACCGGGCTGCTGCCCTGGGCGATACTGGCCTGTGCGCTGCATGAGATGGGACACCTGACGGCGGCCCTGGCGCTGAACGGCCATGTGAGCTGTCTGAAGCTGAGCGCCGTGGGGGCGGAGCTGCGCTTTGACTACCGGCAACCGCTGTCCTATGGGCAGGAAAACCTGGTCCTACTGGCTGGGCCGGCGGTCAATCTGTTGCTGGCTGTGCCCGCCTTCGCGCTGGATTTGAAGGTTCTGGCAGTGTCCAGCGTTTGGATTGGAGCCTTCAACCTGATGCCCATTCCACCTTTGGACGGAGGGGTTTTGGCGGAAAACCTGCTGGGCGGCTGTCTGGGGCTGTCCTGGGCGCCTACAGTCCTAGCGGTGGTCTCCGGGATTTTGGCCGGCCTGCTGGCGGGAGTGGGCGCCATCGCCGCGGCGGTCTATGGCAATGTGACCCTGCTGTTGACGGCTGCCTGGCTGCTCTGGGGAACGCTGCGTATGGGAATCTGCCGCTGAGCCGGAGGGATTCCTCCGCGATTACTCCCTATTTGCACCGCCTTGCTCTGAATGTGCCTGATACCATTGGAGGGTCTCCCGGATGCCCCGGCTGAAGTCAGTGACAGGCCGCCAACCCAGCTCCTTTTGGATCTTCTGGGCGTCGATGGCATAGCGCCGGTCATGTCCCTTGCGGTCCGGGACGAAAGAGATGAGGGATTCCTCCTTACCCATCAGGGCGAGGAGCAGCTTGACCAGTTCCAGATTGGGCTGCTCGGTTCCGCCGCCCACATTGTACACGCTGCCGGGCAGCCCCTTCCGGATGACCAAATCGACGGCGGAGCAGTGGTCGCGCACATGGAGCCAGTCCCGGACATTCTGCCCGTCACCATAGACCGGCAGGGGCTGCCCGGCCATGGCCCGGAAAATCATCCGGGGGATGAGTTTTTCCGGGAACTGCCTGGGGCCATAGTTATTGGAGCTTCGGGTGATTGTGACCGGGGTTTCAAAAGAGCGGAAATAGGAGAGGACCAAAAGATCTGCCGCTGCCTTGGAGGCGGAATAGGGGCTGGATGGCCGCAAGGGGCTGTCCTCGCTGAACGTTTGCTCCGGCCGGTCTAAGGGCAGATCGCCATACACCTCATCTGTGGAGACCTGATGGAAGCGAGGGACCTGAAACGCATTCACTCCGTCCAGCAGGACGCATACGCCCTGGACGTTGGTGCGCAGAAAGGTGCTGGGATCCTCCAGAGAGCGGTCCACATGGCTTTCCGCAGCAAAGTTTACGATACAGTCTACCTGTTCCCGCTCCAGAAGAGCAAACACGCAATCCTGATCACAGATGTCCCCCCGGACAAATTGAAAGCGGCTGTCCTGCCAGTGGTGAGCCAGGTTTTCCAGCTTCCCGGCATAGGTGAGCTTATCCAGACAGACCACCTGGTCCTCCGGGTGATTTTCCAGGATAAAATCCACAAAATTAGAACCGATAAAGCCGGCTGCGCCTGTGATGAGGAGTTTCATATCGCTGTGACAGGGAGCGCTGGCCGGCCCGGTTTGAACCAGCGTCCTGTCCCTCCTTTCCAATGGGTAAAAGGCGGAAGCGTTTCACCGGAAGGGGAGAGAAAACGACTCCGCGTTTGTGACGGGGATATATTTTACTCTCTGCATGTGAGATCGCTGCGTGTGGGACCCCTGATGGGCGGCGTCTTACAAAAAAGAGTATAGCACAAAACGGGACGGATGCAAGCGGCGGCAGCGGACAGGGTGCAAAAGAAAATTGAGCAGGAAACTGGAAAAAATACTTGTAATTTATCTTCGGTTGTGATAGACTAGCTTAGTCTGAAAAAAAGGGTGGTCCTCTGCGCGCGTTTCTTTGACGCATGAACGCCTATGATTAGGAGGAAAAAGAACTATGGAGCTGATGAAGCAGTTCAGCCAGAAGTACATGAAGGACAACGCCCCCGAGGTCCATGTGGGCGACACCGTTCGTGTACACATCCGGGTTAAGGAAGGCAGCCGCGAGCGTATCCAGGTGTTTGAAGGCACTGTGATTGCCAAGAAGCACGGCGGCATCGAGGAGAGCTTTACCGTGCGCCGGATCTCTTACGGCGTGGGCGCGGAGAAGGTCTTCCCCCTGCATGCCCCCACCATCGAGAAGGTGGAGACTGTGCGCCGGGGCAAGGTGCGCCGCGCCAAGCTGTATTATCTGCGTGACCGGGTGGGCAAGGCCGCCAAGGTCAAGGAGAACCTGTAATTCAGGAGCTTTCAGCACAGGAAAAGGAGCGGAGACCCCGCTCCTTTTTTGCATCCAGTGCATCCAGAAGTGGACGAGCGGTCCTGCGGCAATCTATGGCGCTGTGGGACCGGAGGAGGTGTCTGAGTTTGAATATTCAATGGTACCCGGGGCATATGACCAAGACCCGCCGTCAGATGGAAGAGGACGTGAAGTTCGTGGACATGGTGGCGGAGGTGGTGGACGCCCGCATCCCGGTTTCCAGCCGGAACCCCGACATCGATTCCATGGTGGGGGACAGGTCCCGGATGATGATCTTCAACCGGGCGGATCAGGCGGATCCTGAGCAGACCGCACGCTGGCTGGCGCACTTCCGGAATCGGGGGTACGCCGTGCTGGAGACGGACGCCAAGACCGGCAGGGGGGTGAACCAGTTCTCCGCCGTGGTCAAGGCCGCCCTGAAGGAAAAAATGGAGGCCTGGAAGGCCAAGGGTCAGGTGGGACGCCTGGTGCGGGTGATGGTGGTGGGGGTGCCCAACGTGGGCAAATCCACCCTGATCAATAAAATTGCCCGAAAAAGGTCCGCCAAGGCGGGGGACCGGCCCGGCATCACCCGAGGCAAGCAGTGGGTGCGCGTGGACAGCGGGCTGGAGCTGCTGGATACCCCTGGCATCCTGTGGCCGAAATTTGAGGACGAGACCACGGGGCTGCACCTGGCTTTCACCGGCGCGGTGAAGGACGAGGTGATGGACAGTGAGGCGCTGGCCAGCGCGCTTATGGAGCTGCTGCGGGACCGCTATCCACAGGCGCTGACAGCCAGATATAAGATGGATGTGGGCCCGGAGATTCCCGGCTGGGAGCTGCTGGAGCGGGCCGCCCGGAAGCGGGGCATGCTGATCTCCGGCGGCGAGGTGGACACCCAGCGGATGTCCAAGGTGCTTTTGGATGAGTTTCGAGGTGGCAAGCTAGGGCGCTTTACATTAGAGCGGCTGAAAGAGCTTCCGGGCGGAGATGAGCGCCATGTGGGAGTTTGAACAGCGGGCGGCCGCACGGGGCTATGGCCGGGTGTGCGGCTGTGACGAGGCGGGGGCAGGCCCCCTGGCCGGCCGGGTGTACGCCGCGGCGGTCATCCTGCCCATGGGGTTGGAGCTGCCCTACCTCAACGACTCCAAACAGGTAACTCCCCGCCGCAGGGACCTGCTCTTCGATCAGATCCGAGCGCAAGCTGTTGCCTGGGCGGTGGCCTGGGCGGAGATGGAGGAGATTGACGCGCTGGACATCCTCAACTGCCGGATGCTGGCCATAAACCGGGCCATAGAGGCGCTGGAGCCAGCGGCGGATTTCGCCCTCATCGACGGCAACCGGGACCACGGAAGCCGCTGCGCCATCACCTTGGCCCATGAGACCATCGTTAAGGGGGACCAGCGCTCGGCCAGTATCGCCGCGGCCTCCATCCTGGCCAAGGTGAGCCGGGACCGGTATATGGAGGAGATGGCAAAGCGATACCCCCAATATGAGTTTGAGCGTCACAAGGGTTATCCCACCCGCCGCCACTACGAGCTGCTGCGCCAGTACGGGCCATGCCCCATCCACCGCCGCAGCTTCCTTAGGAAGCTGTGAGCGGGGGAGAGCAGGCCCGGCTGCTGGGCCGGTGGGGGGAGCGGCTGGTGGCGGAGGATCTGCGGGCCAAGGGCTGGCGGATCGTGGCGGTCAATTACCGCTGCCGGCTGGGTGAGGTAGATTTAATCGCGGAAAACCGCCGGTTTATCGCCTTTGTGGAAGTCAAGCTGCGTAAGAACGGCCAATTTGGACTCCCCATGGAGGCGGTGACGAGGAGTAAGCAGCAAAAGCTGCGGGCCGCCGCCCAGCTGTATCTCATGGAGCACCCCAGCCGCCTTCAACCCAGATTTGACGTGGCCCAGGTATTCGCGCCCCAGGGCATGCAGACCCCGTACCCCCGCATAGAGTATGTTGAGAACGCCTTTTAGGAGGGATGGGAATGGAACGGCCATGGGTATTTGACGCCCACTGCGATACCATCTCCCGCTGCTGGCGGGAGTATGAGGACCTGGAGCGAAACACTGGTGCGGTGGATCTGGAGCGGACGGAAAGAGCTTTCGGGCGTTATGCCCAGATTTTCGCTTTGTGGAGTGCCCCGGGATATACCGGCGGAAACACGGTGGAGGAGGCATACTGTGCCTTGCTCCGTTGTTTTCAACATCAGATGGAGCGAAACCGGGGCAGGATCTGCCTGTGCCGGACCGGCGAGGACATCCGCCGGGCCTGGGACTGCGGCAAGGCCGCTGCCCTTTTGTCTGTGGAGGGGGCTGAGCTGCTGGGGTGCGATCCGGGACGGCTGGATCAGGCCGCGTGGGACGGGGTTCGGGTGATCACCCTCACCTGGAACTATGCCAACGCCCTGTCCGGCTCTCACAGCGACCACCCGGAGCAGGGGCTGAGTGAGCAGGGTAGACGGTTTGTCCGGCGCATGGAGGAACTGAAGATCCTGGCTGACGTGTCCCACCTGTCCCCGGCTGGATTCTGGGATGTGATGGAGCTGGCGGGCCAGCCGGTGCTGGCCACCCATTCCAACGCGAAATCCGTGTGGAATCACACAAGAAACTTGACGGATGGACAAATAACTGCCATAATAAAAAATCAAGGCGTCATAGGCTTGAATTTCTACCGGGAATTCGTGGGCCTGGGCCGGGACCTGGACGGCGTCCGGGCCCACCTGGACCATATCCTGGAGCTGGGCGGCGGGGAAAACGTGGCCCTGGGCGGAGATTGGGATGGCTGCGACACCATTGCGGATCTGCCGGATATTGAGGCGCTGGATCGCTTTTATGAATATCTGCTGTGTTGTCAATACAGTGAAACAGTCGTGCGTGGCTTGTTTTACAACAACCTGATGAGAGTGGTGAGTTTGCCGTGAATTATGTGAGCACGCGGGATAAAAAGATGAGAATGTCCGCCGCTCAGGCCATTGTACGGGGCCTGGCGCCGGACGGGGGGCTGATGACCCCCGAAGTGCTGCCCCGGCTTCCGGGCAGTGCGCTGGAAACCATGAAGAGTATGTCCTATCAGCAGAGGGTGGTGTACGTCCTGAGCCGGTTTTTGGACGAGTTTTCGGCCCGGGAGCTGACCAAGTTTGCCGCTGCGGCCTATGGGGGCAATTTTGACGACCCGGCGGTGGCGCCGGTGCGCCCGCTCAAGGAGGGCCTGCACTGCCTGGAGCTGTGGCACGGTCCCACCTGCGCCTTTAAGGATATGGCCCTTCAGATGCTGCCCCACCTGCTGTCTGCCTCCCTGACCAAGATCGATGAGGAGAAGACGGCGTGCATCCTGGTGGCCACTTCCGGCGATACGGGCAAGGCCGCCCTGGAGGGCTTCAAGGATGTGGGCAGGACGAAGATCCTGGTCTTTTATCCGAAGAACGGGGTATCCGATATTCAGGAGCTGCAAATGGTGACCCAGGCCGGCGGCAACGTGGGTGTGTGCGCCGTGGTGGGCAACTTTGACGACGCCCAGGCCGGGGTGAAAAAGCTCTTTTCCGACCAAAAGCTGGCCCAGACGCTGGCGGACCGGGGCTATTTCCTATCCTCCGCCAACTCCATCAACTGGGGACGGGTCTTGCCCCAGATCGTGTACTATGTCTCCGTATACTGCGATCTGCTCAAGGCGGAGACCATCACTAACGGCCAGGAGATCAATGTGTGCGTGCCCACCGGAAACTTCGGGAATATTCTGGCGGGTTACTACGCCAAGCAGATGGGGGTACCCATCAAGACCCTGATCTGTGCGTCCAATGAGAACAACGTACTTACGGATTTCATTCGGACCGGCATCTACGATAAGAACCGACCCTTCCACAATACGCTCTCGCCTTCCATGGACATCTTGGTATCCAGCAATCTGGAGCGGTTGATCTTTGAGTTGTCCGGGCGAAACGATGAGCTGGTGCGGGAGTATATGGACCAACTGGCCTCCAGCGGCCGCTATCAGGTGACCGCCGCCATCCAGAAGAAGGTGCAGGAGCTCTTTGCCGCGGGCTGCTGTGATGACGAGCAGACCAAGGTGACCATCGCCCAGGTGTGGAAGGACTTCGGCTATCTGATCGACCCCCATACGGCGGTGGCCTTCCATGTTCTGGAGGAGTACCGCCAGTCCACCGGGGACGATACTCCGGCGGTGGTGGCTTCCACGGCCAGCCCCTTCAAGTTCTGCACCAGCGTACTCAGAGCCCTGGGCGTGGAGGAGTACAGAAAGGGCGTGCAGGTGCTGGACCAGCTGTCCGAGTATACGGGGGTGCCTGTGCCCGACCCGCTGGCGGCCCTGAAGGGCAAGGCGCGCCGCTTTGAAGACGTGACGGAAAAAGAGGGAATGCTGGAGCAGGTTCTGGAATTCCTGCGTTAGGATGAGAAGGAGGGATGGGATGGCTGTATACGCCATCGGCGACACCCACCTCTCCCTGGGGACGGACAAGTCTATGGAGGTGTTCGGCGGAGACTGGACAGGCTATGTGGACAAGCTCCGGGACGGATTCTCCCAGGTGAATGAGGACGATGTGGTGGTATTGTGCGGCGATCTGTCCTGGGGCATGAGCCTGGAGGAGGCCCGGGAGGACTTCCTCTTCCTGGACCGGGAGCTGCCTGGGGAGAAATGGCTGATCAAGGGTAATCATGATTACTGGTGGACGACCGCATCTAAAATGAACGGCTTTTTCCGGGACAATGGCATGAACCGTCTGCACATCCTTCATAACAACTGCGCCTTCTACGGGGAGACCGCCCTGTGCGGCACCCGGGGCTGGTTCTATGAGGAGAATGGGGGGGCCCAAACAGAGAAGGTGTTCCGGCGGGAGCTGATCCGGCTGGAAACCTCCCTGAAGGCGGCGGGAGACCGGGAGCGCTACTGCTTTTTGCACTATCCGCCCCTGTACAAGGGGTATCGCTGTCAGGAGATCCTGGACCTGCTCTCCCGTTACAGGGTGAAGTCCTGCTACTACGGCCATCTGCATGGTCCCAGCCACCGGCTGGCCATCGAGGGCAAGGTAGACGGCGTGGACTACCGGCTGGTCTCTGCGGATTATCTCGGATTTGCACCGAAAAAAATTTTGGATTGATGAAAAAAAGAGTGGAAATCTTGCATCCCATCTGGTAGAATGGATTGGATTTAACAGAAAGAAGGCTGCCGCCTTTGCGGCTGCCAAAGTTGGAGGAACGGAAACCATGAACATCAAGAGCAACGAGAAGAAAGAAAACAGCGTCATTGAGCTGGTGATCCAGGTGAGCGCCGAGGAGTTTGACGCCGCCATCAATAAGGTGTACAACCGGCAGAAAAAGAACATCATGATCCCCGGCTTCCGCAAGGGCAAGGCCCCCCGGAAGATGGTGGAGCGGATGTATGGCGCTGAGATTTTCTATGAGGACGCCATGGAGGAGTCCTATCCTGCCGCCTATGAACAGGCCTTGAAGGAGGCCGGCATCAAGTCCGTGGCCTACCCCAAGTTGGAGATTCTGGAGGTAGGGAAGGATGGGTATACTTTGAAGGCCGATGTGACCGTAAAGCCGGAGGCCAAGATCAAAGGTTATAAGGGGCTGAGTGTTGCCAAACCTGAAGTGAAGGTGACCGCCGCCGACGTGAAAGCAGAGCTGAAGCCCTATATCGACCGGGCCTCCCGACTGGTGAGCGTGGAGCGCAAGGCCAAGAAGGGCGATACCGTGGAGATCAACTTCGAGGGCTTTAAGGACGGCGTGCCCTTTGAGGGAGGCAAGGCGGAGAATTACAGCCTAGAGCTGGGCTCCGGCAGTTTTGTGCCCGGCTTTGAGGACCAGCTCATCGGCATGAAGGCCGGGGAGGAGAAGGACCTGGACATCACCTTCCCCGAGGACTATACCCCCGAGCTGGCCGGCGCCGCCGTGGTGTTCAAGGTGAAGGTCAACGAAGTCAAGGAGAAACAGGAGCCTACCCTGGATGACGAGTTTGCCAAGGACGTGTCTGAGTTTGACACCCTGGACGAGTTCAAGAAGGATCTGGGTGAGAAGCTCAGGCAGCGCCGTCAGGACCAGGCCGACCAGGACTTCGAGAACGCCGTAGTGGACGCTCTCATTGAGAAACTTGAGTGCGACGTGCCCGAGGCCATGGTGGACTACCGTGCTGACCGGATGATGGACGACTATGGTGCCCGCCTACAGAGTTCCGGAATCCCCATGGATGACTATCTGCGTATCATGGGCATCACCAAGGAGGACCTGCAGGCTCAGGCAAAGACCGCCGCACAGCGCGCTGTGCGCAGCGAGCTGGCGCTGGAGGCGGTGGCTGCCGCGGAGAAGATTGAAGTCACCGACGCCGATGTGGACGCCGAGGTGGCCCGTCTGGCCAAGGAGTACAGCATGCCCGCGGAGAAGGTTCGCGAGACCGTGGACGTGGAGGACATGATGCGGGAACTGGCTAACCAGAAGGCTCTGGAGCTGGTCAAGAACTCGGTGAAAAAGCCTGTGAAGAAGGCGTCCGCCAAGAAGGCGGAAGAGGATACGGCCGAAGATGGCGAAGCGGAGAAGCAGCTCGCCAAGAAATCCACGAAAAAGACGGAAGCAGACGAGGCTGCGTCCGGTGAGAAGAAGAAGCCCGCGAAGAAGGCTCCTGCCAAAAAGCCGGCTGCGGCCAAGCAGAGCAAAGCAAAGAAGAGTGAGGAGCCGGCCGCTGAGTAAAAGTGTGGCGTCCGGTTTGGGAGAGTGGAGGAATAAGAACCCCGGTTCTATGGGCATAATGGACTGGTATTTCTAAAATTTCCACGAAAAGGAGCGTTCATTATGAGTTTAGTGCCTTATGTTGTAGAGCAGACCAGCCGCGGCGAGCGGTCCTATGATATTTTTTCCCGTCTGCTCAATGACCGTATCATTTTTTTGGGAGAAGAGGTGAACGCCACCACCGCATCCCTGGTGGTGGCCCAGCTGCTCTATCTGGAGGCCCAGGATCCCGATAAGGATATTCAATTCTACATCAACAGCCCCGGCGGGTCCGTCACAGACGGCATGGCCATCTATGACACCATGCAGTACATCAAATGTGATGTGTCCACCATCTGCATTGGTATGGCCGCTTCCATGGGGGCGTTCCTGCTGTCCTCCGGGACCAAAGGCAAGCGCCTGGCCCTGCCCAATGCCGAGATCATGATTCACCAGCCCTCTGCGGGCACCCAGGGACAGATCACCGATATGGCCCTGCATCTGCGCCGGTTGGAGACCATTAAGCGGCGGATGAACCAGATCCTGGCTGACAACACCGGTAAGAGCGTGGAACAGGTCACAGCCGACTGCGAGCGGGATAACTTCATGAGCGCCCAGGAGGCTCTAGACTACGGTCTGATCGACAAGGTAATCAAAAACCGCTGAGCGTGTGGGAAGAGCGGAAGGGAAATCTTCCGCTCTTCGGCACTTTTTGAAGGGAAGTGAAGTCATGGCTCGAGATGAATACAGGTCGGTGCGCTGCTCGTTTTGCGGAAAGCATCAGGACCAGGTGGAGCGCATCATTGCGGGTCCCGGTGCGTATATCTGCAACGAGTGTGTGCGGCTGTGCATGAATATCCTCAATGAGGAAGAACTTGATGAGAATAGCGCATCGCTGGACCTGGATGTGCCGGATGTAATCCCTACCCCACAGGAGATCTGTGGAGTGTTGGATGAGTATATCATCGGGCAGGAGGATGCGAAGATCGCCCTGTCCGTAGCTGTGTACAACCACTATAAGCGGATCTATTTTGGCGGCGGGGACGATGTGGAGCTTCAAAAGAGCAACATCCTGCTCATTGGCCCCACAGGCTGCGGCAAAACGCTGTTTGCCCAGACCCTGGCCCGTATCCTGAAGGTCCCCTTTGCCATCGCCGACGCCACCACGCTGACCGAGGCCGGTTATGTGGGCGACGATGTGGAGAACATTCTGCTGCGTCTGGTCCAGGCCGCCGACTACGACATCGAGTTGGCTCAGCGGGGCATCATCTATGTGGACGAGATCGACAAAATTGCCCGCAAGAGCGAGAACACCTCCATCACCCGAGACGTCTCCGGCGAAGGCGTCCAGCAGGCGCTGCTGAAGATTCTGGAGGGCACCGTGGCCAACGTCCCGCCCCAGGGCGGCCGCAAGCACCCTCATCAGGAATTCTTGCAGGTAGATACCAAAAATATTCTGTTCATCTGCGGCGGCGCCTTTGACGGGCTGGAGAAGATCATCGAGCGGCGCATGAATCAAAAGAGCATTGGCTTTGGCGCGGATATCCAGACCAAGGCGGAAAAAGAGCAGGCTGATCTTTTCAAGGAGGTGCAGCCCCACGATCTGCTGAAGTTCGGCATAATCCCTGAGCTGGTGGGCCGTCTGCCCGTTATCACCGCGCTGAAAGCGCTGGACCGGGATCAGCTGGTGCAGATTCTGACGAAACCCAAGAACGCCCTGGTCAAGCAGTATAAAAAGCTGCTGGAATATGACAATGTAGAGCTGGAATTTACCCCGGAGGCGCTGGCTGCCGCCGCGGACAAGGCGGTGGAGCGCAAGATCGGCGCCCGGGGCCTGCGGGCTGTGCTGGAAGAAGTCATGACCCCTGTGATGTACCAGGTGCCCTCGGATCCCACTATTTCCAAGGTGACGGTGACAGACCAGGCCATTCGCGGACAGGGCGAGCCCATTCTGGAACGGCAGGAGGATCGTCCCGCACGCCCCCGCCTGGGTGCGGCGGACCTGCGCGCGGAGCAGGGCGGCAAGAAGTCGTCCAGAGGCAAAAATGTATCCTAAAACTATGATAACCAAAGGGGCGGGCTTAGCTCGCCCCTTTGCGTTCTGTTGGAGCTGACCAAGGAGGTAATCACCATGATCGAGCAAAACAAGACCGCAAAGACGCAGGCCACCATGCCTGCCCTCGCCTTGCGGGGGATCACGGTATTCCCCAATCTGTTGCTGCATTTTGACGTTGGCCGGGAGGCGTCGATCCGGGCACTGGAGGAGGCGATGGCCGGAGCCCGGGAGGTTTTCCTAGTGACTCAGCGGGACCCAGCGGCGGAAAAACCCCGGCAGCCGGACCTCTATGAGATTGGCACGGTAGCCGTGGTTAAGCAGATCCTGCGCCTTCCGGAAAACGGTGTGCGGGTGATGGTGGAGGGTCTCAGTCGGGGCCGGCTGCTGAACCTGACGGCGGCGGATCCCACACTGATTGCCCAGGTGGAGCTGTTGCCCCGGCGGCCTGCGCCGAAGACCAACTCCCCCCGCACAGAGGCCATGATCCGGCAGATCTATACCCTGGTGGAACGATACACTGAGCTGTCCGACCGGGTGACGCCGGAGGTCTATATGAAACTGCTGGCCAGCAGCGATCCGGCCTACATTTCCGACTATACGGCACAGAATCTGCCCCTGCGCTTCGAGGATAAGCAGGCGATATTGGAGGAGCTGCGCCCGGCCAGGCGGCTGGAGAAGCTCAGCAGGATCCTCACCCGGGAGGTAGAGATCCTGGAGGTGGAGACTGAGCTAGAGACCAAGATCCACGAGCAGATGGCGGATAACCAGCGGGACTATGTTCTACGGGAGCAGCTGCGGGTCATCCAGCGGGAACTGGGCGGCCGGGACGAGAACGACGAAGTGGAGGAGTACCGGAAAAAGGTAGCCCAGGCCGATCTTTCCGACGAGGTCCGGGAGAAGCTAAACAAGGAGATTGCCTATTTGGAGAAGCAACCCTTCGGCTCCTCGGAGGCCGCCGTTATCCGGGGGTATCTGGATACCTGCCTGGAGCTGCCCTGGAATGTGAAAACCAAGCAGCGGGTTAGTGTTAGTGCGGTGTCCAAGGCCCTCAATGCCGACCACTTCGGACTGGAGAAGGTCAAGGAGCGGATTTTGGAGTTCGTGGCGGTCAAGCAGCTGGCTCCTGAGCTGAAAAGCCAGGTGCTGTGCCTGGTGGGCCCGCCCGGGGTGGGAAAGACCTCCATCGCTATGAGCGTGGCTCGGGCCATGAACCGGAAGCTGGCCCGGATCTCCCTGGGGGGCGTCCATGACGAGGCGGAAATCCGTGGCCATCGCAAGACCTATGTGGGGGCCATGCCGGGGCGTATCATCGCCGGCATCCGCCAGGCGGGAAGCGCCAACCCGGTGCTGTTGCTGGATGAGATCGACAAGCTGGGCAGCGACTACCGGGGCGATCCGGCCTCCGCGCTGTTGGAGGTACTGGATACCGAGCAGAACAGTACCTTCCGGGACCATTATCTGGAGCTGCCCTTCGACCTGTCCGACGTGCTGTTCATCACCACTGCCAATACCACCGACACCATCCCCAGGCCGCTGCTGGACCGGATGGAGGTGATTGAGCTGTCCAGCTACACCGACGAGGAAAAGGTGCAGATCGCCAAGCGGTACCTGCTACCCCGGCAGCTAAAGCGGCACGGGCTGGGCAGGACCCAGCTGAAGGTGTCTGACGGCGCGATGCGGAAGATCATCTCGGGCTATGCCAGGGAGTCCGGCGTGCGCATTCTGGAGCGTCAGCTTGCAGCACTGTGCCGCAAGGCCGCAATGCGGGTGGTATCTGATGGCGTAAAGCAAATTAGGCTGACAGAGAAAGACCTGGAGGAATATTTAGGTGTGCGCCGCTATCATGAAGATCCGGTGGGCGGCGAGCCCCTGGTGGGCGTGGTGAACGGCCTGGCCTGGACCTCGGTGGGCGGCGAGATCCTGGAGGTGGAGGTCAATGTGGTGGACGGCAGCGGAAAGGTGGAGCTGACGGGCAATCTGGGCGATGTGATGAAGGAATCTGCCCGGGCGGCTTTGTCCTACATCCGCAGCCAGGCGGCCCAGCTGGGGGTGGACGGCGACTTCTACAAGACCAAGGACATCCACGTCCACTTCCCGGAGGGGGCTATACCCAAGGATGGACCCTCTGCCGGCGTGGCCATCACCACCGCCATGGTGTCCGCGTTGACGGGCATCCCCGTGCGCCGGGATGTGGCCATGACGGGTGAGGTGACTTTGCGGGGCCGGGTGCTGGCCATTGGCGGGCTGCGGGAGAAGACCATGGCGGCTTTGCGCAGCGGCATCAGCACGGTGTTCATCCCCGCGGACAACCAGCGGGATCTGGCTGAGATTGACCAGACGGTTCGCTCGGCCCTCCATTTCGTGCCGGTGAAGCAGGTGGATGAAGTGCTTGCAGGTGCGCTGGCCGGAACTCCTGAGGCGGTCATGGCCGGGGGCGGGATCCATCCTGAGCCCTGTCAGGCCCAGAGAGGCCAGCCTACCTTGAGACAGTGACTGATGGGAGAAATTCTATGAAAGTAAATCTCAACCAGGCGCAGTTCGTCCGCTCTGCCGCCCGCCCCGGGGATTTCCCCAGGGACAGACTGCCCCAGGTGGTATTTGCCGGGCGCTCCAATGTGGGAAAATCCTCGGTGATCAACCGCCTGCTGAACCGGAAGAATCTGGCCCGGGTGGGGGCCGCACCGGGAAAGACCACCCACATCAACTATTATCTCATCGATGGGCAATTCTATCTGATCGATTTGCCCGGATATGGATACGCCAAGGTATCCAAGCAGGAACGGGATCGCTGGGGGCGGCTCATTGAGGCGTGGTTTGCCGACACCAGCCTGATGACCCTGGGAATCCTGGTGGTGGACGCCAGGCATAAGCCCACTGCGGACGACCGGACCATGTCCGATTTCTTCCAGGCCACAGGGAAGTCCTACACCGTGGTGGTAAATAAATTGGATAAGCTGAAAAAGAGTGAAGTTCAGCCCAATCTGGGGCAGATCGCCCAGGTGCTGGAGCTGCCTCAGTCCGTGCCGGTCATTCCATTTTCCGCCCAGAAGGGGGAGGGCAGGCAGAAGCTGCTGGACCAGATTTTGAACCATGTAGCCAACTGGAGAGGGGAGTGTGTGCTGTGAGGTATGTCAGAGTAGAGGTGGACGGCGCTGTGCGTTGGGGCGTAATTCGGGACGGGGAGGTTCTGACCCTTCATGGAACTCCCTATGAGGAGCTGGTGTACGACGGTGGGGTATTCCCCCTGGAACAGTGTGCCCTGCTTGCACCGTGTACCCCCAGCAAGGTTGTCTGCGTGGGGAAAAATTATGCGGATCACGCCCGGGAAATGGGGGGCGAGCCCCCTGGATTTCCGGTGCTGTTTCTCAAGGGACCCAACACTGTTAACCGGCCAGGCGGAGGCATCCATGCCCCTGCCTTCGTCGGCCGTCTAGACTATGAGGGGGAGTTGGCCGTAGTGATTCGCCGCAGGGCAAAGGATGTAAAGGCAGAAAACTTTGCGTCTTATATCCTGGGGTATACCTGCCTGAATGATGTCACCGCACGGGATGTGCAGCAGCATGATGGGCAGTGGACCCGGGGAAAGTCCATGGACGGCTTCTGCCCCATAGGTCCCTGGGTGACGGATGAGGTGGATCCGGGGTCACTGGAGCTGGAGACCAGACTGAACGGAAAGGCTGTACAGCAGGGGAATACCGCTCAGTTCCTCACCAAAATTCCCCAGCTGCTGGAATTCATCACCGCCTCCATGACTCTGGAACCGGGAGATGTGGTGGCCACTGGTACCCCAGCGGGTATTGGCCTCATGAAACCGGGGGATGTGGTAGAGGTGGAGCTGGAAGGAATCGGGATATTGAAAAACCAAATCCTCTAAGCCCCATGGCACGCGCTGTAAAAAGCGTGTGCCATGTCTTTTTGTGTTCTTTTTTGTCGCTTTTGTCTGATTTTCTTTGGCCATTTGTAAAAAATAAAAGATAAATATAGAAAAATACTTGCGTTGAAAAGAAAAAGAGCGTATAATATTTTTGTGATTTTATACATATTAGGAGGTGGGAACGTGTATCAGATTGGCGATAAGGTCGTTCATCCCATGCACGGGGCCGGGGTTATTGACTCTATTGTGCAGCGGAAGGTGAACGGCGTGGTGAAGGACTACTATCTTTTGAACCTGTTCAATGGTAATATGATGGTCATGATTCCCACCGACAACACCGATGAGATCGGGGTGCGGCCTGTGGTGTCCGGGCAGGAAGCAACCAGACTGATTCAGGCCATGGAACATATCCAGGTGGATATGACGCCCAACTGGAACCGGAGGTACCGGGAAAATATGTCCCGCATCAAGAGCGGAGACCTGCTGGAGGTGGCTCGGGTGGTGAAGGGGCTGACCTTCCGGGATCACCAGCGGGGGCTGTCCACTGGGGAGCGGAAAATGCTCCATACGGCCAAGCAAATCTTGATTTCAGAGCTGGTGCTGGCCCAGAGCCTGCCTTATGAAACGGTGGAGGAGCGGGTGGACCGCATTCTCGCCCATTGACAGACATAAAAAAGGAGCCGCCCGGCTCCTTTTTGCGGTAAGGCGGTAAGACGGAGGTGGAACCTTATTATGGGATGGTTCAGACGAAAGGAAAAACAGCGGGAGATCGGCTTTTGCTCCGCCGTTGTGGTCGCCGCAGGAACTTCCAGCCGAATGGGGGAGGATAAGATTGTGCGGGAGCTGGGTGGCGTCCCGGTTATCGTCCACACTCTGCTGGCCTTCGAGCGTTCTCCGGAGGTGGACGAGATCGTGGTGGTCACCCGGGAGGAATTGGTGGCGGACGTGGCCGCCCTGTGCCGGGATTTTCAGATCTCCAAGGCTTCCAAGGTGATCCGGGGAGGAGACACCCGGCTCCAGTCTGCCCGCATGGGTACCCTGGAGGTCCACCGGGACACGCAGCTGATCGCCATTCACGACGGGGCCCGGCCCTTTGTCACAGGGAAGGTGATTTCCGCCGCTATCTGCAAGGCGTCCCAGACCGGTGCGGCGGCGCCGGCCATCCCGGTGAAGGACACCATTAAGGAGGCCTCAGATGGGTTGGTGGAGCGCACGCTGGACCGGGCGAAGCTCTACGCAGTCCAGACACCTCAGGTTTTTGAGGCGTCCCTGATCCGAGCTGCCCTGCAAAAGGCCCTGGATGATGGGGTAGAGCTGACGGACGATTGCGCCGCAGTGGAGCGGCTGGGCATGCGGGTGAGCCTGACGCCTGGGGATGAGCGGAACATCAAGTTGACCACCCCGGCAGATCTGCTCTGGGGCGAGGCGTTGCTGGACGGGGAGGTGTTGTGATGCGCATTGGGCACGGCTATGATGTGCACCGGCTGGCACCGGAGCGAAAGCTGATTCTGGGCGGGGTGGAAATTCCCTATGTGCTGGGTCTGCTGGGCCACTCGGACGCGGATGTGCTTACCCACGCGGTGATGGATGCGCTGCTGGGTGGGGCGGGGCTGTGGGACATTGGGCACGCCTTTCCCGACAACGATCCGGCCTATGAAGGCATCTCCAGCCTGGTTCTTCTGGAGCGGGTAATGAAAAAGCTGGCGGAACAGGGATTTAGGGTGGAAAATGTGGACGCCACTATACTGGCCCAGCGCCCCAAACTGGCGCCCTTTATCCCCCAGATGCGGGAAAAACTGGCCAGGGTCATAGGTATCCAACCTGACCGGGTCAATGTAAAGGCCACCACGGAGGAAGGGCTTGGCTTCACCGGGCAGGGAGAGGGGATGGCCGCCCACGCGGTGGCGCTTCTTTTGGAACGGTGAGAAAAGACAATATCCTTACGCACTTACGCACACGCGCTCCTCTCGGGACATATACTGTCCTGAGAGGAGCGTTTTAATATGGCTACTGCGCACGATCTGCTCCACGGCGGAGAGATCCTTGGGGTTGTGCTGGAGCACCGGTTCAGATGGCTGCCGTGGGGCTGTGCCGAAACGGGAAAGAAAGGAAGGGGAAGAGTGCCGTGATCTATTACCTGATTATCTGCCGCTCGCTGACCTATGCCCAGCGTACGGCCCGTATTTTGGAGCGGGCTGGGATCAACGGCCATATCATGCGCTCGCCCAAACTGATTTCGAAAGAGGGGTGCGGTTACTGCGTCAAGATATCCGAGCGCCGTCTCACCGATGCCCTTCGTGTGTTGCAGCGGGAGGGAATGGCCCCAAAACAGGTGTTTCTTCAGGATGCGGACGGTATGTATAGCGAGGTGCAGACATGATCTACCTTGACAGCGCGGCTACGACCTTGGAAAAGCCAGCCGGTGTGGCCTCATCCACAGCCTGGGCGATCTCCCACCTGGCCAGTCCGGGGCGGGGTGGGCATCGGGCCAGCATGCGGGCAGCGGAGATTATGTATAGCTGCCGGGAGACGGCGGCTCAGATGTTCCATGTGGAGCAGCCCGAGCAGGTGGTGCTGACCTGCAACGCCACCCACGCTTTGAATTTGGCTATCCACTCCCTGGTGCGGCCGGGCAGCGTTGTACTCATCTCAGGTTATGAACATAATGCGGTCACCCGCCCTCTATGCAGCGACCAGCGCATCCGAGTCAAGGTAGCGGCGGGCCCCCTGTTTGACCCGGACGGTGTGTACGAGGCCTTCGAGCGGGAGCTGACAGAGGAGGTGGATGTAGTTATCTGTAACCATGTCTCCAATGTGTTTGGCTTCATTCAGCCCGTGGAGCGGATTGCGGCGCTGTGCCGCCGGCGGGGAAAGCCCTTGATCGTGGACGCATCCCAGTCTGCCGGCGTCCTGCCGGTAGATTTGACCGGATGGGGGGCGGCCTTCGTGGCCATGCCGGGTCACAAGGGGCTGTATGGTCCCCAGGGGACCGGGCTGCTGCTGTGTAACACCCAGACACAGCCGCTGCTCTACGGCGGCACCGGCAGTGTATCCAACAGCCAGCAGATGCCGGATTTCCTACCGGACCGGCTGGAGGCAGGAACCCAGAACGTCTGCGGAGCCGCTGGACTGCTGGCGGGCATGCGGTTTGTCCGCGGCAGGGGGATCGAACGGATCCAACGCCATGAGCAGATGTTGTGCCGCAGAATGATGGATGCACTGGAGGGGATCTCGGGAATACGGATCTATCGCGGGCATAGCTGCCAGAGCGGGCTGTTTTCCTTTACGGTGGATGGCATGGACTGCGAGGCCATTGGAGCGGGCCTGAGCCGCAGGGGAATTGCGGTGCGGGCGGGACTGCACTGCGCGCCCATCGCCCACCGTACGGCGGGGACGCTGGAAAGCGGCACCGTTCGGGTCAGTTTTTCCGCCTTCAACCAAATTCGTCAGGTTGAGTGCGCGGCAGCCGCCATCCGGGCGGTGATTAGGGAGGGAGCGCGGTGAGAGCCGCGCTCCCTCCCTTTTGGAGGCAGGGCGGCGGCCGCTTGTAAAGAAACGTTTAATTTTTTTGAATTTTGCCCCATCGGCTTGCCATCCCCCGGCAAATGGGCTATAATGTCTTAGATAAGCATCATGGGTTTATCTGCTTTGACGCGAGGATGGAAGGGCCGGTGTGTGATTATGTTGGACAGGATCAGAGAGATGCTGGATACCGGACTGGAGCTGGCCAAGCTGATCGGAATCTCTGATATCATCGACATTGCCCTGATCGCCTTTGTGATCTATCAGATATTACGATTCATTCGCCGGAGCCGGACCGGACAGGTGGCAAAAGCCATCCTGATCATCATTGTGGCCATGGCGGTTGCAAACCTGCTTCATCTGCGGGTGGTCAGCTTTCTGCTGAACAATGCGGTGGAGCTTGGACTGATCACGCTGGTCATCATCTTTCAGCCTGAGATCCGGCGGTTCCTGGAGCGGATGGGAAGCGGCAAGATCAAGGAACTCTTCATTGTGGAAGGTTACAGTGATGAGCTGGAAATTGCCATCCGGGAGACGGTGAAGGCCTATGTGTCCCTGTCCAGGGACAAGGTGGGGGCGCTGATGGTCTTTGAGCGAAAGACGGTTCTGGATGATGTGCTGAAAACCGGCGTGGCCATGGACGCCCGCATTTCCGCGGAGCTGCTCAAGAACCTGTTCTGGAACAAAGCCCCCCTCCACGACGGAGCGGTGATCGTGCGCAACGGCCGCATCGTGGGCGCGGGGTGCATGCTGCCCATGTCCGGCAATGTGAACCTCAGCCGGGACTTGGGCATGCGGCACCGGGCGGGTATCGGCATCAGCGAAAGTTCCGATGCGGTGGTGGCCATCGTCTCGGAGGAGACAGGCTCCATTTCTGTGGCCATCAACGGCATGCTCAAGCGGAATCTGGCCCCGGAGACACTGGAAAAGCTGCTGCACAGCGAGCTGATGCCGGAGACCGACGAGAGGAAAAACACTACTGCCGCGGCCAAGCTGTCCGATCTGCTCAAGGGCAGGAAGGGGGATAAGACCAATGGGAAAGAAAATCCTCGACAGTAAAATACTCTATATCTTCCTGTCCGTGCTCATTGCCATTGCCCTGTGGTTTTACGTCACCTCGCTGGACGGAAATGAGGACAGCAAGCTTATCACCAACATACCAGTTACCTTTGTGGGAGAGGAGACGCTGGAGCAGCGGGGGCTGATGATTGTGGGGGACCCGCCCAGGGTTTCGGTCCGGGTGAGCGCGGCCCCTATGGTACTGGCCCGTCTGGACAATCAATCCCTCCAGGTCACTGTGGACGTCTCCCAGATCACGGAGGCGTCCCAATATACGCTGGCTTATACGGTGGCACTGCCGGCGGGCGTAAACTCCAGCCAAGTGCAATTTCTCTCCGGGCAGACCGGAAACGTGACCTTTACCGTGGCCCGGTACACCTCCCGGCAGATTGAGATCCAGGGCCAGTTTGTGGGCACTGCGGCGGAGGGCTATCTGCCTGGGTCGTCGGACGACTTTGTGTTCTCCCCCACTACCTTGACGGTGAGCGGTCAGGCGGACCTGGTCAACCAGATCGCCTATGTACGGGTCACTGTGGATGGGGAGGATCTGACGGAGTCTATCAATGGGGATTATCCCTACGAATTCATCGGCATTGACGGCGAGCCTCTGGAGGATTTGGATGTGGAGGTGGACAGCGAGACGATCCATGTCTCCTTCCCCATCTATGCCATGGCGGAAATTCCCCTGCAGGTAACCCTGGTGGCAGGGGGCGGCGCCAGTTCCAGCAATGCCAGCTATGAGTTGAGCGAGGACACCATTCTGGTGGCGGGCAGCAGTCAGGCGGTGGCTGCCATTCAGGAGGAGGGGGGGCTCACCATCGCGGCCATTGACCTGGCCACAGTCCGGGACGGTGACCAGCTGAAGCTGAGCATTCCACTTGCGGATGAGCTGACCAATATCAGCGGGTTTACCGAGGTGACGGTGACCATCCACATCGACAACGGACTGGAGACCCGTACCATTGAGACCAGTAATATCGACTATATCAACTGCCCCAGCGGCTGGAGGGCCAGGGTTCTCACCCAAGTGCTCAACGTGGAGATCCGGGGTACACCGGAACTGGTGGAATCCGTGATTGAGGAAAACGTGATCGTCTCTGTGGATCTGTCCACCATCCATGAGGCGGCCGGCCAGTATTCCGTGGCAGCCACGGTATATTTGAACAGTGTGGGCACTGTGGATCAGATCGGCGTGATGAATAACGGCTATGAGGTAGTCGTGGAACTCAGCCGGGGTTGACTGGCCATGTTCGGTTACGTCAGGCCGGTGCTCAACCGGCTCAGTGAGGAGAACCGGGCCAGCTACCAAAGCGCCTATTGCGGGCTCTGTCACGCCATGGGCAGGCGCCACGGACTGCTGACCAGATTTACGCTAAACTATGACTTTGCCTTTCTGGCAATTTTGATCTCCGGAGGACAGGGTGAGGGCGGTGTGTGTACAGCGCGCTGCCCCGCCCACCCCATCCGCGCCCCCCGGGCATGTCTGTGCGGCGCCGGTGTGGAGGCAGCGGCAGATGAGAGCGTCATCCTCACCTGGTATAAGCTCACAGATGATATCCAGGACCATGGGCCTGTTTCCGGCCTTCCTTACCGTTTGCTCCAGTGGCTGTTCCGGCGCGCTTACCGGCAGGCCGCCCGGACCAGGCCGGACTTTGACTGGAAGGTCCGCTCTGGAATGGAGCGCCTGCGGCAAATGGAAGGGGAACGTTCCCCGAAACTGGACAGGGTTGCAGATGCCTTTGCCGGGATTCTCTCGGCAGCAGCCGGGCAGATTCCGGATGAAAGGGTCCGTCGGCCCATGGAGCAGCTACTGTATCAGCTTGGCCGGTGGATCTACCTGGCCGACGCATGGGATGACCTGGATGAAGACCGTAAGAAGGGGAGATACAATCCTCTGGACGCCCGCTTCGCCGGGCGGGCAAAGGAGGAGCGGGACTATGTGGAGACCACAATGACCCACTCTTCTAGGCTGGCCGCTTCCGCGGCCAACCTCATCGATTTTGGGAATTGGACCCCGGTGGTGGAAAATGTGCTGTATGCCGGACTGCCAACAGTGCAGAATGCTGTGCTGGACGGTCGGTGGAAAGAAATGCGTAAAGTAAGGGAGAAGCAATCGAATGAGAGATCCGTACGAAGTACTAGGCGTGAGCCCCAATGCCAGCGAGGAGGAGATCAAGCGGGCCTACCGGGAGCTGGCAAGAAAATATCATCCGGACAACTACCAGAACAATCCGCTGGCGGATTTGGCCGAAGAGAAGATGAAAGAGGTCAACGAGGCCTATGATGCCATCATCCGTAGCCGGTCCGGCGGAGGTTCTGTCGGCAGCGGTTATCAGTACGGAGGGGGAAGCTCAAGCGCTTATCAAAGCGGATATACCAGCTCCTCCGGCAGTCAGGTGTTTGCCCAGGCCAGACAGTATATCAATATGGGCAATCTGGACGGCGCAGAGCGGATCCTCCAGGGATCCGGCATGAAAAACGGCGAGTGGTATTTCCTGATGGGCAGCATTGCCTACCGCCGGGGCTGGCTGGATGAGGCCCGGCAGAACTATCAGATCGCCTGCCAGATGGAGCCCAATAATCTGGAGTATCGGCAGGCCTTGAATATGATGCAGAGGGGTGGTTACGGCTATCACTCCGATATAGCCGGGGGACAGTGTGACAGTCTGGACTGCTGTACGTCCATGTTGTGTCTGAACTGCCTGTGTGGAGGGTGCAACTGAGATGAGGTCAAACGGATCGGCGCGAAAGGTTGCGTATCCCGCCATTTTGGGCGCGTTGTCGCTGGTTTTGGTCTATATCGGCTCGATTGTACCCTCCGGGAACTGGGGCATCGTAGCGGTTGCAGGGCTGCTGCCCTGTGCGGCGGTGATCTCAGTGGGCCTTCAGGCCGGCTTTTTGTGCTGGGCCTGTGTGTCTATTTTGGCCTTTCTCTTCATTCCGGACAAGTTCTGCGTTTTGATGTACGCGGTGCTGTTCGGGCTGTACCCGATGGTCAAGTCCCTGATCGAGCGGCTGCGGCGCAGGCCGTTGGAGTACGCGCTCAAACTAGCCTTTTTCAATGCCGCCTTTACGGTGATCTATCTGGTCATGAAGGCTGCGGTATTGGCTTCGCTGCCCCAGTCTCTTTCCACAGCATGGCTGCTCTACGTGGCGGCCAATGTGGTATTTCTTTTGTATGACTACGGGTTCAGCAAACTAATCTCGGCGTATCTTGCCCGGATCCACTGGGCGGTTCGCTGAAAGAGGGGAGGATCGTGCAAATGGTCAAGAGTATGACCGGTTACGGCCGTGGAGAGCAAACCCGGGAGCAGACGACAATCACGGTGGAGCTGCGCTCGGTGAATAACCGATACCTAGACTGCACGGTGAAGATGCCCCGCACCTACATTTTTGCGGAGGACGCCATTAAGGAGCGGGTGCAATCCCGGGTGGCTAGAGGCAAGGTTGACGTGTTCATCAGCGTTGTACAGACTGGGGGAGAAGCTTTCTCTGTCACGGTGAACGAGGAGCTGGCAAAGGCGTATATGGAGGCGCTGCGGCAATTGTACGAGCTGGAGGGCGGCCAGCGGGTGCGCATGGATTATTTCTCCACTGACCTGGCCCGTTTCCCGGACGTGCTGACGGTAGAGAAGCAGCCGGAGGATCAAGATGCCCTGAAAGCGCTGCTGATGGAGGTGCTGGACACAGCCCTGGACGACTTTGACGCCATGCGCTGCCGGGAGGGCGGGCGCATGGCCCAGGATATCCTTAGCCGGGCGGACGCCATCGAAAAGCTGACCGGACAGATTGAGGAGAGGTCTCCCCAGACGGTGGCGGACTACCGCGCTAGGCTGGAGTCAAAAATGCGGGAAGTGCTTCAAAACACCCAGGTGGATGAGGGCAGACTGCTGACAGAGGCCGCTATTTTTGCCGATAAGGTGGCGGTGGATGAGGAGACGGTGCGCCTGCGCAGCCACCTGGCCCAGCTGCGGGAGCTGCTGGCCCAGGGCGGAGCTGTCGGCCGCAAGCTGGATTTCCTGATCCAGGAGTTTAACCGGGAGGCCAATACCATCGGATCGAAGTGCAACGACATTGAAAATACCAGGCATGTGGTGGATCTGAAGGCGGAGATCGAAAAGATCCGGGAGCAGGTCCAGAACCTGGAGTAGGGAGGCGGAGATATGTGGCTGATCAACATTGGGTTTGGCAACGCCGTGTCCGCCCAGCGGGTCATCGCGGTGGTCAGCCCAGAGTCCGCTCCCATCAAACGCTTAGGCCAGGAGGCCAAGGAACGGGGTATGCTGATCGACGCCAGCTTCGGGAGAAAAACGAAGGTGGTGCTGGTGATGGATACCGGTCATGTGATCTGGTCTTCTCTGACACCGGAACAGATCAACAGCCGGTTTGACCAAGGCAGAGTACAGGAAACTGGAGTAGGGGACGAGGAGCTATGAGCGGGCTGAAGAAACAGAGAAAAGGAGAGCTGATCGTGCTCTCCGGGCCCTCCGGCGTGGGAAAGAGCACCGTGATCGCGGAATTGCTCAGCAACCGCCGGGACATTTATTTTTCGGTATCATACACCACCCGGTCGCCCCGAGTGGGGGAGGCGGACGGAGTCAATTACCATTTTGTCTCTCGGGAAGAATTCCAGCGGATGATCCGCAGCGGAGAACTGTTGGAGTTTGCCGAATATGTGGGGAATTACTATGGTACATCCCTGAAGATGATTCAAGAGAAACTGGAACAGGGGACCGATGTGCTGCTGGATATCGAGGTCCAGGGCGCAGCCAAGGTGCGGGAGAAATGTCCAGACGCAGTTTTTATTTTCATCATCCCGCCCTCTCTGGAGGAGCTGTCCCGGCGGCTGCATCAGCGTAATACCGATGCGTCTGAGGCCATCAGCCTGCGTTTGGAGAAGGCCCGCCAGGAGTGCCGGGAAAGCGTATGCTACGATTATCTGGTTGTCAATGATAATGTGATGGATGCGGCCCATGAAATTCTCTCTATTTTGGAAGCGGAGCGGTGCAGGGTGAAAAAGAGGATTCATCTCGCCCAGAGCATCGTTGGGAACGCGGATACCCTGAAATGTGAGCGAGGAAACGGAAAGGATTGAGGAAATTATGTTGCTGTACCCTGCAATGAAGGATTTGCTGAAGAATGTGCCCAGCCGGTATCTGTTGGTAAATTTGGTGGCCGCCCGGGCTAGAAAGATTTCTAGTCAGGCGGAGCAAGAGGGTATCCACCTGGAAGAGAAACCGGTCACTCTGGCCATTCAGGAGGTGGCCAATGGCACGCTGCGGCTTGAGACCGCTGAAGTGACATGCGGCGCCCCCGATGAAGAGAAAGAAGAGGACTCCCGGACTCCTGTGAGCGCCCAGGGCGGAGAGCAATCGCAATCCGCCGAGACAAATCAGGTATAAAAAGCGGCAAGCGGCGGGGAAGCCGCTTGCTTTTTGAGCTGGGAAAAGGAGGGGAGCTGTCATGCCGTATATTGCGAAAATTTCCGTGGCAGCCGCTCCTTATTCCATTGACCGCCCCTATGACTACTTGCTCCCGGTGGAACTGGAAAACTCTCTGTGCCCTGGCATGCGGGTGGCGGTCCCCTTTGGGAAGGGAAACCGGGTGAGTGACGGCATTGTACTGTCTGTGACCAAGGCCAAGGACGATCCCCAAAAGTTGAAGCGGGTTCTGGCCCAGTTGGACGACGAGCCCATGCTGCGCGGCGAGGATATTCAGCTGGCCCTTTGGATGCGGGAGCAGTATTTCTGCACGGTGTATGACGCGGCCAGGGCGATTCTCCCAGCGGGGCTTTGGTTTTCTCTGAAGGACTGCTGGAAGATCACCCCCGGCGTGGACCGGGAGACCGCCTACCAGGCGGCGGGCAGTTCCAACCGGGCCAGGCGCCTGGTAGAGCTGATTCTCGCAAACCATGGCTGGGCGGAGCTGGGGCAGATCCGGCTGGCCTTTGGGACTTCGGATCCCAATTCGGCGCTTCAGCTTCTGGAACAGGCCGGCGTTCTTGTGCGGGAGACCAGCGCATCTCGCGGCATCGGGGATAAGACAGAGAAGGTGGCTGTCCTGGCCATCCCGCCGGAAGAGGCCATGGCCTATGCCCAGATCAGACGGAGGCGTGCCCCGCTGCAGCATGAAGCAGTGATGGCCCTTTGCGGGGTGGGACGGGTCTCGGCCAAGGAACTGTGCTATTTTACCGGGGCGTCTATGTCCACCCTGAAGGCGTTGGAAAAGGCGGGGGTCCTCATCCTGGAGAGCCGGGCGGTACACCGCCGGCCCCAGCTGCCTGAAGTGGAGCGGGCGCAGCCTCCGGTACTCAATGAGGAACAGCAGCGGGCCTTTGAAGCGCTGGCCGCTCTGTGTGAAACGGGAAAGCCGGAGGCGGCTCTGCTGTATGGCGTCACAGGCAGCGGAAAGACCCAGGTCTATATCCAGCTGATCCAGTCTGTGCTGGCCCGGGGGAAATCCGCGCTGGTACTGGTGCCGGAGATTGCCCTGACCCCTCAGCTGATGCGGATCTTCCTGTCCCACTTCGGCCGTCAAGTGGCCATCTTGCACAGCGGACTCACTACTGGGGAGCGCTATGACGAGTGGAAACGGGTGCGCTGCGGTCAGGCGGTGGTGGCGGTGGGCACCCGATCGGCGGTCTTTGCCCCCCTACTCAATCTGGGGGTGATTATCCTGGATGAGGAGCAGGAGCCGGCTTATAAGTCAGAGCAGACCCCCCGGTATCATGCCAGAGATGTGGCCAAGTACCGCTGCTATAAGGCAAACGCCCTGCTGGTGCTGGGCTCAGCCACCCCGTCTGTGGAGAGCATGTATCATGCCCGCAACGGAAATTACCATCTGCTGAAGATGTCCCACCGGTACAACGACCGGCGGCTGCCGGCGGTAACCATTGTGGATATGAAGCAGGAGCTGCGCCGGGGCAACGGCGGCTGTGTCAGTGGAGAACTGGAGCAGGCCTTGAGAGAGACGGCGGAGCGGGGGGAACAGGCTATCCTCTTTCTCAACCGCCGGGGGGCCAACCGCATGGTGAGCTGCGGGGAGTGCGGGCAGGTGCCCACCTGTCCCCGGTGCTCGGTACGCCTGACCTATCACTCGGCCAATCACCGCCTGATGTGCCACTACTGCGGACACTCGGAACCGCTGCCGGAGCGGTGCCCCCACTGCGGGGGTATCCTGAACTTCATCGGCGTGGGCACTCAGAAGGCGGAGGAGGAGCTCCGCCGGAAGCTGCCCGGCGTTGGGATCCTCCGCATGGATACGGACACAGTCTCCGCCACCCGGAGCCATGAGGCGATCTTGGAGCAGTTTCAAAGGGAAAATATCCCCATTCTCCTGGGCACGCAGATGGTGGCCAAGGGACTGGACTTTGAAAATGTCACCCTGGTGGGTGCCCTGGAAGCGGACCAAGCCCTCTATGTGGAGGATTTCCGGGCGGGAGAGCGCACCTTTTCCCTGCTGACCCAGGTAGCCGGCCGATCTGGCCGGGGCGGTAAGGCGGGCCAGGCGTTAATCCAGACCTATACGCCGGAAAACGAAGTGATTCAGTGCGCGTCGCGCCAGGATTACGACTCCTTTTACGACGGCGAGATCCGGATGCGCCAGCTGCGCTTTTTCCCACCTTTCAGCGACCTTTTTGTCCTGGGGGTGTCCGGCCTGGAGGAGATCGCAGTACTTCGGGCCTGCCTCAAGCTGCGGGAGGGACTGGAGCGGGCACTGAAGCAACCGCCTTATAGCCAGGCGCCTTACCGCCTGCTGGGGCCGGCTCCCGCCGCAGTGGCTAAGGTCAACGACCGCTATCGGTACCGCCTTACTCTCAGCGCTCGGAATGTCCGGGCAATCCGGCAGCTGGTGGCTCATCTGATCCGCCAGGCTCAGGCGGACAAGGCCAACCGGGGACTGACTATTTTTGCCGATCTGAACCCCATTGGGTAGCTAATACTCGCAGAAACCAGGATGTTCGTTTTACTGGCCCTGCGGTCAGTCAATTCATACAAGGAGGAATGAAACATGGCATTGCGGAAAATCCTGACGCAAGGGGATCCCGCCCTAAATAAAGTATGCCGGCCGGTGGAGAACTTTGACCAGCGGCTGCACGTCCTGCTGGACGATATGAAGGAGACCTTGGCCCAGGCCAATGGCGTGGGCCTTGCCGCCCCCCAGGTGGGCATTCTACGCCGGGTGGTAGTGGTTGTGGACGACCAGAATCAGATGGTGGAGCTGATCAACCCCGTCATCATCCACGCGGAGGGGGAACAGACCGGACTGGAGGGCTGCTTGTCCGTCCCCGGCCAGTACGGCGTGGTCACCCGCCCCTATAAGGCCACCGTCCGGGCCCAGGACCGGAACGGGAAGGAGTTTGAGATGGAAGGGGAGGCCGTGGTGGCCCGCTGTTTTTTCCATGAGCTGGAGCACCTGGACGGCCATCTCTTTGTGGAGCATACAGACCGGCTGTACACAGTGGAAGAGCTGGAAGCTATGGAGGCGGAGGAAGAGAAAGCATGAGAATCGTCTTTTTCGGAACTCCGGACTTCGCGGTGCCTGCCCTGAATGCCCTGGTGGAGTCCGGACAGGAGATAGTCGGGGTGTTTACGCAGCCTGACAAACCGAAAAATCGCGGTATGAAGTTGATGCCAACGCCTGTAAAGGAATGTGCCTACACATATAATATTCCAGTTTACCAACCTTCTACTCTCCGGGATGGCTCTGCGGTGGAGCTTCTGCGCCAGTTGGAGCCAGACCTGATCGTGGTGGCGGCCTATGGAAAAATCCTGCCCAAGGAGGTTTTGGAGCTTCCGGCACTGGGATGTGTGAACATTCACTCCTCCCTGCTGCCCAAATACCGGGGTGCGGCCCCCATCAACTGGGCCATCCTGAATGGGGAGGACCGCACCGGGGTCACCCTGATGTATATGGCGGAAGGCCTGGATACAGGGGACATGCTGGCCCAGGCCGAGACGGAGATCGCTCTGGATGAGGATGCCGGCCAGCTCCATGACCAGTTGGCCCGGATGGGGGCGAAACTGCTGGTGGAGACACTGCCCTCTTTGGAGGCGGGCACAGCGGTTGCGGTGCCCCAGGATGACGCTTTGTCCTGCTATGCCCCTATGCTCTCCAAGGAGCTCTCCCCGGTGGACTGGAGCCGGACCGCCCGGCAGATCCACGACCAGGTGCGGGGGCTGGTGCCCTGGCCCTCCGCCGTGACCCAGCTGGATGGGGTGCGCTGCAAATTGTGGAAGACCGCCCTTACTCATGAGACAACGGACAAGGCTCCGGGCAGCGTGGTTCAGGCGGACAAGCGGGGCTTGAAGCTGGCCTGCGGAGATGGACAGGTACTGGAACTGCTGGAAGTGCAGCCGGACGGGAAAAAACGGATGGCGGCGTCCGCTTTTCTGGCCGGCCATCCCATTCAGGTTCTGTGACAGTGGGCAGATATCCCATGGCGTCAGCCAGAGAAGTTGCCGTCCTCACCCTGGACGCGTGCCGGCGGCAGGGGGCCTGGTCGGACGGCTATTTGAAACGCGCGCTCCGGGAGCAAAAGCTGGACAGGAGGGAGGCCGCTCTGGCCACCCGCCTGTGTTTTGGCGTGCTTCAAAACCAGATGCTTCTGGACTGGTATCTGAGCCAGTTTTCCAGGCTGCCTTTGGAGAAGCTGGAGAGCAGGGTGCTGTGCATCCTCCGAGTGGCAGTTTACCAGTTGCTGTTTTTGGATAAAATTCCTCCCAGCGCAGCGGTGAACGAGGCGGTAAAGCTGGCCCGGGCTCACAGCCGGAATCCCAGGACGGCGGGAATGGTCAATGGGATACTGCGGGCTATGCTCCGGCAGATGCCGCTGCCCCAGCCGGAGGGAGCTGACGGGGTGGACTCTTTGTCCATCCGCACCAGCCATCCCCGTTGGCTGGTGGAGTCCTTTATCCGGCTGCAGGGCCTTCAGGGGGCGCAGGCCCTGCTGGAAGCGGACAATCTGGGCGCGCCTATAACCGTTCAGGTCAATCTCTGCCGGACCTCGGCGCGGGAGCTGCGGGAGCGCTTGGAATGGGAGGGGGTAACCGCCCGGCTCCACCCCTGGATGCCACAATGCCTGGTGTTGGAGGGTACCGGCAGCCTGGAGGCCTTGCCCTCTTTCCAGCAGGGGTTATTCTACGTCCAGGACTGCGCGGCCCGGCTGGCGGTGACTGCCGCGGGGCTGGAGCCGGGCAGCCGGGTGCTGGACTGCTGCGCCGCCCCCGGAGGAAAGTCCTTTGCCGCCGCCATAGACCTGGCGGACCAGGGGGAGGTGGTCTGCTGTGACATCCACCCCCATAAGATAAAACTGCTGGAGGCAGGGATAGACCGCCTGGGATTGAGAAGCCTGCGGCCCACCCTCCAGAACGCGTCTCAAACGCGCCAGGTGTGGCTGGAGGGATTTGACACGGTGATTGCGGACGTGCCCTGTTCGGGGCTTGGAATCATCCGGAAAAAACCGGACATCCGCTATAAGGCGCCGAAGCCCTTGGAACAACTGCCTGCCGTCCAGAGCCGGATCCTGGCCTGCAATGCCGGATATGTGAAGCGGGGCGGCGTGCTGGTCTACTCCACCTGCACGCTGCTTCAGCGTGAGAACGAGAACGTGGTGCGCGGCTTTTTGGCAGAGCGCCCGGACTTTTCCCTGGAGGCCTTTGATCTGCCACACTGGGGACGGCAGGAGGGCATGGTGACCTTCTGGCCCCATATCCATGACACCGACGGCTTTTTCATCGCAAAGCTGCGCCGAGAGAGGTGAGATAGAGATGATCGATCTGAAATCCATGACCCAGGAGGAGATGACTTCCTTCTTTCAGGAACTGGGACAGCCCAAGTTCCGGGCCAAACAGGTTTTTCTGTGGCTGCATCGGGGAGCTGCCAGTTTTTCAGAGATGAGCAATATCCCTAAAAACTTGCAGCAACAGCTGGCTCAGACCTGCCGGCTTACTGCGCCAGAAATTGAGCGCAAGCAGGAGTCCAAAATGGACGGCACTATCAAATACCTGTGGCGGCTGTGGGACGGCAACTGTATTGAGAGCGTACTCATGCGGTACCGGCATGGGAATACCCTTTGCGTGTCCTGCCAGGTAGGGTGCAATATGGGATGCGTGTTCTGCGCGTCCACGCTGGGCGGCAAGGTGCGGGATCTGGCTCCCTCTGAGATCCTGGACCAGGTGATCTTTGCCCAAAAGGACAGCGGCGCACAGATCTCCAATATCGTGATGATGGGGATCGGCGAGCCGTTGGACAACTTTGAAAATGTGCTGCGCTTTCTGGAATTAGTAAATGATCCAGACGGTTTGAACATCGGAATGCGGCATATTTCCCTTTCTACCTGTGGTTTGGTGAATAAAATTGACAAATTGGCCGACAGTGCGTTACAATTGACCCTAAGCGTATCCCTCCATGCCCCGGACGATGAGACCAGATCCAGGCTGATGCCGGTCAACCGGGCTGTGGGGGTGGAGCGTCTGATGGAGAGCTGCCGGAGCTACTTTGCGCGCACCGGTAGGCGGATCTCTTATGAGTACGCCATGATCGACGGCGTGAACGACAGTGACTGGCAGGCGGATTTGCTGGCGGGATTGCTGAAGGGGCAGCCAGCACATGTTAATCTGATCCCGCTGAATCATGTGGAAGAGTCTCCTCTGAAGCCCAGCCACAGGGTGCGGCAGTTCCAGCAAAGGTTGGAATCCCAGGGAGTCACCGCCACCGTTCGGCGCAAACTGGGCAGCGATATTGACGCCTCCTGCGGCCAGCTGCGCCGCAAGCAGATGAAGGAAAGCACGTCCCACCCCGGAAAGGATGAAGTGCCATGAATCTTTTTGGACTGACAGATATCGGAGCGGTGAGGAGAGACAACCAGGATAGCTATGCTATCCGGGAGCTGGATGAGCAGCTGGCAGTGGCGGTGGTCTGTGACGGTATGGGCGGGGCCCAGGCCGGAAATGTGGCCAGCGCAGTGGCGGTGGAGGCCTTTGCCGCCGCGGTGGAGGACTCCTGCCGGCAGCAGCCTCCACACAGCAGTGAGGAGCGGGCGCAGATGATGCGAGCCGCCTGTCAGAAGGCAAACCGCGTGGTCTTTGAGCTGTCCGAAAGCACCCCGGAATACCAAGGAATGGGGACTACCTTGGTGGGGGCGCTGATCCTGCCGGAGGAGTTCTGCCTGGTCAATATTGGGGACAGCCGCGCGTACATCATCCGGGGGGACGTCATCCGTCAGATCACACAGGATCATTCCCTAGTTCAGGCCCTGGTGGAGCGGGGAGAGCTGACCCAGGAGCAGGCGAGGGTACACCCCAAGAAAAACCTGATTACCAGGGCGTTGGGGGTAGACAGGGAAGTACGCGAAGACGCCTTTCAAGTGGCTGCCCAGCCGGGGGACCGCTTGCTGCTGTGCTCAGACGGATTGAGCAACGTGCTTTCAGACCAACAGCTTTTGGAGATCTGCCGCCACGGCGGTTTGGAAGAATGCTGCCGGCAGCTTATGGCCCGTACACTGGAAGCGGGAGCTCCGGATAACGTGACCATTGTGATGGCACAGCTGTGAACGAGGAGGACATTTACCATGGATCAATACATAGGTAAAATGCTCGACAATCGGTACGAAATTTTGGAGTGTATCGGCATCGGGGGTATGGCTGTGGTCTATAAGAGCCGGGATCACCGGCTCAACCGCCTTGTGGCGGTCAAGATTCTGAAGCCGGAACTGGCTAACGACGCGGATTTTCGCCGTCGTTTCCACGATGAGTCCCAGGCCGTCGCAATGCTCTCCCATATCAATATTGTCTCGGTCTATGATGTCAGCCACTCTGATGGCTTGGATTATATCGTCATGGAACTGATTGACGGTATGACCCTGAAGCAGTATATGCAGAAGCGAGGAACGCCGCTGAACTGGCGGGAGGCCATCCACTTTATAACGCAGATTTTAAGGGCGCTGGCTCATGCCCACAGCCGGGGAATCGTTCACCGGGACATTAAGCCTCAGAATATCCTGGTGCTCCGGGACGGCAGCGTCAAGGTGGCGGACTTCGGCATTGCCCGTCTGGCCAGCGCGGCGCAGGCAACCTTAACCCAAGAAGCACTGGGCTCTGTACACTATATCTCCCCGGAGCAGGCCAAGGGAAGCCAGGTAGACGGCCGTTCTGACATCTACTCCGCGGGGGTAGTGCTGTACGAGATGCTTACCGGACGCTTTCCCTTTGAGGGAGAGAACCCGGTGTTTGTGGCCATCCAGCACATCAACTCCATTCCCATCCCGCCCCGGGAGCTGAATCCGGACATTCCGCCTAAGCTGGAAGCGATCATTTTAAAGGCTATGGCCCCGAATCCGGATCAGCGGTATCCTTCCGCAGAGGTCATGCTGGCCGATCTGAAAGAGTTTCGGAAAAATCCCGATGCCTCCGCTCCCGCCCATAACGTTTCCGATGCGGACGAAGTGGAGGAGCCCACCGTGGTAGTTTCCCTCTCCGATCTATCTGCCGCAGAAAAAGCCGCGGCCCGGGATCCGGAATTCAGAAAGCCACGGCAGGAGTCCCGGCAGCGGGACAGGGATCAGGACGGCCGTCGGAGATCCCGCCCCAGGGATTTTGAGGAGGAAGAAGAGGAACAACTGTCTCCGCGCCGGCGTGGGGTTCCGCCAATTGTGATTGCTGTACTGGCCATCTTGCTCTTTGTAGGTGGCATCATTTTCTTCGTAGTGACCCTATTCTCCCAGAGCCCGGCGGAAAATCTAGAAGAGTATACGGTCCCCTCCTTGCTGGGCTATACCTTAGAAGAGCTGGAAGCGAACCCATCCATCCAGGGCGACTTCACGGTTGAGGTGGGAGCGACCGTATACAGTGAGGAGTACGAAGAGGGGCAGATCTGTGAGCAAACTCCCTCAGCCGATGAGGTCGTGCGCGGGGACAATCGGACCATCACCGTCACCATCAGCGGGGGCGAGGAAGGCATCTATATGCCGGATAACATTGTGGGGCGAGAGGCCACGGCCGTCATTGCGGAACTTCGGGATATGAACCTGAAGGTCAACCAGGAATGGGAGTATTCCTCCACTATTTCCGAGGGGTACGTCATGGAGTGCACCCCGGAGCCAGGCACCCGGCTGGAGGAAGGGGACAGTGTCATTATCGTAGTCAGCCGCGGACCTGAGGAGGAACCCCCGGTGACCGTGACTAGATTTGTGGGCCTGAATATTGACCAGGTTCTGGATCAGATGACCAGCCTAGGCCTGACCATCGGATCGGTTAATAAGTTCCATAATGACGAGTATCCCGAGGGCGTGGTCATTTGGCAGAGCATCTCCCCTGGGGAGCAGGTGGATGCCGGGACTGTCATCAACTTTCAGGTGAGTCTGGGCCCAGAGCCGGAACCCTCGGTGGAACCCACGCCGGAGGCGAGCGACCCCGTTGTAGTGCCCACAGATGATGTAAACGCCCCTGCGGGGACGGCAACGGTGACGGTGGACCTCAGCCCGTATGAGGGAACGGTTACGGTTCGTATCGAAGTGGGGGGCAGAATCGTGTTTAACAATGCGGTGAGCGCTGAGGTGGGCAGTGTTACCCGGTCCGTAACCGGTACTGGCACGGAGATGGTCAGTATCTATGTGGACGATCAACTCATGCGCAGCTACCCACTTACCTTTACTGCATGACGGGGATCATTGTGAAGGCCCTGAGCGGGTTTTACTATGTGCAGACGGCGGAGGATGTGATTCCCTGCCGGGGGCGCGGCAAGCTGCGCCACGAGCACATCACCCCTCTGGTGGGAGACCGGGTAGAGATCACCTGCCAGGGAGATGGAACCGGGCGGGTTGACGCTGTCCTTCCCCGCATCAACCACTTCCAAAGACCTATGGTGGCCAACATCCAGCAGATGATCATCGTGGCCTCGGGTACCATTCCGGTGACCGATCCCTACCTCATTGACCGGATGACCGCTATGGCCGAGTGGAAGAACTGCACGCCCATCGTGTGCTTCAACAAATGCGATCTGTGCCGGATGGATGAGATGGCTGGGGTCTATAAAAAAGCGGGATTCCAACCCCTTCAGGTCAGCGCTGAGACCGGGGAGGGTATGGAGTCTCTCGCTGCCCTGCTGGATGGCAAGGTTTCTGCCTTTACTGGAAATTCCGGTGTAGGAAAGTCCAGCATTCTGAACGCCCTGCATCCTGGTTTCTCCCTGCGTGTGGGGGAGGTCAGTGAAAAGCTGGGTCGCGGCCGGCATACCACCCGCCATGTGGAACTCTTCCCGGTACGGGGTGGCCTGGTGGCGGATACTCCCGGCTTTTCCGCTCTGGACGCGGAAGAGATGGATCAGGTGCCCAAAGAGGAGCTGGGCAAGGTCTTCCGGGAATTTGCCCCGTATGGGGATGAATGCCGGTTTGCCGGCTGCGCCCATTATAAGGAGAAGGGCTGCGCGGTGCGAAGGGCGGTTCAGGATGGACAAATTGCTCCCAGCCGCTATCAGAGCTATGTCCGCTTGTACGAACAGGCCGCGGCCCACAAAAGTTGGGAAAAGCATGGAAAACGGTAAAAAGAGTGGAACCTGACAGGCATCCTTCCTCATAGACTGGAACAGAATCCGGTTGATGAGGAAGGAGGCTGTTTTCATGCGCGTTATGGTTGTCAAGTTTCCCAAGGCCTTGTGCGGTCTGCTGCGTAAGATTCTGCACATGGATTGAAGGCCTCCGGCATACTTCCGGCCAATATTTCATATAGGTGTCTTAGCATCATGTCCACGGGAGCGGGGTGGCTGCGCATCCGCGCTCCCATGTGCAGCAGAATACGAGCAAGGAGAGGACACCTATGGAAATGGAACTGCAGCGCCAGACTCTGGAAGGGTATCGGCTGGTCTTTGATTCCGCGCTGACGCAGGAAGAGACCCTGGAATGTATTGTGCCCGACGCGTTGCCCGACGTTGCCCGGATTGTCTCTGCGGCAGGCCGGGTGGTCCTAAAGGGGAGAGAAGCGGGGGCGGGCACTCTGCGTTTAAGCGGAGCGGTAACGGTCAACGTTTTGTACATCCCGGAAGGGGAGGAGCTGCCCAGGACCATGGAGGCAGACCTTCCCTTCCAATGCACGAAGGATGATCCCCATTTGAATGATGGCTGTCAAGTGCAGGCTTCCGCCTATGTGATCTTTGCGGACGCCAGGGCAATGAATCCAAGAAAATTGCTGATTCGGGCGGCACTGTCTTTCCAAGTACAGGCCTATGAACGAGAGCTGCGGGAGGTGACCTGCGACGCCTCAGGCGGGCAGGAGGATCATCTGGAGAAACGCTTCGTGCAGTGTGTGGACTGGAGTGCAGCCGAAGTGATAGAAAAATCATTCCTGTTTTCCGACGTCCTGCGGCCCCCTGCCTCCAGACCGTTCATGGAGGAGCTGCTGTACTGCCGGATACAGCTTGGAGCGGCGGAGGCTAAGGCGATTGGGAAAAAATTGATTTGCAAGGGAGAATTCCACCTTTCCGCCCTCTACCGGAATGGGAAGGACCTGCTCAGCGCCGGGTTTGAGCTTCCGTTCTCCCAGATTTTCGACCTGGAGCAGCCCATGGAGGACTGCGAGATCGACTTGCATGTCTCGGTATCCGGCATGCAGTGTACGCTTCAGGACGGTGAACTGGCGGTGAGCATTGAGGCGCTGGCTCAGACGGTGCTGTGGGTCCGTCGGTCGCTCACCCTGATGAGCGACGCCTACTGTACCAACGCTTCCTTAGAGGTCGAGCGCGCCCCCTGCACGCTTTGCGTGGCAGCGGGCCGGGAGGAACGGCGCGAGACTGCCCGGCAGTTCTGCGAATCCGGGATCCCAGCCAACCAGGTGCTGGACTGCTTTGCCGCAGTGGAATCCCTAGAGTGCAATCAGGAAGAGGAAACGCTGCGCTGTGCCGCGCAGATCCGTGTAGAGATCCTCTATCTCAGTGAGGACGGAGCCCTGTGCGGGGTGGGCTATACCATTCCGGCCAACTGTGAGCTTTCGGTCCCAAAGGGGGCAAACTGCCGCTGCCGGTGCGTTCCCACGGGAGAGATCACTGCGGTACCGGTAACCGGCGGCCTGGAAGTGCGCTGCGAGGTGTTGTTTTCCTGGGTAACCACCCGGGAGGAGCGGGTGCCTTGCGTGCTTGGGCTGAAACAGGGCGCGGCCCCGGCCAGCGAGATGCCGAAGCCCTCTCTCGTCATCCGTATGATCGGGGAGGGGGAGACTCTGTGGGATGTGGCCAAGTCCTGTGGGGCCACCATTCGGGACATCCGTACGGTGAACGAGCTGGCAGATGAGAATCCGGACAGTGGGACCCTGCTTCTGATCCCCACCAGGCGGAACTGAGGCCAGAGCAAAACAGCGGGGGTGGTGGCGAAACTGCGCCGCCATCCCCACATTTCTCATTGATCTTGTTTGATTCAGCTTGTCATATTCCAGAGCTTATCCCCATACACATGGAATAACACGGGGTGAGGAGGAATCTGCTTTGGAAAATCATAAGCTGTATGAAGATATTGCGCAGCGCACCCAGGGCGATATCTATATTGGCGTGGTGGGACCGGTCCGCACTGGAAAGTCCACCTTTATCAAGCGGTTTATGGAGACGCTGGTGCTACCCAAGATCGAAAATACCTATGTGAGGGACCGGGCCAGGGATGAGCTGCCCCAGAGCGGGTCAGGCCGGGTAGTGATGACGGCGGAGCCGAAATTCGTTCCGGAAGACGCCGTAGTCATGGCCATGGAAGACGGCAGCACCTTCTCCGTCCGGCTCATCGACTGTGTGGGCTATATGGTGCCCAGCGCCATGGGACAGTTTGACGGCGACCTGCCCCGCATGGTGACCACGCCCTGGTTCGACCATGAGATCCCCATGACTCAGGCAGCGGAATACGGCACCAAAAAGGTGATCACCGACCACTCCACCATCGGTATTGTGGTCACAACCGACGGGACAATCACCGATATCCCCCGGGAGGACTACCTGGAGGCGGAGGAGAGGGTCATCACCGAGCTGAAGGAACTAGGAAAGCCTTTTGTGGTACTGCTCAATTCCGCCCAGCCTTATAGCGACCGGGCTCAGACCATTCAGGCGGATATTGCGGAACGGTACAATGTCACCTGCTTGGCGGTCAACTGCCTGACTTTGGACGAGAGCGGGGTCAGCGAGATCATCCGGGGCGTGCTCCACGAGTTTCCCATGAAGCAGATGGACCTGTTCCTACCTGCCTGGGTAGACGTGCTGCCCATTGACCATCCCATCAAGAGCAGCCTATACACCATGATCCGGGAGGAGACGGCGGGCCTGCAGCGGCTGCGGGACGCGGAGCAGGCGGTATCCGCCATGGGCGCCCGGGATGAGGTGAACTCCGCCGTACTCAACCGAATGGATATGGGCAGCGGCGTGGTCACGGCCACCTTAGAACTGCCGCGCAGCTTGTTCTACACCACAGTTTCCGAGCGATGCGGCTTGAGCATTGCGGATGACGGCGACCTGATCGACCAGTTGACCCAGCTGGCCGCCATGAAGAAGAACTACGAAAAGGTGGAGGGCGCGCTGGATCAGGTGGAGCGCACCGGCTATGGCATTGTTATGCCGGACGCCCAGGAGATGGTTTTAGAGGAGCCTGAAATCGTCAAGCAGGGGGGGCGGTACGGCGTGCGCCTGCGGGCCTCTGCGCCATCCATCCATATGATGAGAGCGGACATCAAAACCGAGCTCTCCCCCATCATGGGCACCGAGAAGCAGTCGGAGGAGATGGTGGACTATCTGCTTCGGCAGTTTGAGGGGGACACCGGAAAGATCTGGGACTCCAATATCTTTGGCCGGTCTTTCCATGAACTGGTGGGGGAGGACCTTCAGAGCAAGCTCAAGCGGATGCCGGAGGACGCCCGGGAGAAGCTGCGTGAGACCCTGGAGCGGATCATCAACGAGGGATCCGGTGGACTGATCTGCATCATTCTCTGAGCTTCTAAGGCTGGCCGATAAACTCTGATGGGTTCATGGCCTACGCCTGCCAAACAAATCTTCATTTTTTGTAAGAGAAGCAGGGGGCGGAAAACCGCTCCCTGCTTCTCTTACAAGATTCAGATCAGTCTGGCAGCATAGGTTCCGCCATTCTGCGCAGCCGGTCCGGGTTACATAGAATCAAAGAGCCATAGCCAGTCTGGAGCGCGCCCTCCCGATCCAACTGCCCCAACACCCGGCTCACCGTTACCCGGCTGGCGCCCACTGCCTGGCCGATCTCCTCGTGGGTGCAATGCAGCCAGCCCTGTTCGTCCGTGGGCTGATCCAGCAGATATCGGGCAATCCGCTGTTGGGCGGGCAGGGAGGCACTGCCCACATGGTGGGAGAGGATGCGCACTGTCCGGGCCAAGTACTGGAGCATAGGCAGGGCCAGCTCTGGATGCCGGAGAAAAATTTCATCCAACTGCCGCTGGTCTATGGAAAAGACCAAGCATTCCTCTGTGGCCATAGCGGAGGAAACCCTGGGGCAGTTGTCAAAAAAAGAGGCCTCTCCCATGAGATCCCCGGAGCGGTGGATGGTCAGCACCCGTTCCTCCCCGGAATCCAGACTGATAAAACTACGTGCCTCCCCCTGCCGCAGATAGTAGAAACAGTCGGGCATCTCCCCTTGCAAGTAGATCATTTGCCCCAGCCCATAGCGCCTGGGGCGGCGGCCCTCACCCAACAGGTCCCAAATGGGCACGGCAAACACCTCCAATCCATTTTTTAAATTGTATCATAGTTTACATTCTTTTTGCAACACTTCTGCCATACTGAATTCATCAAAACAGCAGGAAAGAGGGAGATTCCATGGGCATGACCATGACGCAGAAGATCCTGGCCAAGTCTGCAGGGCTGGACCGGGTAGAGGCGGGACAGCTGATCGAGGGGAAGCTGGACCTGGTACTGGGCAATGATATCACCACGCCGGTGGCCATTAAGGAGTTTCAAAAGGCCGGACTGAATCAGGTCTTTGACCGGGATAAGATTGCCATTGTGCTGGATCATTCCACCCCCTGTAAGGACATCAAGTCCGCCCAGCTGTGCGCCATTTGCCGGGAGTTTGCCAAGGAGCATCAGATCACCCATTTCTATGACGTGGGCCAAATGGGCGTAGAGCATGCCTTGCTTCCGGAAAAGGGACTGGTTGCACCCGGCGAGGTGATCATCGGCGCGGACTCCCACACCTGTACCTATGGCGCTCTGGGGGCCTTTTCCACCGGCGTAGGCTCCACTGACATGGCGGCGGGAATGGCCACAGGCCTGGCCTGGTTCAGGGTGCCCAGCGCCATCCAGGTCAAACTGACCGGCCAGCTTGGCCCCTATGTCAGCGGCAAGGATGTAATTCTCCATCTGATTGGCAGGATCGGGGTGGACGGCGCCTTGTACCAGTCCCTGGAGTTCTGCGGGGAAGGGGTGGCCAGCCTGGAGATGGACGACCGGTTCACCATCTGCAATATGGCTATTGAAGCCGGGGCGAAGAACGGAATTTTCCCGGTGGATGAGAAAACCATTGCCTATCTGAAGGGGCGGGTCAATCGGGAGTACACGGTGTTCAAGGCCGATCCTGATGCAGTCTATGCCCGTCAGATCGAGATCAACCTGTCTCAGCTGCGTCCCACTGTGGCGCTGCCCCACCTGCCTTCCAACACCAAGCCGGTGGATGAGGTGGCAGGCAAGCCCATCCAGCAGGTGGTCATCGGCTCGTGTACCAATGGCCGGTTGAAGGATCTGCGGGAGGCGGCCGCCATTCTCCGGGGCAAAAAGGTGGCGGACGGGGTCCGCTGCATTGTCATCCCCGCCACCCAGCAGATCTATCTGGACGCCATGGCAGAGGGGCTGATCGCTGACTTTATCCAGGCCGGGGCAGCGGTCTCCACCCCCACCTGCGGCCCCTGCCTGGGCGGCCATATGGGCGTACTCAGCGACAATGAGTGGGCCATCTCCACCACCAACCGGAATTTTGTTGGGCGTATGGGGCCTACCAGTTCCATGATCATCCTGGCCAGTCCCGCCGTGGCCGCGGCTTCCGCAGTCACCGGTGTGGTGACCGATCCGGCTACTGTTTGAGGGAGGTATAACGCAATGAAAGTTTATAAATATGGCGATAATGTGGATACCGACGTCATTATTCCAGCCCGCTATCTGAATGCACCTGACGAAAAATCCCTGGCTTCCCACTGCATGGAGGACATTGACGCCGCCTTTGCCTCCACGGTGGAACCAGGAGACATCGTAGTGGGCGGCAGCAACTTCGGCTGCGGTTCCTCCCGGGAACACGCGCCTCTGGCCCTAAAGGCCTGTGGTGTCAAATGCGTCATTGCCAAGAGCTTTGCCCGGATCTTCTACCGCAACGCGATTAACATCGGTTTCCCCATTTTGGAGTGCCCGGAGGCAGTGGACGGCATTTCAGCCGGTGACCAGGTTTCGGTGGACTTCAAGACCGGGGTAATTGTCAATGAAACCACCGGCAAGCGGTTCCAGGCCGCTCCATTCCCCGAATTTGTCAACGGCATCATTGCCAGCGGCGGTCTGCTGGCCTCTCTGAAAGCGCGGGGGGTAGCCAAGTGAACTTTAAGATTGCGCTGATCCGAGGCGACGGCATCGGTCCGGAAATCGTGGAACAGGCTGTTTCCGTCATAGACCGGGTGGGGGAGAAGTTTGGCCACAGTTTTGAATATGTGGACGTGTTGTTGGGTGGCTGCGCCACCGACGCGGTGGGGAAGAGCTATCCTGACGGGACGGCCCAGCTGTGCAAAAGCTGTGACGCCGTCCTCCTGGGGGCGGTAGGCGGCCCCAAGTGGGGCAGTGACAAACCCGCTGAGCAGCGGCCAGAGACCGCCTTGCTGGCCATCCGTAAAGATCTTGGCCTTTACGCCAATCTGCGCCCCGCCGCCCTGCGCCCCGCCCTGGCGGACGCCTGCCCGCTGAAAAAGGAGACGGCGGAGAAGGGGATCGATCTGCTCATGGTCCGGGAACTCACCGGCGGCATCTATTTTGGAAAGCGGGATCGGTATGAGACAGCAGACCGGGGTGTGGAGTGCACCGATCTGATGGCCTATTCCGAGATGGAGATCGAGCGCATTGGCCGCCGGGCCTTCGATATGGCCCGCCTGCGCCGGAGAAAGGTGTCCAGCGTGGATAAGGCCAATGTGCTGGAGACCAGCCGACTGTGGCGCTCTGTCATGCACCGCCTGGCTCAGGAATATTCTGATGTGCAGTACGAGGATGTGCTAGTGGACAACTGTGCCATGCAGCTGGTCCGGGATCCAGGGCAGTTCGATGTGGTAGTGACGGAGAACATGTTCGGCGACATCCTCTCAGACGAGGCGTCCATGATCACCGGCTCTATCGGGCTGCTTCCCTCTGCCTCCATGGGGGATACGGCCCCGGCCCTGTATGAACCCATCCACGGCTCCGCCCCGGACATTGCCAGCCAGGATAAGGCCAACCCCATCGCCACCATCCTGTCTGCGGCCATGATGTTCCGCTACTCCTTCCATCTGGCTGCTGAGGCCGATGCCATTGAGGCGGCGGTGGATCAGGCCTTGGCGGAAGGCTGGCGGACGGCGGATATTGCCAAGGCAGGGGAGAAGGTCATCGGTACCCGGCAGATGGGTCAGGTCATCCGGGATCATATTTAAGCAGTTTTAAATTCCCAGGCTTTGGGGGCTTGTCCCCCTGGGCCTGGGAATTTTTCTGCTTTACTCTGGGACAAATATTTTCCCCAGGTTTTTCCCGGACAGGATGACAGAAAGTCAAAATTTGTGTATAATACCCGTATACCTATTCTGTGAAAGAGGAGTGAATGACATGATCCTCGCCGTCGACATCGGGAATACCCGAACTACCTTTGCGCTGTTTACCCAGAACGGGCAGCTTTCCTTTCTTTCCGAACTGGAAACAGACCGAAAAATGACGGATGACCAGTGCGCCATACGGATTCTGGAGGTATTTCAGCTTTACCGGGCTGATATTGAGGACGTGAAAGGCTCCATTCTCTCCAGCGTAGTCCCGCCGGTGACAGGAACCTATTCCAGAGCTATCCATCGCCTGACCGGAAACGCCCCGCTGGTCGTCGGACCAGGCCTCAAGACAGGGCTTAATATCAGAGCGGATGTACACAACCAGCTTGGGAGTGATATTGTAGCCTCGTCGGTTGCGGCGGTTGCCCTGTATCCCACGCCGGCGATTGTGATTATTTCCCACACTGCGGTTTCCTTTTCTTACCTTAGTCAATCAGCCTTTGAGGGCTGCGCGATTATGCCCGGTATGGGGATTGCCCTGGAGGCCCTGTCCCAAAACGGGGCGCAGCTCCCCCATATCTCCATGGGGCGGGTGGACAGCCCTTTGGGACGCAACACCGTGGACTCTATGCGCGCCGGTATCGTCTACGGGTACTCCGGTGCCTTCGACCGCTTGATTGAGACCCTGGAATCGGCAGCCGGCACACCTGCCGTCACGGTAGTTGCCACTGGGGAGAACGTCCCCGAAATTTTCCGCCGCTGCAAACGGGAGATCTCCTATGATCACGATTTGCTGGTGCATGGCCTATATCTGCTGTATCGGAAGAATACTCAAAAGGGTAACCGCCGGTAGATGCGCTGCCACAAAGACCTGCGGGCGTGCCAAACATCTCTTTGCCGATTGATATAACACCTTTTGCAATCCTCAAAAAACAAAACTGCAAAACATTCTGCTTTTTATAGGAAAGGGCTTGCAATTATGCAAGTTAAAGCATATAATATGCAAAGTAAACTGTTTTGGAGGGATTATTTTGAAAGAGCTCTCTCGTTTGGCGTCCCAGGTTCAGGCATCCACCACCATGGCGATCGATGCGCTGGCCAAGCAGATGAAGGCGGATGGGGTGGATGTGATTGGATTTGGAGCCGGAGAACCGGACTTTAATACCCCCGATCATATCAAGGCGGCCGCCGTACAGGCAATCGCAGACAATGTTACCCGGTATACCCCCGCCTCCGGCACCGTTCAGCTGAAGCAGGCGGTTTGCTCCAGAATGAAGGAGGACTGTGGGCTTGAGTATAAGCCATCCCAGGTGGTTGTTAGCAGCGGAGCGAAGCACTGCGTCTATATCGCTCTGCGGGCGCTTGTCAATCCCGGAGATGAGGTCATCCTGCCGGCCCCGTTCTGGGTCAGCTATCTGGAACTGATCAAAATGGTGGGGGGTACTCCCGTGATCGTCACTGCGCAGGAATCCGCCGGTTTTAAGATGACCGCCCAGCAGCTGCAAGAGTCCATTACTCCGAAGACCAAGGCTTTGATCCTCAACAATCCTTCCAATCCAACGGGTATGGTATATAGCAGGGAAGAATTGCTGGCCCTTGCCCAGGTTTGCATAGAACATGACGTGTACATCATTTCCGATGAGATCTATTACAGTCTGTTGTACGATGGAATGAAGTTCACCTCTGTGGCCAGTTTGGGCGAGGAGATCAGGAAGCACACCATTCTGATCAACGGCGTTTCCAAGGCATATGCCATGACCGGCTGGCGAATCGGTTACGCCTTGGCGGATGAGGCTGTGGCAAAAGTGATGAGCAACTATCTCAGCCACTCCACCGGGTCTCCCTGTGCCATTTCTCAGGCCGCTTCCGTGGCTGCTTTGAATGGACCTCAAGACGAGGTGGAGACGATGCGCCAAGCGTTTGAGGAGCGCAGAAATTATATTGTAACCCGTATGAATCAGATCGAAGGGGTCAGCTGCATCAAGCCGGAGGGCGCTTTCTATGTGATGATGAACATTGAAAAGCTGCTGGGCAAAACGATCTGTGGGGAAATCATCTGCACCAGCGATGATTTTTGCTCCGCGTTCCTGAAGCATGGCTTGGTAGCCACTGTCCCATGCAGCGGCTTTGGCGCGCCTAATTTTGTGCGTTGGTCCTATGCCACTTCCATGGAGAATATTCACAAAGGCCTGGACCGTTTGGAGCAATTTCTTTCCGGAGTGGAAAAGTAAGGGGAATTTTTAAGGCCCCCTTGCAAAAAGCGACAGTTTTGGGTATACTGGAGGCGTAATCTCATATAGCAAGGAGGTTGATTCCAATGGCTCAGATTACAAAAGATACCGTAATCGGCGATATTCTTGACATCGCGCCTGATACAGCTCCCATCTTTCTGTCCATCGGCATGCACTGCCTGGGCTGTCCCTCCTCCCGGGGGGAGACGGTCGAGCAGGCCTGTATGGTACACGGTGTAGATGTGGATGCGTTGATTGAGAAGCTGAACGCCAGCATCGGTTAATTTGGAAAAGAAGGGAAAGAGCGGTATATCCGCTCTTTTCCTTTATCAGAGATGAAATGGTTGGAGGGAATCATGGAGCTGACAGCAAGGCTACGGGCATTGGCGGATCTGGTGCCTTACGGAGCGCGTCTTGCCGATGTGGGGACGGATCACGCCTATCTTCCGGTTTGGCTGATCCTCCATGGAAAAATCCAGCAGGCCATTGCAGCGGACCTGCGGGAAGGCCCCCTCGCCCGGGCCAGAGAGACCGCGCGGCAGTACCAGGTGGAGGAGCGGATCTCCTTCCGGCTGTGCGACGGGCTGACGGCTGTTTGTGATGATGAGGTGGATGCCATTGTCATCGCTGGAATGGGCGGAGACACCATCGCCGCCATCCTGGACGCCGCGCCCTGGACCAAAGGAAAACAGCTGGTTCTCCAGCCCATGACGGCATGGCCCAGCCTCCGGGAGTGGCTGCAATCCCATGGCTATCAGATCGAAGAGGAGCGGATTGCTCGAGAGGGGGACCGACTGTATAGCATCTGGGCTGTGACAGGTGGGAATATGGCGCCGTTCACCCCAGTGGAACTGTGGGTGGGAAAACAGCAAAGAGAGGATCCGTTGCGTGGGCCTTATCTGGAAAAGATAGCGGGAAAGGTTATGCGCGCCCTATCCGGACATCTTGCCTCCAGGCAGCGGGATGAGGGGCAAATTCAGATGCTCACAGAGGTTCTACGGGGAATTCAAGAGATGCAAAAGGAGTTATGAGCTATGGCGGTTACCGTACAGGATGTATATGATTTTTTGCAGGAGAAAGCCCCGTTTGCCTTGCAGATGGATTTTGACAACGCCGGCTTTCTGGTAGGCCGCAGTGACCGGCAGGTAAACCGCATTTTGGTCTCTCTCGATATCACCCAGCCGGTCATCCAGGAGGCAAAAGAGCGAGCCGCCCAGCTGATTGTCGCCCATCATCCAGTAATTTGGGGGGGCGCCAAATCTGTTACCGACCAGACGGTTACCGGGCGAAACCTGCTTGATTTGATTGAAAACTATATTTCCGCCATCTGTGCTCACACCAATCTGGACGCGGTAGCGGGCGGAGTCAACGACGCGCTGGCGCTGAAACTTGGGCTGAGCGAGATTGGGCAGCTTCATCAGGATGGAACGGATGAGCGGGGAAGGCCCTATGGAATCGGGCGGACAGGGCTGGTGCCAAGGCAGAATCTCTATGATTTTGCCCAGGCGGTAAAGCAGCTGCTTGGCGCTCACGGAGTCCGTCTTGTAGACGGAGGAAAACCTGTGCACAAAGTTGCGGTGGGCGGGGGCGCCTGCGGTAGTATGTTGGCAGACGCCATTGCCATGGGATGCGATACCTTTGTGACCTCGGACATCAAATATGATGGATTTCTGGACGCAAAGGCATTGGGGATTAACCTCATCGACGCAGGCCACTTCCCGACAGAGAATGTGGTATGCCCCGTTTTGCAAGACTGGCTTGCCCAGCGCTTTCCGCAGCTTACAGTGAGTGTTTCCCAGTGCCATCATGAGGTTTTCTCCTATCTCTAAAGGGAAAGAAAGGGCATGAATATTTCCTTTCTCTCATAGAGTGAAGCAGAGGAGGGGACGTGCATTGAAACGGGAGATTATTCGGATGATTCTCTGCATTTGCCTTGTGCTGGGGATCACTTTGGCAGAAGCTGGCCGGATTGTGCCTGTCTCCAGCTTCCGGCGGGAAGGGCGCAGCACACCTACTCTGATCTTAGACGCCGGGCATGGAGGGGAGGACGGCGGTGCCGTTTCTGCCAGTGGAAACAAGGAAAGCGACATCAATCTGGCCATCGTGCTAAAGCTGGAAGCGCTTATGGCCTTTCTCGGCGTGCCAACTGTTCTGACCCGCACAGGGGATATTTCACTGCACGAGGATGGCTACCAGACGCTCCGAGAAAAAAAGGTTTCAGACCTGAAACAGCGTGTCTCCATCGTCAACGAGATCCCGGACGCCATGCTGATCAGTATACATCAAAATTACTTTACAGACTCTAGATACTCTGGCGCTCAAGTGTTCTTTGCCCAGGGAGATGTGAGCCGGCAATGGGGGGATGCCACGCAGCAATCCCTGCGCCAGGTGCTGGATGACAGCAATCAGCGGGAGGCCATGCTCCTTACAAGCTCTGTCTATCTCTTTGAACATGTTGTCTGCCCGGCCATTTTGGTGGAGTGCGGCTTTTTGAGCAACGGAGAAGAGGCGTCCTTGCTCATGACAGACGCCTATCAGAGAAAAATTTCCGTGGCATTGGCCGGGGCTTATCTGCTTGAACTGCGGCTGCTAAACTACTCAGGAGGGACCTGATGTGGCAAAATTTAAGACCATGTTTTACTGCACGGAATGCGGCAACGAAACTCCGAAATGGCTTGGAAGATGCCCTGCATGCGGGGCGTGGAATACCGTCATAGAACGGCCTGCGGCGGCGGAGAACCGAAAAAGGGGGGCTTCAGCTTATTCATCTGAGCCCTTGCGCCGCCCAAGGCCACTGCCGGAAGTCGAGGCGGCGGATGAACTGCGGTTCCATACAGGGATGGATGAGCTGGATCGGGTATTGGGCGGCGGCGCGGTGAAGGGTTCTCTGGTGCTGGTGGGGGGCGCTCCCGGTATTGGGAAATCCACACTGATGCTGCAGATCTGTGACAACCTCTGCCGGTTTGCCAAGGTCCTTTATGTGTCCGGAGAAGAGTCGGAGCGGCAGATCAAACTGCGGGCCCAGAGATTGGGGATTACAGGGCCTGATCTCTACCTCTATTCCGAGACAAGTTTAGAGGACATTATCACAGCGGTGGAAGAGCAGCACCCCGATATTTTGATCGTCGATTCCATTCAGACCATTTATAATACTGCATCCACGTCGTCGCCCGGCAGTGTAGCCCAGGTAAAAGAATGCACCATGTCCCTGATGCAGTTGGCGAAGGGAATGGGGGTCACGGTGTTCGTCGTGGGTCATATCAATAAGGAAGGTTCTCTTGCAGGCCCAAAAGTGTTGGAGCACATCGTGGACTGTGTGCTGCATTTTGAAGGGGATGAGCATAGCTCCTACCGGATCCTTCGGGCGGCAAAGAACCGCTTCGGCGCAACCAACGAGATCGGGGTATTTGAGATGGGGGACAAGGGCCTTTCCGAGGTCCCCAACCCTTCTGAGGCGCTGCTGTCCGGCCGGCCCAAGGACTCGCCTGGCTCCTGTGTGACCTGCGTTATGGAAGGGGTGCGCCCGGTCCTGGCTGAGCTGCAGGCCTTGGTCACCCCGTCGGCCTATGGAAATTCCCGCCGTTCCAGCAACGGCTTTGATTATAATCGCGCGATGATGTTGAACGCTGTACTGGAGAAGCGGGGCGGGTTAACCCTGTCAAATTGTGATTTTTATGTCAATGTGATCGGTGGGCTTACTGTGAATGAACCCGCCGCCGATCTGGCGCTGATCGTAGCTCTGGCATCCAGTTTTCGGGACAAACCGGTGCCCTACGATTTGGCTGCGATAGGGGAGGTAGGGCTCACCGGGGAGCTGCGTGCGGTTCATGCGCTCAGTCAGCGCTTGTCTGAGGTTCGGCGGCTTGGATTTACCAAATGCCTGGTTCCAGCCCGCGGCAGCGGCAGGTTATTCGCGCCGGAAGGCCTAAGCTTGATTCGCATCGGCAACATCCGTGAGGCGGTTGCCATATTGGTTTGAACGTGGGGTAAAATTCAGGCACAGATCGTTGGGGCTAGCTTGTCCGCCGGTGTTCGATGTCTGTTCCAGCATGCATAATCCATCCTGCTGGAACTTGCAGTCCTGGGTACACGGAATCAAACTCATACATGTTTTCTCCCTTCTCATTGACGCTAGTTTGAGCGGAAGGGAACTATAATATTCGATTTAAAATCTGGTGTTACCAGAAGGGAGGATGAATCGACGAACCCCTCCAACTAAACAAAATAAAAATTTTGTTTAGTTGGAGGGGGCTGATTGGGGAATAGCCCCATTGGGGACTGGGCCGCTACCCCGAATCAGTGTTTCAACGATTTCAAATCATATGGACTACCGTACACAGGCCCCGGCGATTTTACGTGACTTCCTGGCCTATCACGAGACCATCCAGGGCCATTCCAAAAAAACAGTAGATGAATATTTTTTGGATCTCCGGACCTTTTTCCGGTACATCAAATTAGAAAAAGGTTTGGTCCCGCGCGGTGCTGCCTTTGATGAGATTTCCATTGACGACGTAGACCTGGAGTTGATCCGGTCTGTGGGGTTGGCCGACATCTATTCTTATCTCAGTTTTTTGAGTCGTGACCGGGCCAAAAGCCCTCAAAGCCCTCATACCGGTTACGGTCTGCTGGCATCTACCCGCGCACGCAAGGTGGCCACCATCCGCTCCTTCTACAAATATCTGGTCAGCAAGGCAAAACTGCTGGAAGAAAATCCTGTCCAAGAATTGGATTCTCCCAGGCAGCGCCAGACCTTGCCACGCTTCTTGACGCTGGATGAGAGCATTCAGCTGCTGGACAGCATTGATGGGGATAACGCGGAGCGGGATTTCTGTATCATTACCCTATTTTTGAACTGCGGAATCCGAATTTCCGAGCTGGTGGGCCTAAATCTGTCCGACCTCCAGGGCGACCGCCTGCGGGTGCTTGGAAAGGGCAATAAGGAGCGGATCGTTTTTCTCAATGCGGCCTGTCAAAGCGCCATTGAAGATTGGCTGGCCGTCCGCGCCCATTCCGGAGCCACAGATTCCAACGCGCTGTTCATCACCCGAAAGCGTAGCCGGATCACCAAATCTGCAGTCCACTATATGATCAAGCATCGCCTGACTGCTGCCGGCCTGGACAGCAGAAAATACTCCGCCCATAAACTTCGCCATACGGCAGCTACTTTAATGTTGCAAAACGGTGTGGATGTCCGCACTTTGCAGGAAGTATTGGGCCATGAGCATTTAAATACGACCCAAATCTATACCCATGTGGACAGCGATTCCCTGCGCACCGCGGCGCAGGCAAACCCTTTGGGACGCGTCAGTCGGAAGTCCCGTGGCCGTCCCAAGCAGTCAAACTCAAAATCTTCTTCAGAATCTTCTAAGGAATAGAAGTCAATTCCCCCTCTCCAGGCGCGCCAGATGGCGAAACTGGGGCAGTCTGGGCTTCTGGCTGGGCTGGGAGCTGCCCCTCCTGGGGTTCCTCTTCACTCTCCGGCGCTGGCGCAAACGCACCCAGAATGTGGAGATAACGCATCTCCACTACCTTTTCATAGCTGTCCAGAGGGCGGTTGTCAGCATCGTTGGAATGAGCCGCCACCAGGATATTGTCCGGCCTGGGCGGAAATCCTACTGATACCACCACAGGGGTGTGGGCGAAAACCTCGCCGCTGGTTTCAAATCGGAGTTGGATAAAATCACCCGGGCGCAATAAGCTGAGCGGTACGCTGATGCCAAAAGGGCCAACTGTCCGCTCCTGGCGGGTCATAAAATCCCAGAAGAACGGAACTCCGGTCCAGGCCGGTGAGCGCTGCTCTGCGTCGATATAGTACCACCCGAATTCCGGTGTAAAATTCATCACGCCCACCCCGGCATATAGGCATTGTGAGGCAAAATTGGTACAGTCCCCTCCCAATGGGCTGAAATCGTAGTAGGCCGGGTTTCGGCTGAATGCCCACTTGTGGGCGTAGTCCACTGCGGCACGGCGGTTATAGGGGATCAATTGGACCATTGATATCAACTCCTCCCTGCCAGTGTATGCAGCTGGTAGAATTTACACTACTTTTTTCACGGATGTACGGAAAAAACTGCTAGAGCTATTGCTTTTTTTCTTTGTGAATGTTAAAATCATAACGTATGAAAATCTTCCTTTGCACTTTATTTTTGTAAGGAGTTGAATAACATGCCACTGGTCACTACTACCGAGATGTTTCAGAAGGCTTATAACGGCGGCTATGCCATTGGTGCCTTCAACGTCAACAACATGGAGATCGTACAGGGCATCACCGAGGCTGCCAAAGAGGTCAACTCTCCCCTGATTCTTCAGGTTTCCAAGGGTGCGCGCGCCTATGCCAATCACACCTATCTGATCAAGTTGGTGGAGGCCGCCATCATTGAGACGGGTCTGCCCATCTGCCTCCATCTGGACCACGGCGATACCTTTGAGCTGTGCAAGAGCTGCATTGACGGCGGTTTTACCTCCGTGATGATCGACGCCTCTTCCAAGCCCTTTGCTGAAAATATTGAGATTACAAAAAAAGTTGTGGAATATGCCCACGATCACGGCGTTGTGGTCGAGGCTGAGCTGGGCGCTCTGGCCGGTATCGAGGACGACGTGCAGGTCTCTGCTGAGGAATCCCACTACACTCGCCCGGAAGAGGTTGAGGAGTTTGTCTCCAAGACCGGCTGCGACTCCCTGGCCATCGCCATCGGAACCAGCCACGGCGCTTACAAGTTTACCGCCGACCAGTGCACCCGTAATGAGAAGGGCGAGCTGGTCCCCCCTCCCCTCCGCTTTGATATTCTGGAAGATGTCTCTAGGCGTCTGCCTGGCTTCCCCATTGTGCTCCACGGCTCTTCCAGCGTCCCCCAGGAGTATGTGAAGATGGTCAATGAGAATGGCGGCAAGATGCCCGATGCAGTGGGTATCCCTGAGGAACAGCTGCGGAAGGCCGCCTCCATGGCGGTGTGCAAGATCAACATTGACTCTGACCTGCGTCTGGCTATGACGGGTACCATCCGGAAGTTCTTCCATGACCATCCGGAAAAGTTTGACCCCCGTGAGTATCTGAAGCCTGCCCGTGCCAATATCAAGGAATTGGTCAAACATAAGCTGGTGGATGTCCTGGGCTGTGACGGCAAGGCCTGATGGGAACAAACCTGCCGCCATCGGCATGTAAAAATAGTCATAACATGTTTCCGCTGGTGCCATGGTGCGCCAGCGGAAATGTGTGTTTTTGGTGTGGACCACTTTGATAAAGACTATAATAGTAAGGAGATTTTGAAATGGCTCAACTGAAAGGCGCCTGCATCATCGGCCAGTCCGGCGGCCCCACTTCCGTGATCAACGCCAGTGCCTATGGCGTGATCCGTACCGCATTGGACACCCCTGAAATCACTGCTGTATATGGTGCTGCCCACGGCATCAAGGGGGTTTTGAACGATCAGCTCTACGACATGGGCGAAGAGGACGAAAAGGAACTGGAGTTCCTGCTGAACACCCCATCCTCCGAGCTGGGTTCCTGCCGCTATAAGATCGCCGATCCCGATGTGGACGACACCGACTACAAGCGGATCCTGGAGATTTTCAAGAAGTACGATGTGCGTTACTTCTTCTATAACGGCGGCAACGACTCCATGGATACCTGCTCCAAGATCAGCCGCTATATGTCCAAATCCGGCTATGAGTGCCGCGTTATGGGCGTGCCCAAGACCATTGACAACGATCTGTTCGGAACCGATCACTGCCCCGGCTTCGCCTCCGCCGCAAAGTACATCGCCTCTTCCTGCGCTGAGGTCTATAAGGACGCCCGGGTGTATGATACCGGCATGGTGACCATCATTGAGATCATGGGCCGCCACGCCGGTTGGCTGGCCGGTTCCGCCGCTCTGGCCGGGGTTGTCGGCTGCGCCCCCGACCTGATTTACCTGCCCGAGGTAGACTTTAATATGGATCGCTTCCTGGCCGATGTGACGGAGATCTACAAGCGCGAGGGCAACTGCATTGTGGCGGTTTCTGAGGGCATTCACTATGCCGACGGCTCCTTTGTGTCCGAGGCCAAGACCTCTGCCACCGATGGGTTTGGCCATGCTCAGCTGGGCGGCCTGGCCGCGCTGCTGGCCAACATCGTCAAGGAGAAGACCGGCGCCAAGGTGCGCGGCATCGAGCTGTCCCTTTTGCAGCGCTGCGGCGCCCACTTGGCGTCTCAGACGGATATTGACGAGTCCTTCATGGCTGGCAAGGCGGCGGTGGAAGCGGCGGTTGCCGGCGAGACCGACAAGATGGTGGGCTTTGCGTGCACCCGTAAGGATGGGCAGTACACCTGCAAAACCAAGCTGTTTGATCTGTCTGCGGTGGCAAACTACGAAAAGAAAGTGCCCCTGGAGTGGATCAATAAGGACGGCAATGGGGTGACCCAGGAATTTATTGACTATGCCCTGCCTCTGATCCAGGGTGAGAACCACCGGGCCGTGGAAAGCGGACTGCCCCGCTTTGCCCGTTTGAAGAAAGTGGTTGCTTCTTCCAAAAAATAAAGTATACATGAACATGAATGATGGCCTGGAGGCGGCAAGCCCCAGGCCATCATTTTTCTTTCAAAAGCTATTTCCGGACCCCGGTCAAAGCGCGCATCACTTCTAGTCCGCGCTGATCAAGGCCCTTGGTCATGGAAAGCGCCTGGGTGATGTCATAGTCCACAATGTCATCCCCTTTAGCAGCGACAACACGGCAGGTCTTTCCTTCCGCCAGCAACCGCACAGCTTCGTAGCCCATATACGTGGCCATCATGCGGTCCCGTGAAGTGGGAGAACCACCCCGCTGTACATGACCCAGAACCGTCACACGGGTATCCAGGGCCAGTTCGTCCCGGATTTTCTGCGCCACGCCATAGGCACCGTCTGGCACACCCTCCGCGACGATAATCATGAAATGCGTGCGGCCCGCAATCCTGGCCCGGCGGATGGGCTCTGCCACCTCGGATTCAAAATCCGTCTCATGCTCCGGGACAAGTACCACTGTGGCGCCGCAGGCAATACCCACGGCAACTGCCAGGTGTCCGGCGCGGTGACCCATGACTTCGACCACGGAACAACGCTCGTGGGACTTCATAGTGTCCCGCAGACGATCAATGCTCTCCAACGCCGTATTACAGGCGGTGTCATAGCCGATGGTATAAGTAGAGCAGGCAATGTCGTTATCAATGGTACCAGGGATGCCGACAACAGAAATTCCCACCTTTGCCAGTGACAACAGCCCCTTAAACGTGCCATCACCGCCGATTCCCACAAGAGCATCCAGTCCCAAAAGCTTACAGGTGGCAAGAGCTTTGTTCAATCCAGCCTCCTCCATAAATTCCTTGCTGCGGGCAGAATACAGCATCGTTCCGCCACGCCGGGATATGTCGCTGACACTTTCAAATCCGAGTTTTACAAAGTCGCTATTGATCAACCCGTGATATCCTCTGCGAATTCCAATGCATTCAATCCCAAGATGCAAAGAGGTACGCACTACAGCCCGAATGGCGGCGTTCATTCCTGGAGCGTCTCCACCACTGGTAAAGACCCCAATTCGAGAAACGGAAGATGCCATAACTTTTATCCTCCCTCTGATTTCATGTTCCAGTTTTGATCCCTTAGACCTTGAGCTCTGTATCTTTTTCCGTGAGTGCATCCTTGTGGGCGGCCAGAACCGGGCGGATAAATTCATTCAGGAAATCGGTAACCTGCTCCGGACAGCGGCCAATATAACGAGATGGCTCCATATGGTCGGTCAGTTCCTCCCGGGTCATCCCAAACATGGGGTCGTCTGCAATGAGATCCAGCAAATTGTTGGACAGCCCTAGATCCTTCACATTGTGTCCGGCTTCCAGAGCGTGGACACGGATGCGTTCATGTAGCTCCTGACGGTTGCCGCCCCGTTTGACCACGTCCATCATGATGTTTTCGCTGGCCATGAAGGGCAATTCCTCCATAATGTGTTTTTCAATGACTTTTTCATGGACCACAAGACCGCCGGAGACATTGATATAGATGTTGAGAATCGCGTCCACCGCGAGGAACGCCTCCGGCACGGAAATACGCTTGTTGGCGGAATCGTCTAGGGTGCGCTCAAACCACTGGGTAGCCGCAGTGAAAGTGGGGTTAGCTACATCAGCCATCACATAGCGGGCCAGTGCGCAGATCCGCTCGCAGCGCATGGGGTTGCGCTTATAGGGCATGGCGGAGGAACCGATCTGCTTGCTTTCAAAGGGTTCCTCCACCTCCTTCAGGTGGCACAGTAGGCGCACGTCGGTAGCAAACTTACTGGCGGACTGGGCGATCCCGGAAAGTGCGTATAGCACATCGGCATCCACTTTTCTGGAGTAGGTTTGGCCTGAGACCGGAACAGATGCGTCAAAGCCCATTTCCTTAGCGATCTTGCGGTCCAGCTCCTTACATTTTTCATGATCCCCTTCAAACAGCTCCAAGAAAGACGCCTGGGTGCCGGTGGTGCCCTTGCATCCTAGGAGTTTCAGTTTTGCAATGCGGTGCTCCACCTCTTCCAGATCCATCAGCAGATCATACATCCAGAGTGTAGCCCGCTTCCCTACGGTAACGAGCTGGGCCGCCTGAAAATGGGTAAAACCCAACGTGGGAAGAGCCTGATAGCGCTGGGCAAATTGAGACAGATTGTGTAATGCCTTCACAAGTTTATCCCGGATCAGGCACAGACCTTCCCGCATAATGATGACATCGGTATTGTCACCCACGTAGCAGCTAGTGGCCCCGAGATGGATGATGGGCATCGCCTTGGGGCACTGCGCGCCAAAAGCGTGAATATGGGCCATGACGTCATGGCGCAATTCCTTCTCCTTTTGCGCTGCTAGGTCATAGTCGATATCGGTGATATGGGCCTCCATTTCGTCGATCTGCTCCTGGGTGACGGGCAAGCCAAGCTCCATTTCCGCCCGGGCCAAGGCGATCCAAAGCCGGCGCCAGGTGGAAAACTTTTTATCCGGCGAGAAGATATACTGCATCTCATCGCTGGCATAGCGAGAAGAAAGCGGACTTTCATAAATCGATTTGTTCACCTTGAAACGCAACCTCCCTGCGCTGAAATTCAGCGGCTTTTTCATAGGGCAATTTGTCAATTATTATATCATGCTTTTTCCCTTAGAACAAGGGAAAGCGCTAAAATCTATCTTTGTATTCATAAAAAACCGGTACAGCCGATTAGGCCGTACCGGTTTCTGGGTATGCGCTTCTGCTTTGACCGCTCAAGCCTCGCCGCGCATTTTGGCGAAGCACTCGCTGCAGTAGACAGGGCGATCGGACTTGGGCTCAAAGGGGACCCGGGCCTCACCTCCGCAAGAGGCGCATACGGCAGTAAAGTACTCCCGGGGTCCGCGGGCAGCAGCCTTGCGGGCGTCGCGGCAAGCCTTGCAGCGCTGGGGCTCATTCTGGAAGCCGCGTTCCGCATAGAACTCCTGCTCACCAGCAGTGAACACAAACTCCTGTCCACACTCTTTGCATACTAAAGTCTTGTCTTCGTACATGGAAATACCCTCTCTTTGATGCCCAGAACCGGAAAAATCACTTTGCTGGGACCGTAATAATATTTGCGTCAGCTTTCGCTGAATACGCCGTAAACTTTGGCCACCTTGCGGCGAATGCGCTGCACCGCGTTATCCACCGCTTTTGTGGGCCGCTCTACCTGACGGCCGATATCCCGATAGGAAAGTCCCTGGAGATAAAGGGCCAGTATACGCTGTTCCAAAGGAGAAAGCCGGCGGTTGATCTGATCCAGCCTCTCCTCCCCCTCTTCCCGCGTGATCACCAGCTCTTCCGGGCTGTTTTCACTTTCCAACATAGACAGCTCAAACGGGACGCTGTGATTCAGTGGGGTGTGCTTGCCCCGTGCCGCAGAGGTCACGGCAGAACGGATTCGGTTCCGGATGCAGACCTCAGCAAAGGTTCGGAATGATACGCTTCGTTTGGGATCAAACTCACGGATGGCTTTCAAAAGCCCAAACATGGCCTCCTGAATCAGATCCTCACTATCGCCTCCCGCCAAAAAGTAAGGGCGGGCACAGGCGCGGGTCAACTGCTGGTACCGAAGCACCAAGCGCTCCTCTGAGAGCCGATCCCCTGAACAGGCCTTTGCACAGAGTATCTCGTCGCTCAATTCACTTGTTCGCTCTTTTGTAAAATCCATACAACAACCTTGTATATTTTTATCACAGATCCAGCTATTTGTCAATAATTTTTATGCAATTTTTCTGGAGGTGTTCTCAGTGATTTTCTGATTTTATTAGATTTGCCAATTCCTGTGCAATCTTCAACGCAGCCTGGTCTTTCTTGGCTTCCACCATGACACGGATCAAAGCCTCCGTTCCGGATGGACGAACCAGGATACGGCCATCCCCATTCAGATACCCCTCCTGTTCCTGGATGGCCTGTGTGAGCCAGTCTGCGGACATGATCCGCTGTTTGGCGTCCGCGTCGGCCACGGGGACATTGATCAGCACCTGAGGATAGCGTTTGCAGCGGCCAAATAGGTCGGAGGCCGTTTTTCCGCTGCGAAACAGCAGGTCCAAGATCTGAAGCGCGGTCAGCTCGCCGTCTCCAGTGGTGGCGTGATCCAGAAAGATCATGTGTCCAGACTGCTCCCCCCCAATCACATACCCCTTCTCCAACATACATTCCAGGACGTTGCGATCTCCCACATTGGTACATTCCAGATTCAGGTGATGCTCTCGCATGAAGGTATGCAGGCCGATGTTGCTCATGACTGTTGCGACCACGGTATTCCCAGAAAGTTTGCCCCGCTCGCGGAGATCTACTCCGCAGGCAGCCATGATCTGGTCTCCGTCGATCAGATTGCCCAGCTCATCCACGGCGAGACAGCGGTCCGCGTCCCCGTCAAAGGCGATACCGATATCATAACCGCCGGCCTTTACCATGGCGGACAGCGCGTCGATATGGGTGGAACCGCACCTGTCGTTGATGTTGACCCCGTTGGGATCGGCATTGATCACATCGGTACTCAGATCCGCAAATCGGTCAAATAACCGCGCGGCTGTGGCGGAGGCGGCCCCGTTGGCGCAGTCCACCAGAATGCGCATGCCGGCCAGGTTGGAGGAGATGGTGCCGGCCAAATGGTCAATGTAGTCCTCTGACGCGGACGGAGCCACATAGCTGACCCGTCCGATTTCACCATGGGTTTTGCGGGGAATATTATTATAGCTGAACAGGACGATATCCTCGATCTTTTCCTCCAACTCATCAGACAGCTTGAAGCCCTGGCCGTTAAAAATCTTGATGCCGTTGTGTTCAAAGGGGTTGTGGGACGCGGAAATCACAATGCCGGCGTCCGCCTTCCGGTCCACTGTGACCCAGGCGACACCGGGGGTAGGAATGGTACCCAGGTCCAACACATCGGCTCCGGCCGTGCAAAGCCCTGAGATCAGCGATCCCTTCAACAGATCGCCGGAGATCCGGGTGTCTTTGCCAATGGTGACTAGAGGCTTCTCCCCCGCCTGTTTCCCTTTCGCCAATACAACCGCAGTGGCAAGTCCCACCTTATAGGCCAAATCCGCATCCAGACCGGCGTTGACCACGCCGCGGATGCCGTCTGTCCCAAACAATTTTCCCATAGTTATATGCACCTCGCGATCAATTTACCCCTTCCCCTGCCCGGAAGGAAGGATGAAAAATTCCCCATCAATAATGGTCTTCCGGCGGCACGTTAAAAGGTGAGCTGCTCCATTCCCTGCCCGTCTGGCATCCGGATCCCCAGATGCTGATAGGCCTTTGGAGTCACGCACCGCCCCCGGGGTGTGCGGGTCAGAAAACCCAGCTGCATCAGGTAGGGTTCGTAGACGTCCTCCAGAGTGACGGTTTCCTCGTTGATGGTGGCGGCCAGGGTCTCCAGCCCCACGGGGCCTCCGCCGTAATTTTCGATGATGCTGAGCAACATACGCCGGTCAATATTGTCCAGCCCCAGCGGATCAATTTCCAGGGCCTGCAATGCCCGGTCTGCCACGTCCCGGGTGATCACGCCACCGGCGGTCACCTGGGCAAAATCACGCACCCGCCGTAAAAGCCGGTTGGCGATGCGGGGGGTGCCCCGGCTGCGCCGGGCAATCTCAAGAGCACCGGCTTCCTCAATGGGAACATCCAGAATGCCGGCGGACCGGGTGACGATCTTGGCCAGCTCCTGGGGGGTGTACAGCTCCAGCCGTAACGTGACGCCAAACCGGTCCCGCAAGGGCGCGGACAGCTGCCCTGCCCGGGTGGTGGCGCCGATCAGGGTAAATTTGGGCAGATCCAGCCGGATCGAGTTGGCCGAAGGGCCTTTGCCAATGATGATATCAATGGCATAGTCCTCCATAGCGGGATAGAGGATCTCCTCAACAGAGCGGTTGAGCCGGTGGATCTCGTCCACAAATAGGATGTCATTCTCCTGAAGATTGGTCAGCAGCGCGGCCAGATCTCCCGGCTTCTCGATGGCCGGACCGGAGGTGATACGAATATTGACCCCCATCTCATTGGCGATGATGCCGGACAGGGTTGTCTTGCCCAAGCCAGGTGGGCCGTGAAGCAGCACATGGTCCAGGGGCTCCTTGCGCATCTTAGCCGCCTGGATGAAAATCTCCAGGTTTCCTTTGGCCTTTTCCTGACCGATATATTCAGATAGTATTTTCGGCCGAAGAGAGTACTCCCCCTCGTCCGCATGGGTCAACGATGTGGTGACCAGGGGTTCCTCCATTTCAAAGCCGGTGTCGGAAAAATCAATGCTCAAGTGCTCACTTCCTCATTTAGGTGTAGATGCGAACGCAAAAGGAGAAGACAGTTTCAAGGGCCGCCACAAGCCGGATGATCGCCCTGCTCTTTTTCTCACCCCAGCGCATAGTAAAGCTGGGCGGGTATCTGGGAGAGAGCAGGAGGGTGATCCCTACCCCGCTGCGCACCAGGCTGCTGAGCAGCCAGGGGATCATGGATCACCGTGGCGTTGAGAAACGATACCGACATTGTGACCGCAATCCAGAATCAGAAGATATTCCAAAAGGTGAGTCGCCCCTGAAGGCACATCCCGCTCACCCCTTCACCATCTTTTTAAGGGCCTGCTTGATCACATCCTCCAGCGACAGGGCGTCCACGTCGATGCCTTTGAGGGCTGCGCTGATCTCCCCCTGGGTATATCCCAGCACCGCCAGAGCGGCGGCGGCCTCGCTGGCCTTATTTTCCGGGATGACCGTAACGCCCCCTGCAAAGCTCTCTCCGCTGCCGGCAGGCAGCTGGCCCTTGGCCAGTTTGTCCTTCAGCTCCAGAATGATCCGCTGGGCGATCTTTTTCCCGACCCCCGGGGCGGAGGTCAATGCCTTTTCGTTGCCGGACACAATGGCCAAAGCCAATCCCTCCGGCGTGTTGGAGGAAAGAATGGCCAAGGCCGCTTTGGGCCCAACACCGGAAATCCCGATCAGCATTTCAAAACAGCTCCGCTCGTTTTCTGAGACAAAGCCGTAAAGTTCAAATACTTCCTCCCTGACATGGAGGTATGTATACAGCCTGGCCGTCTTCCCACGGGTCAGAGCGGCGATGGTGTGATTGGTGGTACGGCAGGCATAGCCCACCCCGCCGCAGTCCATCACAGCCAGGTAGGGCCCGATGTAGGCAACAGTGCCTTGGACATAGTAAAACATGGATCAGCTTCCTTTGGCGTTAATGTTCGGATGATCGGTGATATACTTTTAATAAAGAGGTAGCGGAACGGGCATGACACAGGGCGATGGCCACCGCGTCCGCAGCGTCATCTGGCTTTGGGACGGAAGATAGGCCCAACAGCCGTTTGGTCATTTCCATGACCTGCCGCTTCTCTGCCTTCCCATAGCCTACCACAGCCTGCTTGACCTGAGACGGGTTGTACTCATAGATCGGAACTGCCAGCTTCTCAGCCGTCATCAGGATGACTCCCCTGGCCTGGGCGACCCCGATTCCCGTGGTCACGTTATGATTGAAAAACAGCTCCTCGATAGCCATGGCCTGGGGGTGAAACCGTCCGATCAGCGCTTCCATATCCCACGCAATCTGAAGCAGCCGGGCAGGAAGGGCCATGCCGGCAGGCGTGTTGATCGCGCCGCAGCTGACCAGACGCTGCTTTCCTCCGGAACTTTCCACTACCCCGAAACCGACGATGGCGTAGCCCGGATCGATTCCTAAAATCAGCATGCTATTCCCTCCTGCCTATTTAAACATTTTACCATACCGCCCTTGCCATGGCAAGGAAAAACGGCAAGCCTGACCATGGAAGGCAGACTTGCCGTGGCATCCTGCTCAGGCCCTGGGGTGGGCCTTGATGTACACATCCTTCAGCTTTTGACTGACGATTTGGGTATAGATCTGCGTGGAAGAGATATCCGCATGACCTAACATTTCCTGAATGGATTTCAGATCCGCGCCGTTCTCCAGCAAATGCGCGGCAAAGGAGTGCCGGAGGGTGTGGGGCGTGATATCTTTGCTGATCCCAGCTTTCTCCTGATAATGCTTGACGATTTTCCAGAAACCCTGGCGGCTCATCCGTTCACCGTTCATATTGACGAACAGCGCGGTCTCCTGAGGATCCTCCAGAAGCTGTGGCCGCACTTCCTTGATATAGGCCTCCAACGCCTTGACAGCGCCCCGGTAAAGTGGAACAATACGCTCTTTGCGCTTGCCCGCACAGCGAAGAAAGCTTACCGGCAGATTGACGTCCTGGATGTTTAGCGCAATTAGTTCAGACACGCGGATCCCAGTAGCGTAAAGCACCTCCAGCATCGCCTTGTCCCGGCAGCCTTTCGCATCGGAAGGATCCGGCTGATCCAGAAACAGGTCTACCTCTTTACTGTTCAGAATTGCAGGCAGCTTCCGCTCGATTTTGGTGGGGGTAAAGCCTTTGGCGGGATTGACGGGAACGACATGGATGCTTTGCAGGTATCCATAGAAGGATTTCAGCGCCGCCACAGACCGGACAATGGTGGCGTCGGACTTGCCATGTTTTCCAAGGTAGAGCGCATAGCGCTTGATATCCGCTTGGGTCGCCTGGGAAAGCTCCAGCCGCTCACCCTCCATCCACTGGGAAAACTGGCGGACATCTCTCGTATATGAACACAGCGTGTTTGCCGCGGCCTTTTTTTCATAGCTCAACCACGCTTCATAGCCAGCCAGATAATCCATATGCTCACTACCTCTCTCTTCTCTCACGAAACAAAAAAACGGGCACAGACCGCATCCAACAGCACCGGCATGACCACCCACTGCAATGCCGTTGCGGCGACAATCAGCCCGGCAGACGGAATCAGCATGGCCAATTTCTGATGCAGGGGGAAAATCACAATATCGCCATGGTTCCCCACCTTGCCCAGCGAGGACCGAAACGCATCGCAGCTTACCGCAAATAATACGGGCAAAACAAACAAGGCAGTCACGCCGAATGCAGCCAACGCCGCCAATAGCCCTCCGCCGCCGAACAGGCGTAAAAACAGGGAAACGGAATAGGAGAGTAAAAACCCCCGGGCCAGCAGCAGCGCGGGGACACAAAAAACGCCCAATGCGGTAAACCCAAATACCAGTGCCGCCAGAGGCCATCGGACCAAATCCCAAATCACGGTCCAGATGGCCGGCCTCCAGCCGCCGCTTGCCCCCGCAGCCTGAAAGTAATCCTGCAAATAAGCGGATAACTCTGGACTGGCTTGCCCCAACGAGGCAAAAAGTAAACCAGACAACAAGCCCAGAAAGAAGCAGACTCCCAAAATCAAAAGAGAAAACAGTTCGCCGTCTCCCTCAGTACGGCTCACCATTGGTCTTTTTGCAAAACGCCCCATCATGGTGATCACCCCGTGAACAAGGTATGCCAGACAAGATGGCTCTATTCCTTTTCACGGTTAACGGTAACAATTAATATAGCCCACTTTCTCGGGAAACGCAAGTGTTTTTGCGGAATTTTGCCTTTAAAATTTTTTATTATCTGATATTATGTAAAATGTTTTATGTAAATCTGTCAACAAATCCCCTATGAGGCACTTGATGTTGAGAAATCACAAGAGGCGCCCCACTAAATCTTGTGAGGCGCCTCTTGTTTCCATAAAAATAGATAAATTTGTGCTTTATTCTTCTTTTTTGCTAATTTCTCGCCGCGCTTTCATGGCGATGGCACATTCCAGTCGTTTGCGCTGCAGCTGACAACCGAACTCATTTGGTTCCTTGATATCCCCATTGACCAGCAGGTTGGAGGCGGAGCAGCCGCCGCTGCAATAGAATTTGGCCCAGCAATCCTGGCAGGCCGGCCGGCTGTAAATATTCTGCCCAGCAAACTCGCGGGACAGCTCCATGTCAAAAGTGCCATCCCAGACGTTTCCCATCCGATAATCCTCATTTCCCACGAACTGATGGCAGGGGTAGATATCTCCGTCAGGGGTAATGGCCACATACTCACACCCCGCGCCGCAACCTCGCAGCCGTTTGATGACGCACGGCCCCTGGGACAGATCCACGTTAAAATGGAAGAAATTCACGTCGTCCCGCTTCAGAAGCTCCTCCGCCAGCGTCTCATATTCCTTCAAAATCACCGGAAGGTCTTCCTCCCGGAAGGTGTAGTCACAGTCTGGGCTGCCAACCACGGGCTCCACGGAGACATGGCGGAAGCCCTGATCCGCGATGTGGATCACATCAGCGGCAAAGTCCCGGTTGCGGCGGGTAAAGGTGCCACGCAGGTAATAGTCCTTATCTCCCCTGCCGGCCACCAGCTTTTGAAATTTGGGAAGGATCACATCATAACTTCCGGTGCCGGCAACCGTCTCTCTCATGGCGTCGTTGACTTCCGGCCTCCCGTCCAGGGACAATACAGTGTTGTACATTTCCCGATTGATATATGCGATGTTTTCGTCATCCAGCAGCACACCGTTGGTGGTAATGGTAAAGCGAAAACTCTTATCATGGGCTTTCTCCAGGGAGTGGGCATAGTCCACGGCAGCCTTTACGGTGTCCATGGCCATCAGCGGCTCTCCGCCGAAAAAGTCGATCTCGATATTTCTGCGTTTTCCGGAGCGTTGGACGACGAAATCAATGGCCTTTTTCGCGGTGTCGATATCCATTGTCATGCGCTTTCCGGTGCCGAAATCACCGGTGGAGGCAAAGCAGTACTGGCACCTCAGGTTGCAGTCATGGGAGACGTGAAGGCACAGGGCCTTGACCGGGGCGTCCTGCTGCATGAGCACCGCAGCATCGGGGTCAAGATAGCTGTCATCCGTAAACAGCAGCCCACCGCGCTGTAGCTCCTGCAGGTCTGCCCAGGCAGCTTCGATCTCTTCCCTGCTGTGGTCGCCCAGCTTTTCGAATACCCAGTCAGGGCAGTCTCTGGTCAGAAGCGTCTCGTCCAGCAGATTTAGCAGGTCGTAAGCGGTCTTGTCCAGAATGTGTACAGCTCCGCTGTACACATCTACGGCGATATAAACACCGAGACACTGAAATGTATGAACCATGGGGATCAATTCTCCTTCTATCGCTTTTTACACAGAAAAAGGGTGGGACGTGCGCCCACCCTTTCCGGAGCTCCCTTGCTGTTAGTTCTGATTCTCGCACTTCTGATTGGCAACCGTACAGGAGGTTTTGCAGGCAGATTGGCAAGAAGTCTGACACTCGCCGCAGCCGCCGTGGGCCGCGCTGTTTTTCAAAGTGGCGCCGTTCAACGTCTTAACGTGGGTCATGGGCTCTCCCTCCATTCTTTTACTTTGTTTTATCATAGCATATTTTGGACAATATTTCAAGTTTTACTTTATCGCATCTGCTCTGCCGTTGGCGAAGGCGCCTTGTAAGACTTTTGGGGGATCAAATTTGCTTTGCGCGCTTTAGAAGAAACGTATATGTTGCCGCGTCGGAATGTTTGCGGGAAAATGCATAGTTCAGCCCCGAAAATTCTTTCAGATCCTCCGGCCTTACAATGCGGTGCTCCGCCATAAATCGCACCATTTCCCCCCGCGCCATCTTACACAAAGTGCCTTTTTCCACAACTCGTCCATGCTCTTCCTCCCCAAAAACGCAGGTGATCAGGCGTACTCCAGGCTTTTGGTACCGGGAAATGCAGACGCTGTACTCCTTGGACGCCAGGTTGACCACACAATCCGTATTGCGGCAGACCTCCTCAGAAAGCACCCCACCCCAATATTCGTAGAGGTCTTTGCAATTTGAAACCTCCAACTTAGCCTGCATCTCCAGACGATAGGGAATTACACCGTCAAAGGGCCGAAGCACCCCATAAAGCCCGGACAGAATGTACAAATGCTCCTGAACGTAATCAAACTGCTCCTGGGTAAACACATTGGGTGCCATATATTGGTATTGAATGCCCTCATAGGCCAGGATCGCAGGGGCCAAGGGGTGCTGAAGGCCGCTCATTTTCAACCGTTCCACATTCAGCGCGGCAATCCGGTCATTGCACCTCCAGAGCTTTTGCAACGCGTCAAAGGGCATAGACCGCAGCTTGTCGTAGAGGACTTTTGCCTGAGGAAGAAACCTGGGTAAGTCCCGCCAGGGAAGAGTGTCCCCGTCTGCCTTCATTTTCTTGGCTGGTGAAATGATTATCTTCATGGAAAGGCAGCGCCCCCCCTTCGCTCCAGAATCAGGATGCGGCAGGATCCCCCGCAGCTCACACCGAAAAAATTACCGGGCAGTCCACTTGAGCAGGATCATTATACTACAAAATCCAAACTTTATAAAGCGGCAGTTTTTCCAAATCATACCGCAGTCCTTCTCTCCCCCATGGCACACCTGCGTAAATACAGCGGGGGCCGCCCACAAGGGCGGCCCCCCAGAATCCGGTGCTCAACGATCAAACGCCGGATTCATATAGTAGACATTCTTCTGGTTCATCCGCTCTTTGGCAAGCTCGATGGCTTCGCCGAAGCGCTGGAAATGGACGATCTCCCGCTCCCGCAGGAAGCGAATGACGTCGTTGACGTCGGGGTCGTCGGACAGGCGCAGGATGTTGTCATAGGTAACCCGGGCCTTCTGCTCTGCGGCCAGGTTTTCCGTCAGGTCGCAGATTACATCGCCCTTGACTGCCATAGAGGCCGCGTTATAGGGCCAGCCAGACGCGGCGGTGGGATAGACGCCGGTGGTATGATCCACAAAATAGGCGTCAAAACCGGCGGTTTTAATCTGATCGTCGCTGAGCTTTCTGGTTAGCTGGTGTACGATGGCGCCGATCATCTCCAGATGTCCCAGCTCCTCGGTGCCGATATCGGTCAGAAGCCCCTTCAGCTCCGGATAGGGCATAGCGTACCGCTGGCTGAGATAGCGCAGGGAGGCGCCCAGCTCTCCGTCAGGTCCCCCATATTGGGAGATGATGACCGCCGCCAGTTTGGGGTTGCAGTTTTTGATTCTGACCGGATACTGCAATTTCTTCTCATAGACAAACATTTATTTTCCCCCTCCCTCTTTGCGATACTCCCATGGCCAAGGATCATTCAGCCAGGTATAGACGCCGTTTTGAATGGCGCTTTGCTGGGTCAGCGGTCCGTACATGGCCTCGTAGCGGCGTTTGCCCTCCTGGGCAAGCCGGGTATACTGCTCAAACAGCTGGATCGCTTCCGCGTCGTCCTGATGGGTATCCAAATAGAGGCCCAGTTCGGTGACCACAAAGTTCAGGGCCTGCAGCTCTGCGGCAGCCCCCTCAGGAAGGGAGCCGGCCTGGGCTTTTACATGGAACGGGAGATTGAGCCCGGGGAACAGGGTCCCGTTGGCCAAAGCTTCCGTCTGATCATATTTTTTACTCCCCTTCTGCTGAAAGGGTACAAAAGGAACCGCCAGCGGGGCGCAGGGTGATAGACTACCCTGTCCATCTTCGCAGGGACGGGAATTGGGTGCGGTGTCGGAATACAAACACATTGCCTCCTCACGAAAGGTTTGACAGAAACTGTCATCCCAGTCTATGCGGAGCGGGCGCCACGTGACAGCCATGGAGTTTGGCAGCGGGAGGACACATACGTTTGCGTTGACGGGATCCTTTTCACAGGATATAATGAGGAGAATTCAGCCATGGCCCATTTTCCTCACAATATTGCAAGGATAAGGAAGGATTCGGATGAAATATCAGCTCAACACCACCAACTACCATACATTCCCTGTTTTCGAGAGAAATAAGCTGCCGCCCCGCAGCTACTTTATTCCCTATCCCAACCGCATTGAGGCAGATGCTGTAAGTTTGAAAGAAAAGAGATATGCGTCATCCAAAGTAATCTGTCTGAACGGTCAGTGGGACTTCAAATTTTACCCCCGCCCTGCTGAGCTGCCGGACCTCCTGGATACAGACCAGGTCCGTTTTGACAGGATCGACGTCCCCTCCTGCTGGCAGTTTCGGGGCTACGACCGCCCGTTTTACGTGAATATCCGCTATCAGTTCCCCTACGACCCGCCCAGAATCCCCGCCACAGAGAAAGTGGGCCGGGTGTTCTCCTGGACAGGCTGCGACCAGGGGATTGGCCTTCGCTGGAAGGACCCCGGCGAGGAATACAATTTTGTGGGCCTCTACCGCCGCTTCCTGTCCATAGAAGAGCCGGGCAAACACTACGTCATCTCCTTCCTGGGGGTGGCCAGCTGCATGGATCTCTATGTCAATGGCAGTTTTGTGGGGTACTCTGAGGGTTCCCACAACACTGCGGAGTTTGATCTGACGGGAAAACTGAAGACGGGAGAAAACGAACTGGTGGTGGTGGTCCGGCGCTGGTGTACCGGCACCTATCTGGAGTGCCAGGATATGTTTCGAAACAACGGCATCTTCCGGGATGTGCTGCTCCGCGCCAGCGACCGGGCGGATCTCTGGGACATCGACGCCAAAACGGAAAAGACTGGAGATACCTACACGCTCACCCTGACGGCGCAGACGCTGTCCGACACGCACGTCACCTTCACACTGGAGGGCCATGGCATATCCAAAACCGCCACAGCCCACACGAAGGATCAAATTGCCCAGGTCACCTTCTCCGATCTGAATGTCAAGGAATGGAGCGCGGAGGACCCTGTCCTCTATCATCTCTATTTCGAGACGGCGTCGGGCTGTGTCAGGGAGCAGCTTGGGTTTCGCACCGTGACCATTCAGGGGGACGTCTTTCTGGTCAATGGCAAAAAGCTCAAGCTCAAGGGGGTGAACCACCATGACACCAGCCCCACCAACGGCTATACGCTGACACCGGACGAGATCGAGGAGGATCTGCTGCTGTGTAAGCGGTACAATGTCGATACCATCCGAACCTCCCACTATCCTCCAGATCCCCTGCTGCTGGAGATGGCCGACGAGCTTGGCATCTATCTGGTGGATGAAAACGATCTGGAGACCCATGGCACCTTTGCCCAGCAGCTCCCCCCTGACTTCAACGCCATCAGCCATGATCCAGAGTGGGAGGGTCACTATATGGACCGCATCCAACGGCTGTATCAGCGGGACAAGCTCCACGGCAACACCTCGATTGTGATGTGGAGCCTGGGCAATGAGGCGGGCGGCTATCATAATACGGACGCCATGTATAACTATCTGAAGGCGCAGTCCAGTCTTCCCGTCCACTATGAGGGTGTCATCCACTGCCAACGCCAGGCCTATGATGTGGGCAGCGAGATGTATCCCAGCGTGGACATGGTCCGCACCGTGGGAGAAAAGCGCCGGAAACAGCAGCGGCTCAACGACCGTCCCTATTTTTTGTGTGAATATGCCCACGCCATGGGGGTGGGGCCTGGAAATGCCGAGGCCTACTGGCGGGAAATCTACCGCTACGACAACCTGATGGGCGGGTGTGTCTGGGAGATGATCGATCATGCGTTCCTCCATGAGGACGGCGGTTACACCTACGGCGGGGACCACGGCGAGTGGGAACACGACGGAAACTTCTGCGTGGACGGGCTGTTCTATCCAGACCGCAGGCCGTCCACAGGCGCGCAAATCATCCGCTTTCTCTATCGGCCGATTCGGGTGGCCCATCTCTCCGGCGACCGGTTTGAAATTTTCAATACCACGGCCTTCTCCACCGGCCGCTATCAGTTGGAATTTCAATGGAACGATGGCAGCGTGGTGACTCTGACGCCCCACACGCCGCCCATGTCCCGCTCGGTGGTTCAGGTCCGCTTAGGCGCGATGGTGGACGGGGCCCAGATGACCACCGTGGTGGCCACCGATCTCAAAACGGGGCGCATCGTCTCTGAGGAACAGTTGATCCTGTCCCTTGAAGTTCGGAGCGCGCCTGCGGTCCAAGCGTTTCCGGGTGGATGTTCTGTCACCGATGGAGCCCTGCTTTGCCGGTATAACGGGAAAACGGTCCTGACCGGCGCGCAGCAGGCGACCCTGCTCTACCGGGTGGCCACAGACAACGACACCGACGGGCTGTACCACAGCACCATGGAACCTTATGCCGACCAGACCGAACAGGTGCTCTCCACCCGGCAGCTGCCCACCGGCTTTCGCGTAGTGACCGGGATTACCAACCGGAAGGGGCTTTTTATGGTGACCGATACCTATGAAGGGACCCAGGACGGTATCCTGGTCACCAGTGAACTCCACCGGGTCTGCGGGGAAGGGACAATCCCCCGTTTCGGGAAATGCTTCCGGCTGGATGAGTCCTTTGACCAGGTACACTATGTGGGACGCGGCGGCGAGTCCTACTGTGATATGAAGGAGCAGTTCCCCATCCAGGCGGTGGACTGCCGCGTGTGTGACATGACGGAGCCCAACATCAGGCCGCAGGAGAGCGGCAACCGCTGCGACTGCACCGTGGCCAGCGTCAGCGACGGAGCGATGCGGGTGACCTTTGAGGCTATCGACCGGCCCTATGAGCTGAACATCAAGCCCTATCCCGACAAGGCCCTGCTCGCCATGAAGCACCGGAAGGACGAGGTGCGCACTGGCACCTATGTTACCATCCAGGCCTTTCAGCAGGGCATCGGGACCGGTTCCTGCGGCCCTGGGGTCATGCCTGAATTCCAATACCCCGGCGACAGGGACTATACGCTGCGTTTCCTCATCCGGCTTGAGCCGCAGAGGTAAAATTTTCCCGCTTCCGAAAAAACATCCTTGGCGGCCCTTCTTCTGGGGCCGCCAAGGATGTTTTTCCTGTAAAGTTTAACTCAAGGATTGCAATTCCCGCAGGGCTGATACCCCTGGGCGATCAGCAGTTCCCTGGCGCCCTCATAGTCCTGGCGGTTTGACTCATTCATGTCCGCAACGCTGGAACAGTCTGGCAAATGGAAGCGCTTGCTGCTGGTATTCAGAACGTAGTGTTGTGTTTCCCCACTCTCAAAAGCAGACTCATCCAGCTGATTTGCCCCTGTGGCATAGTTGATCTCTACCCCAGGCTGAACATTATAAACGTAGACGTTGAAGCAGACGCCCTCCCCTTCATCCTCCACGGAGATGGCCTCCATCTGCACCCCGCTGGCCAGAAGGTTGGCCCCCTCGAATAGGGGCGTCACCCGGTAGAGCACATGGTTTCCCGTCTCGCTGACGTAATCGGCCACCATGTTTTCAAAGGGAAGCATCCCCTCCACATTCATGTACCGTGTACCAGTGATGAGATTGCGCTCGTTGGCGTTCTCCCCGGTGAGCTGAAACCCAATGAGATGGCACCGGTTGTAAAGATATCCTCCATCCACAAACTCATACTGCGCATTAATCCATCCGGTGGGCTCCACCTCGCTGATGGATTCCCGGTCCTGGGTAGGCATGGTCTCCAGCCCCACATTGGCGTAGGCCACACCGCACCGCCCTAAATAGTCCAGCTGGCTATAGGATTCAAAGGCGTCGGTGGTGAAATCCTCCAGGTCAAAATCAGGCTGATTGTCGGCCAAAATGACATAGGGCTCACCGGAGTATCCGGGGATGTCCTCCAGTTGATGGCTATCCTGAGCGGGTAGAAGGCCCTGGCAGCCACACAGCAGGGCCAGGAGGAGAGATACCGACCATAGAAGCGCGGCCAGGGAACGTTTTGAATTCATTCGCCCCGCCCCCTTTTACCTATGGATTATGCCGCTGGCAGCCACGGTGGAGACGATTTCCTCCATGACCGGGACCGGCTGCACCAAAGCAAAGCGCACATAGCCCTCTCCCAGGGAGCCAAAGGCGGAACCAGGGGTACAAAGCAGCCCCGTTCGATCCAGAAGCTCATAGCAGAATTCCACAGAGCTGTGATAGCCCTCAGGCAGCGGCCCCCAGGCGAACATGCTCCCCTCACTGTCCGGTATGTTCCAGCCGATGGCGCGTAGCCCACCGCACAGGGCGTCCCGGCGGGCCTGATACTCCATCCGGTTGCGGGCAACGCTGTCCTGGGAGCCGTTCAGTGCCGCCACAGCGGCGCTCTGTACCGGCAGGAAAATGCCGTAGTCGATCTGGGAGCGAATCCGGCGGAAGCATCCTATAATCTCCCGATTGCCCAGCACGAAGGAAATCCTGGCGCCGGTGAGATTATAGGTTTTGGACAGGGAGTTAAACTCCACGCCCACCTCCTTGGCCCCAGAGTAAGAAAGGAAGGATTTCCCCTCCCTGCCGTCATAGATGATCTCTGAATAGGCATTGTCGTGGATGATGATGATCTCATACCGCCTCGCGAAAGCGATCAGTTCTTCATAGAAGGTATCCGGCGCGGTGACGCACAGTGGATTTGCCGGATAGGACACCACTATAAATTTGGCCTTTCTGGCCAGTTCCGGGTCAAAATGGGCCAGGTCAGGCAAAAATCCATTTTCCGCCCGCAGCTCATACCCGACACAGCGCGCCCCGCACAAGAAAGGGCCGACCTCGAAAATGGGATATCCGGGATTGGGAACCAACACGACATCGCCGGGGTCGCACAGCGCCCAGCCGATATGGGTCAGCCCCTCTTGGGATCCGTAGATAGCCATCAGCTCATCCTGCTCCAGCGTTACCCCATATCGGCGCTGATACCAATCCTGGACAGCCTTCACCAGCTCCGGGGTCTCGCTGAGGGAGTACCGGTAATTACGGGGATCCGCCGCCGCTTTGGACAGTGCCTCCACCACATGGGGCTCAGGAAGAAAGTCTGGCGTTCCGATCGACAGGTTATATACCCGTTTCCCCTGGTCCTGACGCTCCTTTTTCCGCTCGTCCAGCACATTGAAGATACCGGGTCGGAAGTTTTCCATCCGCGTCGCGCTTTGAATCTTCATCTTGTTATTCATTCCCTTTTCTCTGTTTCATTCTCCCGGCTTGATTCGGGCCAAAATCTCCGCGCTGTTTCCGTCTCCCTGACCAATCAGGGACAGAAACTCTCCTTCGTCCAGTACGGGTATGTTCAGTTCCCGGGCTTTGCGCAGTTTGGAGCCAGCAGCCTCTCCGGCGATGATACAGCTGGTCTTTTTAGAGACCGAGCCAGATACTTTTGCCCCCAGCGACTCCAGCCTCTCCCCCGCCTCTTTCCGGGAATAGGCGGACAGCTCCCCTGTCAACACGAAGGTCAGGCCGACAAGCAGATCTCCCACCGGCTGGGCTGTACTCTCCATGGAAACCCCCACCTCTTTCAGCGCGGCAATCAGATGCCGGCTTTGAGGAGCGGCAAACCACTGGGTAAGGTTGTCCGCAGTGATCGCGCCAATGTCATCAATGGCGGTCAGCTCTTCCATTTTGGCCTGGGCCAGTTTGTCTAAGGTTCCAAAGTGGAGGGCCAGGGTCTTCGCTGCCTTCTGCCCCACCTGACGGATGCCAAAGGCGTATAGCAGCCTGGAGAGGTCATTGTGCTTGGACTTTTCCAGCGCGGCCAGCAGATTCTGGGCCGACTTCTTACCCATGCGGTCCAGATTTGCGATCTGATCCTCCTGCAGGCGGTAAAGATCCGCCGGCGTTTTCACCAGCTCTGCCTTAACCAGCGATTCAATCACTGCGGGGCCGAGTCCCTCGATATCCATGGCGTCACGGCTGGCAAAATGGGTCAGGTTGCGCAGCAGCTGGGCCGGGCACTCTGCGCCGGTACACCGGATGTGGGCCCCGTCCTCGTCCCGGACTACCGGCGCGCCGCACACCGGGCAGACCTCCGGCATACGGTAGGGCACGGTCCCCTCCGGCCGTTTTTCCAGTACCACCCGGACGATCTCCGGGATGATCTCTCCGGCCTTCTGAACAATGACTGTATCGCCAATGCGGATATCCTTTTCCGTAATATAGTCCTGATTGTGCAGTGTGGCGTTGGTCACCGTGGTGCCGGCCAAACGCACCGGCGACACCACCGCCTTTGGCGTAAGCACGCCGGTGCGTCCCACCTGAACCACGATATCCTGCACCACACTCTCCTTTTGCTCCGGCGGATACTTATATGCCGCCGCCCACCGGGGAAATTTCGCCGTCTCTCCAAGAACAGAGCGTTCTATTAAGCTATTTAACTTTACAACTGCGCCGTCAATTTCAAAGGGATAGCGCTCCCGGCCGTCGCCCATCTCAAATATCACAGCCTGCGCTTGCTCCATCCGGTCGGTGCAGAAGTACTCAATCACTTTGAAGCGCAGCTGTTTCAGCCAATCCAAGCTGTCGCTGTCCCGTTCAAAGGCGGGCCCATCCCAGTACTGGATGTTGAAGATGACAATATCCAGCCCCCGGGCGGCGGCCACCTTTGGGTCTAGCTGGCGCATGGAGCCCGCTGCGGCGTTGCGAGGATTGGCGAAGAGGGGTTTCCCCTGTAATTCCCGCGCCTCATTCAGCTGGGCAAAGGTCTTTTTGGGCATATACACCTCGCCCCGGACAGTCAGCCGCCCAGGCGCGCCCTCAATCTTTAAGGGGATGGACTTGATGGTGCGCAGGTTCTCCGTCACATCCTCCCCCACTTGGCCGTCACCCCGGGTGGCGCCGCGGATGAAGACGCCGTCCTGGTATTCCAGGGCGACGGATAGGCCGTCCACCTTCGGCTCCACCAGGTATTCCACCTGCTCGGCCCCCTCCCGGACACGGCGGTCAAAGTCCAGCAGCTCCTCCGGGGAAAACACGTCCTGAAGACTTTGCAGCGGTACCTGGTGGACCACCTGCCGGAAGGAGTCCGAGGCCTGCCCTCCCACCCGCTGGGTGGGAGAGTCCGGCGTAATCAGCTCAGGATGGGCCGCCTCCAGCTCTTCCAGCTGGCGCAGCATCCGGTCGTATTCAAAATCCGAGATCGTCGGAGCATCCAGAACATAGTAGTTATAGTTGTGCTCATTGAGCTGCCGTCGAAGCTGCTGCGCCAGTGCTTTTTCATCCATGCTATCTGCCTCCCCCGCCGCAGGCGGCGTCTCGTTTTGTAAAATGACTGAGCGGTCAGCTTTGCGTGTCGTTCCCGTCCAACTGGATATAGGTCTCCGGGACTTCCCCCACAATGACGGTCTCCGCTACCGGGATGCGTTCTTCCACCGTCACTGGGACGACTTCTCCCGGAATTACCAGATAGATTACAATGGTGAGGTCCAGCGTGATCCGGTGGAGGGTCTGATTCACCCCGGCAGAGGAAAACGCGCTTTCAAGATTGGCCGTCACATCCCCCACGGTCTGGATGTTGACCCGAATCTCCGGGCCCAGTCCAGACAACAGCAGCCGGCCGGTCAGAGTACCGATGGGAATGCCCAGTTCGTCCCCATCAATGTGCTCCAGCCGGTTGACCAGGGAATCCACCACCTGGCGCTTGAAACGGCTGCTTGCCTGAATATTCCCAGAAAGGGATACCACGCTTCCGTCGCTGTTCCGCTCCATAGTGATAAAGCTAGAATACTCCATTTGCAAATCGTCCAAACTGTCATCTACCGCCGCCGCAGAGATGGACGAGATCAGATTGGCAGCCTTACTCACAGCCATGCTGCGGATGACCGGCCGAAGCTGGCTGGACAGGATCACGAAAAAAAGAAGGATCAGCCCTGCCGCGATCAGCAGAGGTGGGAGCCAAGCAGGCACGTTCCTTCTGCCGCCGCGGAGGCCCAGCGCGCGCCTGTGAAGAAACCGTGCGGGCATACCATCGCCTCCATGGGAAACTGTATGCGCCGGACAGCTCGGCCTATGCGCCCAGCAGTTCCTCCACAGCCAGCATGATGCCCGCCTTGCCGGACTCATAGGTCAGTCCGCCCTGAAGGTAGACCGTATAGGGCTCCCGCATGGGTGCGTCGGCAGACAGCTCGATGGACGCACCCTGAATGAAGGCGCCCGCCGCCATGATCACCTGGCAGTCATAGCCAGGCATATCCCAGGGCTCTGGCGTCACATAGGAGTCCACCGGAGCCCCCGACTGGATCCCCTTGCAGAACCGCTTGACCTTTTCCGGATCACCCAGATGGATCATCTGAATGATGTCATGGCGTACCATGTCAGATCTGGGCTGCGTCTCATAGCCCAGCAGCTCCATGATCTTGGCCCCGAATACAGCGGTTTTCAGAGCCTGAGCTACCGTGTGTGGGGCCAAAAACAGCCCCTGATAGAGCAGCCGGTTATTGCCCAGGGTAGAGCCGCACTCTCGGCCGATCCCGGGACAGGTCAGGCGCATGGCCGCCCCTTCAATGAGGTTATGCCGTCCGGCCAGATAGGCGCCCGTGGGGGCCAGCCCGCCGCCGGGGTTCTTGATAAGAGAGCCCACCACCAGATCGGCCCCCACATGGGTGGGCTCCTGTTCCTCCACAAACTCGCCGTAACAGTTGTCCACCAGGATGGCCGTGTCCGGGTTGACCCGGCGGATAATGGCGCACATCTCCCCGATCTCATCCACGGAAAGGGAGGCCCGGGTGGAGTAACCCTTGGAGCGCTGAATGAGCACCGCCTTGACCCTGGGATCGGCAGCGGCCTTGGCCAGCCCCTCCAGGTCAGGGGTATCCTCTTTTGTCAGCTCCACCTGCCGGTATTCGATCCCGTAATCCTTCAGGGAGCCCCTGCCTTTATTTGTAACGCCAATGACCCCCAGCAGGGTGTCATAGGGCGCGCCCACGGCGGATAACAGCACATCTCCCGGCAGCAGCGCCCCATACAGTGCCGCCGCAATGGCATGGGTGCCGTTGACAAACCCAATGCGCACCAGCGCGTCTTCCGTCCCAAAAAGCTGGGCATAGATTTGATCCAACTGGTCCCGGCCCAGATCGTCGTAGCCGTAGCCGGTGGTTCCGGCGAAGTATCCCTCCGCCACCCGGTGCTCCTGAAATGCGGCCAGCACCCGCTGGGTGTTGTACTGTGCGATGGAATCAATCCGGGCAAACTGTTCCTTCAGCGCCCCCTCCGCCTGGGCTGCCAGAGCGCGCACACGTCCTGAAATCTGTAAAGGCATTTATCTTAACACTCTTTCTCTAACTTGCATTCCGCAAAGGCCTTGGCCAGGGCGGCGCAATTTTGCATATCCTGCAGATCAACCAGCTCCATGGGGCTGTGGCCATAGCGCCAGGGGATGGAGATGCCGCCGGTGGGCACACCGGACCGGGTAAGATGGATGGGCCCGCCGTCGGTGCCGCCAGCGCGGATCACGTCCCGCTGGGCACGGATGCCCTGCTCTTCCGCTAAGGTCATCAGTTTTTCCACCATCCAGGGGTGGCAGATCACCGAACCGTCCATCACCTTTACCGCGGCGCCGCCCCCCAGTACGCTGCTTACCAAGTGCTTGGAGCCCGGTTCGTCGTCGGCGGGGGTCACATCCAGCGCGATGCCATAGTCCGGGTCGATGTCCCAGGCAGCGGTCTTGGCCCCACGAGTACCCACTTCCTCCTGAACGGAGAAGACAAAGTACAGGTCGTTGTCTGTCTGCCCCAGCTGGGACATGACCATGAGCTGCACCGCGCAGGAGGCCCGGTTGTCCAGATAGGGCGCGCTCACCCGGTTGCTTACTTGGAACAGTCTGGTGTCAAATACGGCCGCGTCGCCGATCTGGACCAGCTTTTCCGTCTCTTCCCGGCTGGAAGCGCCCACGTCGATAAACAAGTCGGAGATCTTCAGCTTGGAGAGCTCTACCCCTGCCTGGGCGCTCACCACGCCGCCCTGGCCGCTTGCAAAGCGGACAGGGGTGTGGAGCACCTTTGCCGGGGAAATGCCGCCCACGGCTCCCACCCGGACATAGCCGTGCTCATCTATGTGGGTGGCCACCAGGCCGATGGAGTCCATGTGGGCGGAGAACATCACCTTGGGCCCCTTCCCCTTCTTCCGGCAGATCAGGTTGCCCATGGTATCCCGCTTGATCTTGTCGCAATAGGGGGCGGCCAGTTCCTCAATGACCTGAGAGACCTCCTGCTCCTGACCGGAGGGCCCATAAGCGTCGGTGAGCCGCTCCAAAATTTTTACCAATTCCATCACATTCGTTCCTCCCGTCAGCTTCGATCCGCCATAGCCCGGATAAACAGCCGGGCCAGGGTGAGCATATGTTCCATGTCAGAGATGCTGGCCACGCTGCTGGGCGCGTGGAGATACCGCACGGCGGCGGAGATCCCGGTCACCCGCACGCCGGCCTTGGTGCGCTGGATGGCGCCGGCGTCGGTGCCTCCGGCCAGATAGTGCTTCATCTGCCAGGGCAGGTCGTTGTCCCGGGCAAGGCCCCGCAACAGCTCGAACAGCTCCCGGTCGTAGATGGCGCTGCCATCCATCCAGGAGATCACCGGCCCCTTCCCCGGCCAGCACACCTGGGTGTGTTCCTCCAGGGCAGGGTTATCCGCGGCGGTGGTGCCCTCCAGCACCAGAGCGATCTCCGGGGTCACGGAAAAGGCCGCGCCGAAGGCCCCCCGGGTGCCCACCTCCTCCTGCACCGTAAAGACGAAGGTGCAGTCCATGGGCAGTTCCTCTTCCAGCAGCTTGACCAGCACGGCGCAGCCCACCCGGTCGTCGATGGCCTTGGCCTTGAGCATCCGGTCGCCGAACTCCACAATGTCGCTGATAAACACGCCGCAGTCGCCCAGGCTGACCAGGCCCTCCACCTCTGCTTTATCCTTGGCGCCGATGTCAATATAATATTCCTCCAGGCGGGGCACATTTTTCCGTTCCTCTGCCGTGGTCAGGTGGATGGCCTTGAGCCCGATAATGCCAGGCACCTTCCTCTCCCCCACAACTACCTGCTTGCCCAGCAGCACCCGGCGGTCAATGCCGCCCACGCAGGCAAATTTCAGATAGCCCTCTTCCGTGATGGACCGGATGATCAGCCCCACCTCGTCCATGTGGGCGCACAGCATCAGCTTGTTGCCGGTGGATTTGGCGCCCTTCTTAAACACGATCAGGTTGCCCATGGCGTCCACGCGAATGTCATCGGCGTAGGGCGTAATCCGGCCTTTGATATAATCCCGCACCTCATCCTCAAAGGAGGAGACGCCGGACAGGGCGCACAGCGTCTTTAATACCTCAATCATTGTACGCCGCCCTCCTCTCCGAGTCCTTCTACAAAGGCCGCCAGCAGCCTTGCGGTGTGCTCCAGATCCTCCAGATCCAGCGTCTCCACCGGCGTGTGCATATACTTCAGCGGCAGAGAGACCACGGCGGTGGCAATGCCCTCGTTGCAAATCTGCATTTTCCAGGCATTGGTGCCGGAACTGCCACCCATGACTTCTTTCTGTACCGGGATCTCCAGAGCGCTCGCCTGATCCAGCAGCCGCTGGGTCATCCAGCGGGTCATGTTGGGCCCAATGCCCACCGCCGGGCCGCCGCCCATCACAAAGGCCTGAGCCTGGCCGCTGTCCGGGGTTCTGCCGTGAGTGACATCCACCGCCACACAATAATCCGGCTTCAGCGCCTGGGTTCCCGTAATAGCGCCTGCGGAGTTCACCTCTTCCTGAACACTGCCCATTATATAGAGGTCCACATCCAGTTGCTTGCCCTTCAGCAATTGGGCCGCCCGCAGCAGGGTCACAAAGCAGGACCGGTCATCCATAGCTTTACCGCAGACCTGCCGCTCCCCCAGCCTGAAAAAGGAGGCGCGAAACACTATGGGCGTGCCGATTGGAATCCGCTTTTCCGCCTCCTCCTGGCTCAGGCCAGTGTCCGCATAAAAACCCTGGATGGGAGGCGCTTTCTCCCGCTCCTCCGCAGACAGCACATGGGGCGGAAGACAGGCCACCACACCAAACATAGGCGGCTCGGTCAGAATGGTCAGCTCCCGGTCCGGGAGCATGCGGGGGTCCACCCCACCGATGGTGCCAAACCGGAGGAAACCGTCCTTGATTCCGGTGACCACCAGGCCGATCTCATCCAGGTGGGCATCCAGCAGCAGCTTCTTTGCGCGGGGCTTTCCGCAGCGGCGCACGCCAATCACATTGCCCAGCCGGTCTGTCCACACCTCGTCCATCAGCGGTTCCAGCAGCGCTTTGGCTTGGGAAGCCACGGAACGTTCATAGCCGGAAGGGCCGCACTGGGTGCACAGCCGCTCCAGCATATCATAAGTTTCCACCAATCATTCAACTCCTTTTATGGCTGAAGTTCCATCACATATTTTTTAAACGTGCTGCCCCGCTCCTCGAAATTTTTGAATTGGTCAAAGGAGGCGCTGGCCGGAGAGAGGATGACCACATCCCCCGGCCGGGCGATCTGGTAAGCCTGATTCACCGCGCCGTGAAGGTCTACACAACGGTAGATTTCCGGGTGACCCAGTTGATAGTCCGGGGCGGCGAGGGTGGCGGCCTCAATTTTGTCGGCAGTCTTTCCTGTTAGGATTAAGTCCTTCACATGCGCTGTAATTTCAGACCCTAAGATATCATAGGGGATCTGTTTGTCATATCCGCCCGCAATGAGAATCACCTTTTCCGGAAAGGAGCGCAGGCCTGCGATGGTACGGGTGGGACTGGAGGCAATGGAGTCGTTATACCAGCGTACACCGTCCAGTTCCCGCACCAGCTCAATGCGGTGTTCCACACCGCCGAAACTCTTGGCAAAACTTCGGATGGTCTCATTGGATACCAGACCGTCCACCGCGGCAATGGCCGCTAGATAGTTCTCCAGATTGTGCACCCCAGGCAGGCGAATATCGGAAACCGCCATCACGGGGCGGTTGTTGTTGACGATCATCTCATCCCGGACGCACACACCCCGGTCCAAAATCTTGCGGCGGCTGAACAAAGTAACCTGGCTTCTCGCCTCTTTGGCGAAGGCAGCGGTGATCTCATTGTCCGCGTTGAGCACCACTTTGTCCCCATCATCCTGATAGGCAAAGATATTCTTTTTCGCCGCCACATACTCCGCCATGTCTTTGTGTATATCCAAATGGTTGGGAGAAATATTGGTGATCACCGCCACGCTGGGACTCTGCTTCATGGTCAGCAGTTGAAAGGAGGACAGCTCCAGCACCACATAGTCATCCGGGCGGATCTCCTCTACCTCGCACAGCAGCGGGTGGCCGATATTGCCGCCCACAAAGGTGCGGTAACCGGCGGCCTTGAGCAGGCCGGCGATGATGGTGGTGGTGGTGGTTTTGCCGTCAGACCCGGTCACAGCGATGATCTGACAGGGGCACAGGGCCATAAACGTCTCCATTTCCGAGGTGAGCTGGGCGCCGTTGGCCACCGCCGTGGCAATCTGTGGTACGTCCGGCCGAAGACCCGGCGTGCGAAAAATCACATCCACGCCGTCCAGGTTCTTCAGATACCCTGTACCCAGGCACGCCTCCAGTCCTTTGCGTTCCAGTGCCTCGATCAGGCCGTTGAAACTGCTCCGGTCCCGTTTATCACAGGCCAGAACGTGCACACCGCTGTCCAAAAGCCGTTCAATCAGCGGGGTATTGGATACGCCGATACCGATGACGGCCACCCGTTTCCCTTTCAGCGTGTGGATATATTCCTGCAAGATTGACTGCATGAGTCTAAATGCCTCCTGTTTTGAATTGAGATATCCCGCCTGATCGACCCCATCAGGCAAAACTCCCGCTTCCTTTTCTTCGCGGACAGGCTGATTGCCTACACATTCCTCCAGTTTCAAGGAGATATTATACCGCAACAAGTCTCATTTGACAATCACTGAAAGTTGAAGTAAAATCTTTTTCGCGAGTAAGCTGGACAGCCGCGTGGGCAGGCCGAAAGGCCGCTTATGAGGAAAGTCCGGGCTCCACAGGGCAAGGATAACGGGTAACGCCCGCCGAAGGCGACTTCAGGAAAAGTGCAACAGAGATATACCGCCATCCATTGCCTGTCAATGAGGTTGACATTCCCGTGGCCGCAGCCGACGTAAAATGTCGGCTATGCCCGCCTTATTTATGGGTAGACTTATAAAATAGTCGAAATCATTGACAGGCAATGGATGGTAAGGGTGGAAAGGCGGAGATAAGCACCCGCCCGATGACTGGGAACTGCTCATCGCTGTAAACTCTATCCGGAGCAACACCGTGGTAACGCAACAGGCCGGCCCGGCTGCGTTTAGGAGGTGGCTGGAACGTGTCGGCAACGGCACGTCTAGATAGATGGCTGTCTTAAAAGACAGAACCCGGCTTACAGGCTTGCTCGCCCCAAAGGCCCGATCCGGCAACGGACTCGGGCCTTTTTCCACGCCCACTTCTCTGCTGGTGCGGCGCTGATACGCACTTCCCACTCCTGTCCGGTTCATGACCATAACACATTGGGATATTATTTTGATTTTCCCCATTTTTCCTTGCCTTCCCCCCGGTTCTCCGATATAATATCTTCGAATATCATACTTCGTCAGGAGGTGTTTGCTTGAGACTGCTGATCAAAGGCGGGCGAGTAGTAGATCCGGCCAGCGGGATGGACCAAACATCCGACTTACTGATAGAAAACGGGCGGATTCTCCAGCTGGGCTCTGACCTGGATAGCCCAGACGTGCAGACGGTCTCCGCCTCAGGCCTGGTGGTTGCTCCAGGCCTGGTGGACATGCACGTCCATCTGCGGGAGCCAGGCTTTGAGGAGAAGGAAACGGTGGCTACCGGCTGCGCCGCCGCAGCCCGGGGCGGCGTGACCACCCTGGTGGCCATGCCCAATACCCGCCCGACCACTGACTGTCCTGAGCTGATCCGCCTGGTCCGGGAAAAGGCGGTCTCCACCGGCATCCACGTATTCCCGGCGGGGGCGGTTACCCAGGGCCAAAAGGGTGAGGTTCTCACCGACTTTACCGCGCTGCACGCAGCCGGGGCGCCAGCGGTGACCGATGACGGGGTCCCGGTCCAGAACCTGGCCCTGCTGCGCCAGGCGTTGCAGACCGCAAAAAATCTGGGCATTCCCCTGCTGGATCACTGCGAGGACCGGGATATGGTGCGTAACTATGCGGTCAATGAGGGCGCGGTTTCTGAAAAACTGGGCCTGCCGGGCCGCCCTGCCATCGCCGAGGAGCTTCAGGTCATGCGGGACGCCATGCTGGCCGAGGAGACCGGCGCCCATGTGCACATCTGCCATATTTCTTCGGGGAAGGCGGTGGACATCGTCCGCCGGGCCAAGGCCCGAGGGATATCCATCACCTGCGAAACCTGCCCCCAATACTTCACCCTGACGGAAGAGGAAATTTTGCGGCAGGGCACTATGGCCAGGGTCAACCCTCCCCTGCGCACGATCGAGGACCGTCAGGCCATTCTGGACGGCCTGGTGGATGGAACCATTGACGCCATCGTCACGGACCATGCCCCCCACTGTCAATGGGAAAAGGAAAAGCCTCTGCCCGAAGCACCCAGCGGCATGGTGGGGCTGGAAACCTCGCTGGCCCTGGCCCTGACCGGGCTATACCACACCGGGTTGCTGCCCCTGTCCAGGGTTTTGGGCCTTATGTCCTCCTCCCCCGCCGCCATTCTGGGCCTGGAGAAAGGCCGCATTGCCGAGGGCAGTGATGGAGATCTGGTAATCTTCGACCCAGATGAGGAATGGACCATTGATCGGAATGAATTTGTGTCCAAAGGCAGGAATACCCCTTTCCATGGATTTACTGTTCGAGGCAAGGTGAAGTATACCATTTCTGAGGGAACCGTTATTTATCGGGAGGATTGACTATGTCGTTTGATATGCTGCAGGATAAAATTCGGGAGATGAAAAATCCCACCGTGGCGGGGCTGGATGCCCGCATCGAATATGTGCCCGCCCATATTCAAAAAAAGAGCTTTGAGGTCCACGGCGAAACCCTGGCGGGGGCGGCAGACGCCATCTGGGAGTTCAACATGGGCCTGATTGACGCGCTGTGTGACATTGTCCCTGCCGTCAAGCCCCAGTCCGCCTATTATGAAAATCTGGGCTGGGCCGGCATGGCGGTCATGGAAAAGACCATCCGGTATGCCAAGGAAAAGGGCATGTACGTCATCGCCGATATCAAGCGGGGGGATATCGGATCCACCGCATCCGCCTATGCCGACGCCTGGCTGGGCGCAACCAAAGTAGGCCAGACAGAGTGCCCGGTCTTTGACGCCGACTGCGTCACTCTCAACGGCTACATGGGTTCTGACGCCATCAAGCCCTTCCTGGACCAGTGCACAGCTCGGAACAAGTCCGCCTTTGTGCTGGCCAAGACCTCCAACCCCTCTTCTGTGGAGCTGCAGGATATGGTGGCCGGAGACCGGCTGGTTTATACGGTCATGGGAGATCTCATCGAGCGCTGGGGCAAGGATACCGCCGGAAAGTACGGCTATCAGGCCCTGGGGGCCGTGATTGGCGCCACCCACCCCTCCGTGCTCAAGGAAATGCGCCGCCGCCTGGAGCGCACCTTCTTCCTGGTGCCCGGCTACGGCGCCCAGGGCGGCACTGCCGCCGATGTGCGCTACGCCTTTGACGAGCTGGGCCGGGGCGCCATCGTCAACGCCTCCCGCTCCATCATGTGCGCCTGGAAAAAAACCGGCAAGGACGGCCTGGACTACCAGCAGGCCGCCCGTGACGCCGCCATCCAGATGCGGGAAGAGCTGAAGCAATACATTACGATCCTATAATCCTGCCTGTGAAGAACCCGCCTTGCGGTTTCTCAACTGCCAATGCCCGTCCATTTTCATGGCGGGAACGTTCCCTGCCGGGAACATTTTCACAAACAGAAGGAATGCAGATGACAGTAAAGGACTGTGAAAGATGAGAGTAGAAACACAGTGTAAGATCTTGGAATTGACCCAGTTGTCCTCCGGCGGCTGGTCTATGACGCTGGAGAGCAAGGGCATCGCGGCGCAGATTTCAGCGCCAGGGCAGTTTCTCCACATCAAGTGCGGGGACAGCCAGCTGCTGCGCCGCCCCATCTCCATCTGCAACTGGTCCGCGCAGCGGGACCTGATCCGGATTGTCTTTGAAGCGCGGGGCGAGGGCACCCGGTGGCTCTCTCAGCGACAGGTGGGCGACAGTCTGGACGTGCTGGGCCCCCTGGGCAACGGATTTTCCATGAAACCGGATGGGAAATACCTGCTGGTGGGCGGCGGCATCGGCGTGCCCCCCATGTTGGGCTGCGCGGTGCATGGTGGCAGCGTCTGTGCCGCAGTACTGGGCTTTCGCAGCGCCCAGAACACCATGCTGCTGGAGGAGTTCGGCCAGGCCTGCCCCGGGGGCGTGCGCCTGGCCACCGACAACGGTTCCCTGGGCCATCACGGCTTTGTGGACGCCCTGGTGCGGCAGGAATTATCGGAGCATGCCGGCTGCGACGGCGTGTTGGCCTGCGGCCCCAAGCCCATGCTGAAGTCTGTCGCCGCGGTGTGCGCGGAGAAAGGAGTCCCTTGCCAGGTCTCCATGGAGGAGCGCATGGGCTGCGGCGTAGGGGCCTGCTTGGTGTGCGCCTGTAAAAATACCCAGGGGCATTATATGCACGTATGCAAGGACGGCCCTGTATTTTCTGCTCAGGAGGTGGACTGGAATGACTAATCCGTCTATGGCGGTCGATCTGGCCGGCGTGGAGCTGAAAAACCCGGTGGTGGTGGCCTCGGGCACCTTTGGGTTTGGCCGGGAGTATGGACAGTTCTATGACCTGTCTGAACTGGGCGGCATCTGTGTTAAGGGACTTACCGCCACGTCCCGGGAGGGCAACCCTCCCCCTCGCATTGCGGAAACCTCCATGGGGATTCTCAACAGTGTGGGGTTGCAGAACCCTGGCGTGGACACCTTTATCCAGACGGAGCTTCCCTTCCTGCGCCGGTATGATGTGAAGGTGATCGCCAACATCTCCGGCAATACTCCAGAGGAATACGGCGAGATGTGCCAGAAGCTCTCGGACGCCGGGGTGGACCTCATTGAGGTCAACATCTCCTGCCCCAACGTGAAGGCCGGTGGCCTTGCCTACGGCACCCGTCCGGAGTTGGCCGCCGAGGTCACCTGTATGGCCAAGGCCCATGCGGGCAAAGTGCCCGTCATGGTCAAACTCTCCCCCAACGTCACCGAAATTGTGGAGATCGCCCGGGCGGTGGCCGACGCCGGCGCGGACGCCCTGTCCCTCATCAACACCCTGCGTGGCATGCGCATCGACGTCCATTCCCACCGCCCCATTCTGAAAATGAACACCGGCGGCCTGTCCGGCCCCGCTGTCCTGCCCATTGCGGTGCGCATGGTGTGGGAGGTGTCCAGCGTGGGCCTGCCCATTCTGGGCATGGGGGGCGTGTCCGACGGCGACAGCGCCGCCCAGCTCATGCTGGCCGGTGCCAGCGCTGTGGCGGTGGGCACCGCCTGCTTTGCCGATCCCTACGCCCCCATCCATGTGCGGGACGGGCTGCGGGAGATTGCGGCCCGGCAGGGGCTGTCCAGCGTATCCCAGCTCACCGGCGCGGTTCGGCCCTGGTGACAAAAAGGAAGGAAGAGGCGTTCCTATGACCACAGTTTATCTCATCCGCCACGCCCAGGCAGAGGGCAATCTCTACCGCCGCTGCCATGGCTGGTACAACGGCCTGATCACAGAGAAGGGATATCGCCAAATTGACGCTCTGGCCGTACGTTTTCAGGATGTGCATATTGACGCGGTGTACTCCAGTGACCTGTTTCGCACCATGACCACCGCCCGGGCCATTCTCCACACCCGGAATCTCTCCCTCCGGGTGGATCCCCAGCTGCGGGAGATTGGCGGCGGCTGCTGGGAGGATCACACCTGGGGGGAACTGCTGCGCCGGGACCAGGAGCGCATGCTGGCCTTCCTGCGCTGCGACCCCGCCTGGCATGTCACGGGCAGCGAGACCTATCCGGAACTGCAGCAGCGCATACATACCGCCGTAGAGCGTATCGCGGCCAGCCACCCGGATCAGACCGTGGCGGTGTTCGCCCACGGCAGCGCCATTCGCTCCGGACTGGCGTTTTGGTTGGGCCTTCCACTGGAGCGCATGGGAGAGCTACCCCTGGGTGACAACACCAGCGTGGCCAAGCTGGAATTTGAAGGCGGCTCCTGCAAGGTGTGCTACTACAACGATGCCAGCCACCTGGGAGACCTTGCCGGAAGCCCCCGCCGGGGCGACGGCTCCGGGGATACGAAGGCGAAGGATCTGGCCGCCATCTCTCTCTATTTCATCCCGCTGCGGCTACCCGAGCAAAAGGATCGCTATCTCTCCGCCCGCCAAGAGGGCTGGCTGACCAGCCACGGGACCATGGACAACTTCGACGGTCCCGCTTTTCTCGCCACAGCCCAGCGCAACCACGATTTTGACCCTGCCAGCGTACTGCTTGCCATGGCTGGCGATTCCCCTGTGGGCATTCTTCAGATGGACTTCCAGCAGGAGGCTGAGCGGAAAATTGGGCGCGTCCCTTTTTTCTACATCATGCCGGAGTACCGCTCCCAAGGGCTGGGCGTTCAGATGCTGGGTCAGGCCATCTCCGCCTTCCGGAATCGGGGACGGCAGTACATCCGTCTGCGGTGCGCCCCCGAAAATAACCGGGCCAAACAGTTCTACCAGAGCCACAGCTTTTATAAAGTGGGAGAGGAATCCGGAGGTATCGGCCATCTGGACACCATGGAACGATATATTGGATATGTACTGGGATAACCGTTGCGTCCCATGACGGGACCGGCAGGGGAAAATTAGCGCTCCCCTGCCGGTTTTCTCCTGATAAAACAATGGGTCACAATTACTTCATGGCATTGCCGGCCCGGTCGGCTGCTTTGCCCACCGCGTCGCCTGCGTCCTTCACTGCGTCGCCCGCGCCTTCAATCAGGTCGCCTGCTGCGTCGCCGATGTCCTCTAAGGGGCCGTCCCCGCTCACCCGGCCGCTGTGGTCCGGGCTGGCGTCGGGCTGGCCGTCATTGTCTGTGTCATTGGTGCCGCCTGCCCCGCCGCCTTCCATGGCGTCGTTGGACACGCTGGGTTCCGGATCATCGCTGACCCGCAAGGTGCCGCTTGGTCTGACATCCTGGGTATGCGCTTCCCCGTTCTGGTCTGCGCTGCATCCGGTCAGCAGAGCAGCCGCCAAAATGGCTGCTGCCAGCACAGTAAAATGGTTTGCTTTCATGGCTATCCTCCTCGCAAAACAGTTTCAGCTTCACCGGGATTAGTATGTGACTATATTGAAAAAATAAGCTGAAAAATTTTGCAAAAACCCTTGCATTCCCTTCTGGGTTGTGATATGATCACTTCATAATAAATAAGAATTATTATTGTTAATTAAAAAAGGAGGAATACATATGGAACTCAAAGGAAGCAAGACTGAAGCCAACCTGTGGACCGCTTTTGCCGGCGAGAGCCAGGCCCGCAACAAGTACACCTATTTTGCCAGCAAAGCCAGAAAGGATGGCTATGAGCAGATTGCCGCCATCTTTGAGGAAACCGCCAGCAACGAGAAGGAGCACGCCAAGATGTGGTTCAAGGAGCTGGGCGGTATCGGAACCACCGCCGAGAACCTGAAGGCTGCCGCCGCCGGAGAGAACGAGGAATGGACCTCCATGTACAAGGAAATGGCGGAGACCGCCCGGGCCGAGGGCTTTGACCGCATCGCCACCCTCTTTGAGAGGGTGGGCGCCATCGAGAAGGAGCATGAGGAGCGCTACCTGAAGCTGCTGGGCAACGTGGAGAACGACCTGGTGTTCTCCGCCGGCGAGGAGACTATCTGGGTGTGCCGCAACTGCGGCCACGTCTATGTGGGTAAGGACGCCCCCAAGGTCTGCCCTGTGTGCGCCCATCCCGGCTCCTACTTCGAGCGCAAGGCCCAGAACTATTGATTTTATACCATCTATGATCATCAAAAAGAGGCGGCTTTCGAAGCCGCCTCTTTTTCGTTTAGGGTTCCCGGCGTTGGTACCACGCGATGGAAAGCAGCCAGGACAATCCATAGACCACTGCTGCGCCCGCGCACAGCAGCGGAAGCGTCCAAGTCAGTGCCACCGAGATATGCGCAGAGCCCCCAGTAATCCCCTCTCCCCCAGTAATGAGAAAGGCACCTACAAAGGCAGCCAAGGACATGAATACAAAGTACAGGTATCTGGCCTTCTCCGTGCCGAACCGAAAGCTCAAGGGCAGGAGCAGCGCCGCCGGAATCAAACTGCACACCAGGGATATGCACAGCAGCGGAATCAGTACTGCGGCTCTAAAGCGGACCAGGCAGATCGCCGCCACCACGACCACCACCAAAACGCTGCACAGCAGACCAATCAGATATTTGACGGATATATACTGGGCCTTCGAAATGGGAAAGACCTGGCTGTATACATTCCATTGCTCCCTTTCATCATAAGAGAGCAGCGTAGTGGGCAGCATCCCCAACATAATGCACAGCATCAGCAGAAAAAAGAAATTGGATGGCTCTACGACAAACAACCCAATGAATACCGCCGACACCAGAAGAAAGCTCCTGCAGTACCGGATCATCAAATAGAAGTCTTTCAGAAGCAGTCCTTTCATGTCACATCTCCCCCTTTGCCATAACGATAAACAGCTGTCCAATATCCACCGGGCCCAGTTCCAGACCGGCGGGGACCTTGGCCCGGTCTACGATGGCCTCTACCCCATAGGGAGATTCCCGCTTCCCGAGGACCACAGTTCCGTCCAACTCCAACAGCCGCTCCCTGCTACATCGCAGCACTCCGTAGCGCTCCTTCAGACGGTCCTTCTCCTCGCACAGCAGCAGTTTCCCTTTTTGGAGAAACGCGATGTAATCGCAACACTTTTCCAAGTCGCTGACGATGTGGGAGGAAATCAGGGCCGAATGGTCCTCCTGGCGGGTGAACTCCATGATCAGTTCCACCACCTCGTCCCGCACCACCGGGTCCAGGCCGCTGGTGGCCTCGTCCAGCAACAGCAGTTTGGCGTGATGGGACAGGGCCACCGCAATGCCCAGCTTCATCTTCATACCCCGGGAGAACTCCTTGAACCGCTTGTTCTCCGGCAGTCCAAACCGACGCAGATAGCCCTCATAGACCTCCGAATCCCAGTTTCGGAATGCGGAGGCCATAATCCTACCCACCTGGCCGGGGGTGAGGTAGCCGGGGAGGCCCACCTCATCCAGCATCACACCCATGTCCTCCTTCAAATCCCGGATATGGCTCCGTCCATCCTGTCCCAGGATGAACACCTCGCCCTGATCCGGGGAGATTATGTCCAGAATCAGTCTCATGGTGGTGCTCTTCCCCGCCCCGTTCTCCCCGATCAGCCCCATGATGCAGCCGCTGGGCAACGTCAGGTTGAGGGGGCCAAGGGTGAAATCTCCAAATGTTTTTCTCAAGTCTCTCAGTTCCAGCGCGTTCATTCTGATCCCTCCATGATATATCGGAGCATACGGATAAGCTCCTCGCGACTCAGGTTGCAGGAAGCCGCCAGCTTGACGATTTGCTCCATATGCTCCTCGATCTTTTTCAGGTTTTCCTCCCGGAGCAGCTCCACGTTTTTGGCCGCCACAAAGCAGCCCTTCCCTGCCACCGTATAGATGAACCCCTCCCGCTCCAGCTCATCATAGGCCCGTTTGGTAGTGATGACGCTGATGCGCAAATCCTTGGCCAGGTTCCGGATAGATGGCAGCATGTCATCCTCCTTCAGCGCCCCGCTGATGATCTGCGACTTGATCTGCGCATAGATCTGGTCGTAAATCGGCGCACCGCTCTTATTGTCAATCAGGATATTCAAAGCCTCACCGCCCTTCTTCTGTTCATGTACAGTATATACAGTATAAACAGATCTGTCAAGTGTTTGATTCAACTTTGATAAAAAAGAAGGGACATCCATCAGGATGTCCTTTCTTAAGAGGGGAAAGTTGAAATCAATATTTCCCGGGTAACCAGAAAATCACGCTCAAGGGGCGGCACACCAAACCGAAGCCCAACGCAACCCTGGCGCAGCTGGAAGAAGGGAGCGGCAAAATGAGCGGGCGAAGCGCTTTGTAATGAAATAAAAAAGCGCGTGGCAAGCGAAATGACGCTTGCCACGCGCTGGTACGGCTGAAGGGATTCGAACCCCCGACCTTTTGGTTCGTAGCCAAACACTCTATCCAACTGAGCTACAGCCGCATACTGTTTTAAATAGCTTAATTATGATAGCACAAATAAAAAGAAAATGCAAGAGGTTTTCCAGAAAAAATTGGACCCGCAGATGCGGGTCCAATTTTGATACGCACTCACCCAAGCCAGTCGGCAAAACGCTGCAGCATGGCTGCCACCTCTGCCCGCGTGGCCTGCTGTGTGGGGAACACATTTCCGCTCGCTCCGCGCAAAATCCCCACCGATACCGCCCAGGACACCGCTTCCTGCGCCCACGAGGCGATTTCCCCTCGATCCGCAAAGGCAGACAGATCCCCGCGGCCAGAGGTATCCGCGCCCACGAACTCGGCATAGTTGTACAGAATCACTGCGATCTGCTGACGCACCACCGGGTCGTCAGGTGCAAACAACTGATCCCCGACCCCAGATACAATGCCGTTCTGCCCAGCCCAAACGGTCCCGTCGGTATACCACATATTGTCCGGAATGTCTCTGAAAAGCGGTGCATACGCAACGGCGTGGCTTCCGTCCAGGCGGTAGAGCACCGTCGTAATCATCTTGCGCGCCATTGGCTCTGCGGGGGAAAAGGTAGTATCGCTGGTGCCCAGATACAACTTGTTTTCATAGACATACCGTACGGCCTCATAATACCAGGAACCCTGCGCCACATCCTCGAAGGGAAGTTGGGCTGCAGGGTCTCCCCCATCGTCGGCGGTCCAGATCCCCTCTACAGACCAGGATGCAGATTGGGAAGATACCGTAATCGTAACCTGCTCCACAGCCAAATACCGATGATTGGCCTGCAGCGTCCCACCTGATGCCAACTCAGTCCCCTGTGTGACATCTACCAACACGGCGCTGCAAACGGCATCCCCAGAGGCCCAGAATATTCCAGAGCCCTCAAAGAGCGTAACACAATCTCCGGCCTGTCCGCTTTGTGGGGTAAACTGGTCGCTTCCGTTCCAACCGTTGGGAATGGGAACTCCGCCGGCCCCAAGGCCGGAGAGATAGCCTTGCGCCAGACTATCCAGCTTTTCCTGAGCCTGCTGGTATACGGGAGACAACAGTGCTCCCGCCCACCCCTCAATCTTTTGCCTCAGGTTCTGGAAAAACGTTCCTTCCAGATAGCTCTGGGAAATCAGGGATCCCTCCTGCGTCCCCGAGGACGCCAGGGCCGCCCCTCCCAGGGAAAGGGCCAGCGCGGCGGCAACAGCAAGGCAAATCGCTCTTTTCTTCATGACTGCTCCTCTGAAATCATGTAGCTCAAGGTCAAAAGGCTGTCTGCAAAGTGAACATTCTCCACTTTGACCCCCTCCATCTCCTGCTCCGGCAGTTCGATGTTGGTGAAGTTCCAAATCCCTTCGATACCGCAGGTATAAAGCCGGTGTGCAGATTCCACCGCCACCGGCCCCGGAACAGTCAGCACTCCCACGTTCACTCTATGCTCCTGCATATAGGACTCCAGTATCTGTGTGTGGTATACCGGTACACCGCCCAGACGAGTCCCAACGAGCACCGGATCTACGTCAAAAGCCGCGGTCAAACGAAACCCATTGGCACGAAAGGGAAAGTTCTCAATCAATGCGCGGCCCAGGTTGCCCGCGCCGAGAATGATCACCGTGTGGGAGCGATTCATTCCCAAAATATCCGCCACCTCGCCCCGCAACCGTTCCACATTATATCCATATCCCTGCTGCCCAAACCCGCCAAAGCAGGACAGATCCTGCCTGATCTGGGAGGCGGTCAGCCCCATGGATTTCGCCAGCGCGCCGGAGGAGATACGCACGGTGCCGTTCCGATGTAAATCGTCCAAGTGCCTGTAATATCTCGGAAGCCTGCGTATGACTGCTGATGATATCTTGTCTTTCTTCATGTTCCATTCACCAAAGCTATTATGATTTGTAACTTAATGTCTGTATTGTACTGCATCAGGGACAACTTGTCAAACTTTTTAACGATCCGGCCTATACCTGATCTGCAATTTTTTATGGGCGGCTACATATACTGAAAGGAATTGAAGCAGGAAGGATGATGTCTCATGGCGCAAACCGGTTCCTTACTTGTACGCACCTTTGTATCCAGGGCAGAAATTCCAATCCCCGGAGCCACTGCGGTTGTGGCGGTTCCCACTGCGGACGGCAGGCAAAAAATCCTGGCCGTGCGCATCACCGATGAGAGCGGCATTGCCGGGCCCTTTGAATTGCCTGCGCCAGACGTGAGCTCCAGCCTGAGCCCAGACCTGGCCAATCCTTTTTCCAACTATATTCTCTTAGTGGAGCATCCCGGATATGAACTTGCAACCTTCCTGGATCTTCAGATTTTCCCGGGAGTTCAAACCGTGCAAGATATCCCCATGGTCCCCCTGGAAACCCAAGGGACTGGAAACGGCGTGACCATCGTGACCCCTCAACCGCTGTAAATTACAGGAGGTTTTCCAATGCCCTTCAATGTTACCCCCTATATCCCACAATACATCACCGTACATTTGGCCCCCGCGGATCAAGCGGCGGAGAACGTCACCGTCTCCTTCTCGGATTATATCAAGAACGTCGCCTCCAGCGAGATCTATCCCACCTGGCCGGAGGAGGCGCTGCGGGCCAATATTCTCGCGCAGATTTCCTTTGCCCTGAACCGTATCTACACAGAATATTACAGGAGCAGAGGGTATGATTTTGACATCACCTCCTCCCCTGTCAACGACCAGAAATTTATCAAGGGCCGAAGCACCTTTGAGAACGTGGACCGGCTGGTGGATGAGCTGTTTACCTCTTACATCCGGCGGCAGGGGTACGTGGAACCGCTGTCCGCCCGCTTCTGCAACGGCACTACCGTCACCTGCGACGGACTCTCCCAGTGGGGCAGCGAGGCCCTCGCCCGACAGGGATATAACGCGATGGAAATCCTGCGCTATTATTATGGAGACGATATTGAGTTGGTCACCTCCGCGCCTGTACAGCAGCTCACCAATTCCTATCCGGGATACCCGCTGCGAAACGGCTCCTCCGGGGAATATGTAGTCGTACTGCAAACCATGCTCAACCGGGTCGCGCGCAACTACCCTGCTATTCCCAGGATCAACCCGGTGGACGGGATCTTCGGTCCTCAGACAGAGCGGGCCGTGCGAGAATTTCAGCGAATCTTCAATCTGAGCGTGGACGGCGTTGTCGGCCAGGCCACCTGGTATAAGCTGGTGTCCCTCTATGTGGGCGTCACCCGGCTGTCCGAGCTGACCAGCGAGGGACAGACCTTTACCCAGGTGCAGGCGCCCGCCTCCGGCGTCACCCTTCAGGAGGGCAGCACCGGTCCCGCGGTTTCCGCGCTGCAATTTTTCATCACCGTACTGGGGCAGGTTCTGTATAACTTCCCTACGTTGAACATTGACGGGATCTTTGGGCCGAACACCAGACAGGCGGTGATGGACGCCCAGAGGTATCTGGGTCTGGAGCCCACCGGCGTGGTGGATGATCAAACCTGGATGGCCCTTTACGATGCCTATACCAGCGTAGCCCGTACCCTGCTGGCTAGCCAGAATCTTCCTCTCACCCCCGAAGAAATTGAAGAGCAGGTGCTCTCCGGGCAGTTCCCCGGCTACAATCTCACCTACGCCCTGTAGGAGAAAGGATCCTCCCATATGAAACGAGATAGCAACACCGCTGCATCCATCCGAGATCTTCAACATATGTTGGACCGCCTGTCCCAGCGCTATTCTCAGCTGCCCAGGCTGGTGGAAACCGGCATTTTTGACGAGCTCACCCTGGAGGCCGTGATGATCTTTCAGCGGGATTTCGGCCTGCCGGTTACAGGCGTGGTAGACCATGACAGCTGGTACGCCATTGTGGACGCCTACCGGGATGACCTGCTGCACTATGGCGCGCCCTCTCCCCTTCTGGTACTCCCTGACGGAGAGTTCAGCACCGGAGCGGGAGAATCCAGCGAGCCGGTCCGGATTGCCCAGGCGCTGTTTTGTGCCCTGTCTGCCTCCCTGGTCAATTTTGGACCGTGTGAAAGCGACCTGATCAATCAGGGCACTACCCAGGAAAATCTTCTTTTGCTTCAGCGCCTGGCCGGTCTTCCTGAGACAGGGAACTTGGACCGGGCGAGCTGGGAATACCTCACCCGGCTCTATCACGCGTATGTCGTGCGGGACGCCCGTTCCGCACACGACGGGCCGGCGGTCTCCCCAGCAGGCGGGGACTTGCCCTGACAGAATGGGATAACTGTCAGACTGGATTCTGTCTTTGCCTACTTTGTCCTTGTAAGATCTGATGGTTTTCGGTATAATATGCAGTGTATCTTCACTGCCCCGGCCGGATCGGCCAGATCAGATCTGCCGGGACTGCTAAGGAGGAGAGCCTTTTGGCCAGATTTGGTTTCATACACGGGAAGCTGGATATCAAACTTTTAATCCTGTATATTTTGGCGCGGGTATCCGCCCCCATCGATTTTGCCACACTGACCGATCTGTGTATGTGTGATGAGGGTGTGGACTACTTCTTATATGCCGAAGCGGTCCCGGAGCTTTTGGACAGCGGCCATATCACTCAGGATAAAGAACACTATGCCATCACAGATAAGGGACGCAGGGCCTGCGCCGATGGGGAGAGCAGCCTGTCCCCTGTCATTCGGCAGCGCTGTGACCAGCGGCTGGCCCCTCTCAATGCCGCCCTGAAACGGCAGACCCAGGTACGCGGGCATGTGGAAGAGCTCCCAGATGAAACCTATCGGGTATGCCTGGACCTGGACGATGACCATGGCAGCCTGTTCTCCCTATCTCTGCTGGCCTCCACCCGGGAGGACGGAGAGCAAATTGTACAGCGCTTTGTAGACCATCCTGACCGAATTTACAATGGTGTTTTGGGCGTGCTGCTCACGGATGGCCAGCAGAAAGGCGGAACCGCATGACGATCCTAGGCCATCCAATCACGGAACTGTTTCTCTATTTTATCCTCTATTCCTTCCTGGGCTGGCTTATGGAAACCTGCTATTGCTCCATCTTGCAGCACCGATTGGTTCCCCGCGGCTTTCTGTACGGCCCAATCTGCCCCATCTACGGCACAGGGGTGCTGCTGATGATCCTCTTCTTCACGCCGCTGAAAGGGAATCTGCCGCTTTTTTATGTGGTGGCCGTTGTGGTGATGAGTACCTGGGAATACTTTGTCGGCTGGCTGCTGGAGGTCACCACCCACGTGAAGTATTGGGACTATTCCCATTTCCGTTTCAATCTCAAGGGGCGCGTCTGCCTTTGGGTTGCGCTGGTGTGGGGTGTGCTGTCTTATGTGGTGATCTTTTGGATCCACCCCCCCATCGAGCGGCTCTATTGGCTCATACCGCATTGGCTTGTAAACGCCCTATGCGCGGTCCTGCTGACCATCCTGCTGGTGGATACGGTGCTGACTGTACGGCATCTGGCTCTAATGTCCAAACTGGTTGCCGGAGTGACCGCCGCAGGCCAGGAACTCCAGCTCCAATTCGCGCTGGGAAAAGCAGAATTGAGCAATTTGCTAGAGACCCATTCAGCCCAGCTCAAGGAAAAATACGGGGAGCAGGTTGCCGCGCTCCAGGAATCCTACCGCCAGCAGATCGCGAAGCTGGAGCGGCAGAGCCGCAGGTTTCGGAAGCGCTACGCCAACATGAAAACCGTAGGGCGCTATGTGGTCCGCCCGGAGGACATCAAGGCAGCAGCGGAGGCGGCAAGAAGGGAGTTTTTGCGCCGGAAAGACACGCTGAAACTGAAAAAAGCCCAACGCAGAAGCGCCGGGAAGTGATGAAAGGAAAGAAGCCGGCTGTCGCCGGCTTCTTTCCTTTCATCAGCAGTCGGGAAACAGGTCGTTTGCCTCCATGTAATGCCGGATGATGTCAATGAACTCCCCCGTGGATGGCTTCACCTTCATATGGTACATGGCCATCTCCCGTAGGCGATCCACATCCCCTTTGGTCCACTGCCTGTCACGAAGGGCCCGCAAATTCCGTTCCACCGCCGCGCTGTTGGTGTTGCCGAATTCCTTTGCCACCCTTTCATATAATCCCTTTGAGACGTTGGTCAGGAGACTCTGGTCCTCATGGGCAAGTTCCACCGCGCACACCATTTGCCGCATGGAAATAGAGGAACCCAAAAGTCCCAGCGTATGCAGAACCCCCTCAATGACCCTTAGGTTCTTTGGATACCTCATCGGCAGATATCCCCCCAGTCTCCCATTTTCTTCTTAATCCAATTCTATCGCAATTTGTCGAAAATGGAAAGAACTTTATATTCTGTTTTCCGACATCTTCCGACATCCTTGTCCATTGTAACATACGCCGCGACAGGCTTCCCAGTCGCGGCGTATGTTATGAAAGCATAATCAGCGTTGTCCCTTGTCGTAGGGAATGCCCTCCGCTTTGGGCGCACGGGACCGCTTTGAGGTAAAGGCCAGGACCAGCAGAGTGATCAGGTAGGGTAGCAGACGGTAAAAATGAGAGCTAATCCCCAGTTCCTTGAGCAGGAACACACCGTCGCCATTGATGTCGATGCTGGTGTAGGAGGCGGCGATACACTTAAACAGGCCGAACAGTAGGGACGCCCCGGCAATGTTCAGCGGCTTCCAGTTGCCGAAGATCATAACGGCAAGTGCCAGGAATCCAAATCCGGCCACGTCTCCGTTAGCGGTACAGTTGGCAGTGGTCAGCGCATACACAAAACCGCCCATGCCGGCCAGAGCGCCGGAAATGGTAGTACCGGCGTAGCGCATTTTGTAGACGTTGATACCCAGGGAGTCGGCGGCCTGTGGATTTTCACCGCAGGAGCGCAGGCGCAGGCCGAACCGGGTCTTATAGAGCAGGATTGCCAGGAAAATGAAAACCAGAATACAGACATAGGAGGCCAGATAGGTTCTGTCGATGAATGTGGAACCGAAAAAGCCCATCTCATCGTTGCGGCCATATCCAAAATAGCTCTTCTGGATCATGAACCAGCTGGCCGCGTTTCCGGTGGCCATCTGCAAGGTATTCTGGTTGGCAATGATACGGATGAAGAACAGCACCAAAGCGGGCGCCATCAGGTTCAGGGCGGTGCCGCCAATGGTCTGGTCCGCTTTCAGATTCACTGAGGCGAAGGAGAGCAAAAGGGAAAATACCGCGCCCATAATGGCGGACGCCAGCATGGCAAGCAGTTCAAAGCCCTGCAGCGCGATCCAGTTGTCGGCAGCATAGGCCGCGTCAAAGATCCCGGCCTGCTGCACCAGGTTGACAAACAGCACTCCGATAAAGGCGCCGAAGATCATGATGCCTTCCAGAGCCAGGTTGATAATACCGCTGCGCTCGGCAAAGACGCCGGCCAGGGCCACGATCATCAGGGGGATGGCGTAGAGCATCGTTTGTTGGATCAGGAATGTCATACCTCGTCGCCTCCTTTCCCCACCTCTCCGGTCTCAGGGACCGGCCGCGTATCTCCCAGTGGAGCCGCGCCGGGAGCTGTGGCAGCTGCCCCGGAGGTTCCGGTGGGTTCCGTGACGACCGCTGCCAGCTTCTTCCTTTTTCGTCCGCTGAGCAGCATCTTGATCACCAGAGAGAAGGCGCTGAGGTAGACGATGGTGGCCACGATCACGTCGGAGATATATTCGTTATAGGGGGTCAGATTGGTAATCTGCTGGCCCACCACGTCCAGCATAGACATGAAGCAGCCGGCAAAGATCACGCCAATGGGATTGCTCACCGCCAGCAGGGCCACGGGGATTCCGTTGAAGCCGGTGGCAGGCAGGGACTGATAGGTGTTCCAGAAAAACTCCGTGTTACCCGACAGATAGTACAACGCCGCGGCGGCACCGGACATCCCGCCGGCAATGGCCATGGACAGCACAATGTTCCGCTTATCCGCAATTCCTGCATACCGGGCGGCATGTCGGTTGGACCCACAGGCCTTGAGCTGATAGCCCAGGGTGGTCTTGTTCATGAGAACATACATGAGGATGGCGATGACGATGGCAATGAGAATGCCGCCGTTGACCTGGGAGTTGGGAAAGATGGCATCCAGCCCCATCTTGGCAGTCTGAACGCCGTTGTAGCTGGTCTTATAGATATAGGCGCTCTTGGTGCTCTCCACCAGGTTGCGGAAATCACTGCCGTCAAACATCCAGGTCACCAGATTGGCGGCAATCCAGTTGGTCATGATGCAGGCCAGCACCTCGTTGATATTGAGGAAGGCCTTTACCAGGCCGGGGATACAGCCCCACAGGGCGCCGGCCAAAATGCCGCCCGCAAAGGCAATGACCCACACCACAGGGGCAGGGACCACTTCGGTGGGGATGCCCAGCGCCAACATCAAGGTAAACGCGGTGCCCATCAGGTACTGACCAGGGGCGCCAATGTTGAACAGTCCCGTCTTATAGGCCACCGCCACGGAAAGGCCGGTGAGAATCAGGGGGGTTGCCCGGAAGAGCATGTCCCCCATATTCACCGGATTGAAGCCAAAGGTCAGGGCTCCGGCAGAATTCCGCCCGGTGCTGAACAGCCCCAGAAACTCCAGGCGGATGGCCTCCCAAGCACTTCTCATGCCCAGGTTGGAATTGGTCAGCCCCATGATCAGGATGATGACGGCGCCCACAGCCAGACCGATCAAAATGGAGATCAGAGAAGAAGTTACCGACTTGGTGCCATCCTTCTTCCACAGGTTGGAAATCTTGCCGTTCATGCGCCCTTTCCCTCCTTCGTCATCCGTTTCGCGCCGGCCATATACAGGCCCAGCTCCTGCACGCTGGTGGACGCAGGATCCAACTCACCCACGATCTCACCCTCATACATGACCAGGATGCGGTCAGACAGGCTCATCACCTCATCCAGCTCCAGGGAGACCAGGAGCACCGCATGTCCCTCATCCCGCTGCGCCACCAGCTGCTTGTGGATATATTCAATGGCGCCCACGTCCAGGCCGCGGGTGGGCTGCACCGCCACAATCAGCGCCTTATCCCGATCCACCTCCCGGGCGATGATGGCCTTTTGCTGGTTGCCGCCGGACATGGAGCGGGCGATGGTCACCGGCCCCTGGCCGGAGCGCACATCGTACTGCTCGATGAGCCGCTGGGCATACTGCCGTACCGCTTGCTTTTTAATAAAGCCCAGGTGCTCAAACTGGGGTTCCCGGAAGCGCTGGAGCACCAAATTCTGCTCCAGGGTGAAGTCCAGAATCAGCCCGTGCTTGTGCCGGTCCTCGGGGATGTGGCTCATGTCCTGGCCCCTTCGGCGAATGGAGGCGTGGCTGATGTCGTGGCCGCACAGGGTGACCTTGCCCGCCGAACTTTTTTCCAGGCCGGTCAGCCCATAGACCAGCTCGCTCTGGCCGTTGCCGTCGATACCGGCGATGCACACAATCTCCCCGGCGCGCACCTCAAAGCTCACATTATGGACCGCGTCCCGCTTATGGGTGCTGGATCGCACGCACAGCCCGTCCACCTGCAGCACGGTTTGCCCAGGCTTGGCCTTTTCCTTGACCACTTCCAGTTGCACCGGACGGCCCACCATCATGTTGGACAGGGACTGCTTGTCCGTGTCCTTGGTCTCCACCGTTCCGATGCATTTTCCCTTGCGCAGCACCGTGACCCGGTCGGCCACCGCCATGATCTCGTTAAGCTTGTGGGAAATGAACAGGATGCTCTTCCCCTCCCTGGCAAACTCCTTCATGGTGGCCATCAGCTCATCAATCTCCTGGGGGGTCAGCACTGCGGTGGGCTCGTCAAAGATGAGGATCTCATTGTCCCGGTAGAGCATTTTTAGAATCTCCACCCGCTGCTGCATGCCCACGGTGATGTCCTCCACCCTGGCGTCCAGATCCACCTTCAGGCCGTAGCGCTGGGAGAGCTCCTCCACCTTGCGCCGGGCTTCCTTCTTCTGAAGAAATCCCAGCTTTGTAGTCTCCGCCCCCAGGATGATGTTGTCCAGCACGGTGAACACCTCCACCAGCTTGAAGTGCTGGTGGACCATTCCGATGCCCAGCGCGGTGGCGTCATTGGGATTGTGGATCTTCACCACCTGGCCGTTCTTCCGGATCTCCCCCGCCTCCGGCTGATAGAGGCCGAAGAGCACGCTCATCAGGGTGGATTTACCAGCGCCGTTCTCCCCCAGCAGGGCGTGGATTTCCCCCCGCCGCAGCTGGAGGGTAATGTCGTCGTTGGCGATGATCCCGGGAAACTCTTTGGTGATGTGAAGCATCTCAATGACATTGTCAGTATGCATCATTCTTCCGCTCACTCCCTCCCTGTTTATTCCGCGTTTATTATATAATAAGCACAGAAAAAAGACAAGAAAATTATTCCTTTCCAAAAGAAAGGACGGAACGCAGCGCGTTCCGTCCTCGGAGAAAAATACAGGTTAGTCGATCACTTCCAGGTTCAGGTTGGTCCACTCGGTGGTAGCCTGGTTGTTGAAGTCGGCGTCCACCACTAGGGTGCCGTCCACCATCTGCTGGTAGAGGTTCTCGTAGTCCTCCACAGTAAAGGTCTCGAAGCGCCAAGCCTCGTCAGTGGTGGGCAGGCCCACGGCGTTGTCGTTTACCCCCAGGGAAGTGCCGGTTCCGCCGATGGTGTCGAAGGTATCGTCGTACACATGGCCCACAGCCCACTGCACAGCGTCAGCCAGGCCCTTCATGGCGGAGGTGATGACAAAGTCACCCTCGGCAGACTGGTCCACATCCACGCCGATCACATAGCCTTGGTTGGTAGCGGCAGCGTTGGAAATGGAGTTAAACATGGCGCCGCCGCAGGCGAACACGATCTCAGTGCCGTTGGCGTACCAGCCGGAGATCATGGTCTGCAGGTCATTGGAGGCCTGGAAGTTGGCACCGTACAGCCAAGAGAAGTTCACGTCCACGGTGATTCCATCTTCAGCAGCCGCGGCGTTGATGCCCTGGAGATAGCCATAGCCAAACCGGTTGCAGGCATCGTTGGAGCCGCCGCCGCCGCCGGAGAAGCCCAGCTTGGTGAAGCCGTCTTTCACGGCGGCATAGCCGGCCATGTAACCGGCCTGCTCCTCCTTGAAGGAGATGCCCGCCACGTTGGTCAGAACGGCGCTCTCGGGGTCCTCAGGATCCTCCGTGATGGGATAGCCGTCGATGAAGATAAAGGGGACCTCGGGGAACTCCATGGCGGCCCGACGCAGAGCGGCCTCCTGAAGGTAGCCGGCGCACACCACCACTTCCGCGCCGCCCTCAACAGCGGCTCTCATAGCGTTATAACGGTCCTCATCGGTGGCGTCCGCATTGTTTGCGGGCTGATAGTACTTATAGCTCAGGCCGTTTGCATTGGCGTACAGCTTCACGCCGTCGAAGGTGCCCTGGTTGAAGGACTTGTCCTTCAGCTGCCCCACGTCGGTGACAAAGGCGATCTGATACTTGCCGTCCTCAGAGGTCATCGTGTCGGGAATGTCATCGGCGCTCACCTCTTCACCGGCGGGATCGCTGGTCTCGGGGTTCTCGCTCTCTCCGCTGGTCTGGGAGGCACTGGTGGCGGGATCCTGGCTGGTGGTTGTGCCGCCGTTTCCACAGGCGGCCAGACCCAGCATCATGGTCAGCGCCAGCAGCAGAGCAACTAGCTTCTTCATTGCAATTACATCCTTTCCTTTTATTTATGAACAGGGGCCAATATCGCAAGGGCAAGCACCCACAGTTCCAGATTGGATTTCCATGCGTAAGAAAAGGGAGTACCGACATCCTCGCCATACCGTCCGCAATGCCTTGTAACTCCTCTTAACCGACACCATTATACAAGGTCTCCAAAGAAATTGCAAGGGAATTTTACACAAACCACGAATTTTACATTCCCCGCAATCCAGGGTGTCCCTGCGGCGTTCAATACCCTGTGGCCTGCTGGCCCTTCACCTCGTCGCCGCAAGCTTCACATTCCTCGCTTCCGCCTGACGGCGAAAGCTCGCTCGCTCCGCTGTGGCTCCTCTCCCCACAAAACGATGTTTTGTGGGGCCCCGGGACAGCGTGGACTGGTCAATACCCCGTGGCCTGCTGGCCCTTCACCAGTTTCACGATCCGGCTGGTGCCCAGGCGGTCCGCGCCCAGGTTCAGGAAATCCTCCGCGTCCTCCAGGCTGGTGATGCCGCCGGCGGCCTTGATCTTCACATGGGGGGCCACATGGACCTTGAACAGCGCTACATCCTCCCGGGTGGCTCCGCCGGTAGAAAAGCCAGTAGAAGTCTTGATGTAATCCGCGCCGCTCTCAGACACGATCTGGCACAGCTTGATCTTTTCCTCCTGAGTGAGCAGACAGGCCTCCACGATGACCTTCAGCACCAGCTGTCCGCAGGCCCGCTTCACCGCCTGGATTTCCTCCAAAATCTGGCCCCACAGCCGGTCCTTCACCCAGCCCAGGTTGATCACCATGTCGATCTCTTTGGCCCCGTTAGCGATGGCCTCCTTGGCCTCGAACACCTTTACCATGGTGGTGGAGTAGCCATTGGGGAAGCCGATCACCGTGCAAACCGGGAGCTTGTCCCCCAGGTAGTCCGCCGCCTGCTTGACATAGCTGGGGGGAATACACACGCTGGCACATCCATAGGCCACACCGTCATCACAGATCTGCCGGATCTCGTCCCAGGTGGCGGTCTGAGCCAGCAGAGTGTGGTCTGCCGCAGCCAAAATCCGTTTGATATCCATATCTTTCACCTCAATCGTTTGATTCGTCTCCATCATACCCGCTTCTCCCTGCACTTGCAAGCGGAGAATTGAAATTTCATCAAATTCCTTCCGTGGCAGGTCAGACAATCTGGCCCACTCCGGAAACCTCATCCCCGGAACGCAATCAATGGTTGTATATATCCAATTTCACCTTTGTTGATTTCAACTACTGCTTTTGATAAAATACAACCAATAGATGAGACGAGGTGTTTCCATGGCGAATCTGTGGAGTGATCGCATTGCGGAACTGAGGAAGGCCCGGAACCTGACCCAGGAGCAGCTGGGCCAGCTGGTGGGAGTGTCGGCCCAGGCGGTGAGCAAGTGGGAGAAAGGCGATGCTGGACGAGGCCACCGCCGCCCTGGACAACCAGACCGCCTTTGACGTCACCGACGCCATCCTACACCTGGAGGGGCTGACCCGCATCGTGGTTACCCACCGGCTGGACGCCGCGCTGATGGAGCAGTACGATCAAATCATCGTGATGAAGGACGGAAGGATCGTGGAAATCGGAAGGTACCGGGAATTGATGGACGCCAAGGAATACTTCTACTCTCTATTCACTCTGGCGGCTTAAAATTTGAGCCCATTTCCCGGAAAATCCAGGACACGGGCTCGCTTTTTTCAGGAATCCAGCATCCGCGCAATCGCAGTGCGGTGGACACGCATTGCCCCATGGGGGCAGAATTCCTGGCAGCAGAAACAGCGGATGCATTGGCCTCGGTCAATCCGAGGGCGCTTTCCCTTCATTTCAATCGCCTTGGCCGGACAGATCTCTCCGCACAACCCACAGCCCACACATTTGGATGCCTTCAGTGCCGGTCGCTGGGACAGCAGGTGCTGAAGCAATTCTCCCCGGATGCGCTTGGCCAAACTGCGCCCATCCCCCTTGAACAGGTGGCTGTTGCCGGTGGCGATCCGCTGAAAATCAGGAATGGCAAACTGGCCGGGATTGCCAAGGACGGCCAGTTCCTCTGCGCTGGCCGGGATCAAACCGCGCTCCAGCGCCGCCTCCAGGGTGGGCACCTCATCCCGGCGCAGGCCGATGAGACCAGCACAGAATAAATCTACCTTATGGGGGCTCTCCCCTGCCACCAGCGCGCCCATGTGCCGGGGCGTCCCACTGGTGGGGCCGTTGCCCTCCATGCAGTCCACAGCGTCTACAATGGTGAGCCTGGGGGCGAAGTATTCATCCAGATCCACAATCATCCGGGCAAAGTCCCGGGGATCCGGATAACGAAAATGGTATTCCGGTTTGATTGTGCCTGGAATTGCGCCAAACATATTTTTTGCCCCGCAGCTCATGGCCATCATCCCATGGGTCTTGAGCTTGCAAAAATTGATGATGGCGTCCGCCTGGTCCAGGTAGGCAGTATAGCGAAAGTTCCGGCACACCTTGGCCTGTGGATTGCGTGCGTCCACCTCGGAAAAATCCCGATTCAGCAAGCCGCCTACCTCCTCCACCGCGGCCATCCCCGTGGCGGAATAGACCCGCTCCACATACCAGGGCTGGTACAGCCCTCCTGGGCTGTCCCCCACGATGGCTTGTGCCCCCCGCTGGATCAGCATCCGAACCAGAGCGCACAGCAGAGCGGGATGGGTGGTAGCACTCCGCTCCGGCCGCATGGCTGACACCAGGTTGGCCTTGATCACGATGCGCATCCCGGGCTCAACCCAGTCCAGGCCGCCAAAGGGCGCCAGCGCCTGGCCCAGAGCCTGCTTGACGGAGGCCTCGGCATAGTCCGGGCAGGACACAACGGATACGTCAGGTTTCATGCTATCTCCCCTGTTTTCGTCAAAATGGCCCGCCGCAGAATGTTCTGCGGCGGGCCGCTTCAGTGCCTCGCTTACTCCTCAGCGGGAGCATCCTCCTGAACAGGAGCTTCTTTCGCCTGAGCGTCGGCTTCCTCCTCAGCAGGGGTTTCTTCCTCTTCTTCAACAGGCACGTCCTCCAACAGGGCCCGGATGGAGAGGGATACCTTCTTATTTTCATTGTCGATGGCAATGATCTTGGCATCCACCGCCTCCCCCTCGGTGAGGACGTCGCCGGGCTTGTCGATGCGGTGGTCGGCAATCTGGGAGATATGGATCAGACCGTCCACGCCGGGAACGATCTCGGCAAAAGCACCGAAGGTCATCAGCTTGACAATGCGCACGGGAGCCACATCACCCACGGAGTACTTTTCAAGGAACACAGCCCAGGGCTCCTGGCTATGGTCCTTCATGCCCAGGGAGATCTTCTTTTTCTCCGGATCAAAGGAGATCACGTATACATCCACAGTATCACCTACGGAGACCACTTCGGCGGGGTTCTTGATCCGGGACCAGGACAGCTCGGAGATGTGAACCATGCCGTCCACACCGCCGATGTCCACGAAAGCGCCATAGGAGGTCAGGCTCTTCACAGTGCCAGTGTAGTGCTTACCGACCTCAATGTTCGCCCACACTTCCGCCGCGGCGGCGGCACGGGCCTCGGCCTGAACCGCACGGATGGACCCCACCACACGGCGGCGGGCCCGGTTCACCTCGGTGATGCGCAGCTGAACCTGGGTCTTGACCATATCGGACAGGTCGGCGCCCCGGGGCTTGCCGGACTGAGAGGCGGGGATGAATACCCGGATGCCCTTGACATTGGCGACCAACCCGCCCTTGTTCTCCTCGGTGATATAGCCCTCCAGCACTTCCTTGCTCTCCACCGCGTTTTCAATGATCTCCCAGTTCTTGGCCGCGTCCAGGCGCTTCTTGGACAGCTTGACCATGCAATCCCGGTCGCTGACCAGCAGCACCTGCGCCTCGATCTCGTCGCCCACCTTGACCAGGTCCTCTACCTTGGCGTTGGGGTCGTCGCTCAGTTCCGACAAGGGAATATACCCAGGATATTTGATGCCCAGTTCCACCTGCACCTCGGTGGGAGTGATGGCAACGACAGTGCCGGTGACCTTATCCCCATTATTCAAAGTTTTGAACGACTCCTCCAACATCTCGGCAAAGGACTGTTCAATCTCCATAATTTCATCGCTCATTTTGTTGTAGACCTCCTTTATTATCCACTCCGGCGTGGATGCACCGGCAGTGATTCCAAGCGTTTTGACGTGTTGAAAGTCCTTCCGAGTGAACTCATCCCCACGTTCTGTCTGCACCACCAGAGGGCAGCTGGCCTGGCACAGTTGGGCCAAACGTCTGGTATTGGAACTCTTCGGATCACCAATGACGATCATGGCATCGCATCGTTTGGCCAATTCAACGGCTTCAGATTGACGCTTGGACGTAGCACCACATATTGTATCAAAAAATTCTGCGCTTGTACACACTTTTTTTGCGTTTTCAACGGTTTTTTCCCAAACAGCCCGAATCGCCGTGGTTTGACACACGAAGGTCAAGGGTTGATTGACTAATTCTGGATGTTTTTGGATCGTTTTCTCCAGCTCATCCCAGCCGCTGACCACCATTCCGGTCTTTGTGCTGCCTACAACCCCAATGATTTCCGGATGTTCCCGCTCTCCAACTACAATGGGGATCCGGCCCCGCAGTTCCGCCTGCCGCACGATATCGTGGATCCAGACCACATTGGGGCAGGTGGCATCCAGTATGCGACAGCCTTGGTCAGCCAGACGCTGGTATACCTCATCGGGTTCTCCGTGGGCCCGGATCAGTACCGCCGCGCCCTGGGGCACCTCCTCCGGGCTGAATACCGTAATGGCGCCCTTTTCCTCCAGATCGCGGATCACATGATCGTTGTGGGTAATATGTCCCAGCAGGTATACACTTCCCTCGCCGGCCGCCGCTGCGGCCAGGTCTACCGCCCGCCGCACGCCGTAACAAAATCCGGCAGATTTGGCCAAAATCACTTCCATTACAACTCACCACCCAAATTGCGGATACGCGCCATCATATCATCGGCGATCCGCTGATAATCCTCCGGCGTCGGTTTTCTCCCCTCAAATCCAGGATGATAGGGCTGACCGAAAACCACCGTGGTCCTGCGAAAAAGTTTTTTCTTCGGTTGGATGTAAATGGGGACGATGGGGGAGCCGGTCCGGGTGGCAAACATGGCCGCTCCGGTGTGGGCCTCAGAGGCCTCCCCTTCCTTCACCCGGGTCCCCTCCGGGAAAAGCAGCAGCTTCTCCCCTTTTTTTAGTACCCGCACGCTCTCTTTCACTGCGGTCACATCCGCCTTGCCCCGCTTGATTCCGATGATCCCCGCCTTCTTCAGCAGCCATCCGATCACCGGCCATTTCATGATCTCTTCCTTTGCCATCACATGGGTCTGACAGCGTCGCCCCAGCGCGCACACCACATACACGGGGTCGCCCAGGGTGGTGTGGTTTCCACACAGCACAGCGTTCCCATCGGGCACATTCTCCCGGCCAACCGCTTTCCACGGATGGAAAATCCTCATAAAAATCCAGACCAGCGGAAACAGCGCCGCATACACCTTGTTCATGATTTCCCGCCTCCAAGCTCGCCCAGGTGGTCACGGACCAGAGACAGCAGCAGCTGAAAGCTCTCCTCCTGGTTTCTTCCTGTGGTGTCCGCAGTCACCGCATCCTCTGCCTTTCGCAGAGGGGCCACGCTCCGCTCCATGTCTCGCCGGTCCCGGGCGATCACGTCCTGAAGGGTCTGCGCCTCGTCCGCCGGTTCTCCCCGCTCCTTCAACTCCAGGTATCTGCGTCTGGCCCGGTCCTCCGGCTGCGCCGTCAGATAGATCTTCAGATCCGCGTCCGGCAGCACCACCGTGCCGATATCCCGTCCGTCCATGATCACATTGTGCTCCCGGGCCAGCTTTCGCTGCATCTCCAGGAGGAAATCCCGCACCTCCGGGATGGCAGAGACCATGGAGGCCCAAGCCGAGATTTCGTGATGCCGGATGGCCTGCGTCACGTCCTCCCCGTCGAGCAGCATCCGCTGGGTGCCGTCCGAGCTATAGCGCAACTCCACGTTCAGCTGCGGAAGCATCGCCGCCACGGCTTTGGTATCCCCCTGGCCAATGCCTCGCCGTCTGGCGGCCAGCCCCACAGTACGATAGATGGCGCCGGTATCCACATGGAGGAAGCCAAGCTCTTTGGCCAGGCGTTCAGACAGTGTGGACTTTCCCGCGCCGGAGGGGCCGTCGATGGCAATGCTGTAATATTGTTTCCTCATGCTTCCCTCTCCTCCCGGCTCTCTGCGGCGGCCAAACCTGCCGCATGCCCGGTCGCCCAAGCGATCTGAAGATTGAACCCACCGGTATAGGCGTCCACATCCAGCAGCTCTCCGGCGAAGTAGAGCCCTTTGATCTTTTTTGACTCCATGGTGGCCGGATTGACCTCGCTGACCTTCACCCCTCCGGCCGTCACAATGGCTTCTTCCACCGGCCGGGGGCCGCTGATGGAAACGGTAAAGTCCTTCAGGGTCTCCAGCAGCTTTCGCCGCTGCTCCCGGCGCAGGTCCCGCGCCTTCTCGTCTCCCGGGATCCCCGTCCGCTTCACCATGACGTGCACCATGGAGTGGGGCACCAAGCCTCCCAGCAAGGTGGAAAAATTCTGGTTGGCTCTGTCCTGAATGTCCCGCAGCAGCCGCGCATCCAGTTTTTCCTCGCTCAGCGCCGGTTTCAAGTCAATGTGGGCCGTATACTGATTTTTTGAAAAGTCAAGATGGGCCGAGGCGGAGAGGATCAGCGGGCCGGACAGTCCAAAATGGGTGAACAGCATCTCCCCCTGCTCCCCATAGACCCGCTTCCCCCGCTGATCCTTGACCGATAGCTCCACATTTCGGAGGGATAGCCCCTGCATCTGCCCGCAGCAGGGGTCTTGCGACTCCAGCGGCACTAGAGAGCCCCTGGGCGGTACGATGGTGTGCCCCGCCCGGGCCGCCAGGCGGTAGCCGTCCCCAGTAGACCCCGTTCTGGGATAGGAGGCTCCCCCGGTGGCCAAAATCACGCAGGCGCAGGGCAGCAGATGCTTCTCCCGGGCTGTCCGCACCGCCTTCACTCGGCCATTCTGAATATCCAGTTCCTCGATCCGGTCCTGACAGACCGCGACTTTCCGCCGGCGCAGCTCCCGAAACAGTGCGTCCACGACATCGGCGGCCTGGTCCGATTGGGGAAACACCCGGTTCCCCCGTTCTACTTTCAACGACACGCCCAGCTCCTCGAAAAAGTTCCAGGTGTCCTGTGGTAAAAACCGGGAGACAGAACTGTAAAGGAATTTTCCATTACGGGGCACATTGGATAAGAACTCGTCTAAACCGCACCAGTTGGTCACGTTACAGCGGCCCTTCCCACTGATATATAGTTTTCTGCCCAGCTTTTCATTGGGCTCCAACAGCAGGACCGGCGCCCCAAAGCGCGCCGCGGTGACGGCGGCCATCATGCCGGCCGCGCCACCCCCTGCCACGATGATCTGATTGTCTTCCGGCCGCCCCATAATCAGGTCCTTTCCTGATGACATCACACCAATCTTTGGAACAATCCTTGGAAACAATTCGGATTCCCGGATGACCGAAAACCCGAATCATTGGCATAGGTTGAGCTCATGCGGTGGTATCACCCGATTTTTCATATACATGGTATTCATCCCAAATACGCTCCAGACGCCGAAAGGTTTCCGTCACCTCGGTGAGTTTTTTCCGGCCCACAGCCACAATCAGCGCGTTGATCACGGACAAAGGCGCCACCAGCGAGTCCACAAAGGAGGCCATATCGCTCTTGGCCAGCAGGCGCAGGGAGGCAGTCTGGTATAGCGGAGACAGCTCACTGTCCGTAATGGCCACCACCGTGGCGCCCTGATCTCGGGCAAACTCCATGGCCCGGGCGGTTCGGGTAGAATAGCGGGGAAAACTGATGCCGATGACCACATCTTCAGGGCCCACCCGGAGCATCTGCTCAAACATCTCACTGGCCAAGGTACTCTGTACCTGACGCACATTGTCAAAAATCAGGTTGAAATAGAACGTGAGGAAGTCAGACAGAGTGGAGGAGGACCGCACCCCCAAAATATAGATACGGCGAGCCCGGGCAATGGCGTCCACCACCGCGGAGAACTCCTCCCTGCTCAGCTCTTCCAGAGACATCCGGATCTTTTCAATATCGGACTGTACCACCTTGGCCAGAACGTCCTCGTCGCTGATGCGGTCGTTGGCCACCTCAATGCGCTGCACCGCAGTGAGCTTGCTGCGGATCATCTCCTGAAGGGCCCGCTGCATGGCCGGATATCCGTCATACCCCAGCTCGGCGGCAAAGCGGACCACTGTGGATTCACTCACCTTCACCGTCTGCCCCATCTTAGCCGCCGTCATAAAGGCGGCCTTGTCGTAGTTATCCAGAATATACCGGCCGATGAGCTTCTGGCCTTTGGAAAAAGACCCCATACCGCTCTGAATGGCCACAAGAATATCACGGCTCATGACGACACTTCCATTTCCTGCGTCCTGTAACGGGCATACGCCCTGATGCTTGCTTAGAAGCCAACGGCTTCTATCATAGCTGGTTTCCGCTCAAAATGCAAGCATTTTTGCAAGTTTGACCCTTGCCCTTGCAATTTTTACCTGTCGTGCCCTATTTCATCAGGGCAAGCTCTTCTTTCTTGAGGAAACGCCAGGTCCCCACCTTCAAATCACCCAGCAGAAGGCCTCCCTCCCGGACTCGGATCAGCCGCTTCACCGTCAGTCCGGCCTTGTCGCACATCCGGCGCACCTGACGGTTCTTTCCCTGGTGGATGACAATACTCAGGCAACCCGGCCCGGTCTGTTCCACCCGGTCTGCGGTCAAGAGTTCCCCGTCCAGTTCCATGGGCACGGACAGGGCCGGTATCGCCGCGGCGATATCTCCGCCCACATGAACGTGGTACTCCTTCTCCACCCAATGGGAGGGATGCGTGAGGGCCTGGGTCAGTTCCCCGTCATCGGTGAGCAGCAGCAGCCCCTCTGAATCCATGTCCAGCCGGCCCACCGGCCATACCCGGGCCGGGCAGTCTGAAACCAGCTGGGCCACCGTCCTTCTCCCTTTCTCGTCAGACAGCGTGGTCACATAGCCCCTGGGCTTGTGCAGCATGATGTATGTATGGCCGGTGGACCGGGACAGGGGACGGCCGTCTATTGCCACCTGGTCCCAGTCCGGGTCTGCCTTGTCCCCCAGGGCAGCCACCACGCCGTTTACCGTCACCCGGCCTGCCTGAAGGTACTCTTCCGCCTTTCTGCGGGAACAGACGCCAGCCGCAGATAGAATTTTTTGCAGTCGTTGCTCCAAGCGCTTTCTCTCCTTCTAGATCATCTGGGCTCCAAACCCGTATTCCGCCTGCCCCCGAAGCGAGGCCCACAGGCGGTCCCACCAGCTGTCCGGCTGGTAGAGGTCCTCCCCTGCCCCGCCGGCGCACACCAGCTGGGTATGGGCCACAGCCTGGCCATTCAGACTCCACCATACAGTGCCCACGACGGCTCCTTCCGCCACCGGCGCCTGGACCACGTCCGTCAGATCCACTTCCAGTTCCAGCTCCTCTCCGTCCTTCAGGGGAAAGCTCACCGCATCCACCGCCACCACCTTCACCGCGGGCAGCAGACTGCCGGATACCGCAACACTGCCAAAAACTTGCCCTTCCTGGCACAAAATGGAGCTTGGGTAGGTGGAAAAACCATAGTCCAGCAGGGTTTTGTGGTCCTTCCAATCGTTCCCGTCATTGAGGGTCACACACACCAGAGTCTGCCCATCCCGCCGGGCCGCTGAAACCAGGGTGCGGCCCGCCCGCTCGGTATAGCCCGTTTTCATGCCCACGCAGCCCTCGTACTGATACAGCAGCCGGTTGTGGTTTGCGAAGGTCCGGCTGCCGATGGTGATGGACCGGGTGGCGCAGATCTCAGCCACTGTCTCGTTTTCCAGACAGGCGCAGGCCAGCAGCGCCATGTCATAGGCGGTGGAATAGTGGTTTTCGTGATTGAGCCCGCTGGGATTGGCAAAACTGCTGTGATCCATCCCCAGCTCCCAGGCCTTCTGATTCATCAGCTCCACAAAGGACGCCTCATCCCCCGCCACAAAGTAGGCGATGGCCATGGCCGCGTCGTTGCCCGATTGGAGCAGCAAGCCGTAGAGCAGCCCCTTCAGGGTGATCTGCTCCCCCGCTTTCAGGTAGATGGAGGAGCCTTCACTGCCCAGCCACTCCGGCTGGATGGTCACCACCTGATCCAAGTCCGGCTCCTGCTCCACCGCCACCAGGGCGGTCATCAGCTTGGTGATGCTGGCGATCAACCTGGTTTCGTGGATATTCTGGGCATAGAGGATCCGTCTGCTGTCAGCATCCATGAGAATGGCGCAGGAGGCGGAGGTACTCACCGCCCGGGCCTGCGCCGGAAGGACAGAAAAGGCGATAGCCGCCGCGGCCAGCATTGCAAACAGTCGCTTCACAAAAGGTCACTCCCATCCAAACCTCAGATGGGAGTTAGTATGACCCTATTCAACCTTTCTTATCCTCCGGGCAGCTCTTTTCCCCTGTTTTCTTGTCAATATAGCCGGTGATCCGGTCAAACATTTCAGGCACCAGCTCCACCGCCCGGCTCACACTGTCCCCAGAGGGAGGGGCCACCGGCAGCAGCTTTACGTTGCCCTCCTTCACAATGAGGAACGCCACGGGCACCACATTGACGCCGGCACCCGCGCCGCCGCCGAAGTTCTTGCCCACGTTGGGCGTCTTTCCAAAGTCAGACCCCCCAGTGGCAAATCCAAAGGACAGCCGGGACACCGGGATCAGGGTCACGCCGTCCTGGGTGACGATGGGCTGTCCGATCACCGTATTGGCGTCCACCATCTCCCGGAGCTTGGACATCGTGGTCTGAAGCACTTCATTGATGGGGTGATTCTGTTCGCTCATGGCTCATGCCTCCTGTCTTCGTTGGGAGCGTTGTCCGCTCCGGCTCCATTTTATCAGCGCCTTGCCGCTGTACCGCAGGACAAAGGCCAGGGCCTGTCCAATCGTCATGGTCAGCTCCAGGCCGACAGCTACCTCGGGGTGGTGCGCCTCATAGTCCACGTCCACCTGAAAGGCATGGCGTCTCACACGAAAATTATGATCAAAAAAGGGCCAGATCATACCGATCATGGCATGGGCCCGGCCAAATCCAATGGCGGCGCCCGCCGCGTCCGGCGCCCCCCACACCACCTTCAGATCCAGGGAATGGATCAGGATCTTCCGGCGCAGCGCCCCGGCGGCCTCGGCCAGCACTGGCAGCAGATCCATCAGCCGGGCCAACGTGCCCGGTTTTCCCTCTTTCCTATCAGCCGCCTTCCGCCGCTCCTTTTCCGCCCTTTTCTTTTTCCATTTCTCCCTTTCCTGTTCGGATTTCTCTGGCCTCTCCTTCGCCGGGAGTACCCGGAGCCGGGCCGGGCCGGCGATCACTGTCACCGCCAAGCCCCTCGTATCATAGCGGATCCTGGCCCCGATTCGAATCCGCCCAATCAGGAACAGAGCGAGCAGTATGATCAGGACAATGAGCCACCAGCTCATGGACACTCCCCGTCCTCTCCCTGCCCGAACTCAGGCTCCTGATGGCCGTCAGCCTGGGCTTCCTGCTGCTGCAGCCGGTCGATGGCGGACTCCAGTTCCATGGTCATCTGGACTCCCTCTTGGGTGGAGGAGGGCAACTCCGGCAGGTCCTCCAAACTGGTCAGGCCAAAGGAGCGCAGGAAGGTCTTCGTGGTTCGAAACTGCATGGGCCGGCCGGGGACGTTCAGCCGTCCTGCCTCACAGATCAGCCCCCGTTCCAGCAGCAGGCCCACCGTATAGGAGCTGTCCACCCCCCGAACCTGCTCGATATAGGCCCGGGTCACTGGCTGGAAGTAGGCCACGATGGCCAGCGCCTCCAGGGCCGGCTGAGACAGCTTTGGGGGCTTTCGGCTCTCCAAGGCCTTTCGAATGCCGGAGGCATATTCCGGCGCGGAACACATCTGCCAGCTGTTCTCCAGCCGTACCAGCCGGATTCCCCGCCGCTCATAGCTGTACTCGTCGGCCAGGCGCTGGCACACGCCGTCCACCGTCTCCCGGTCCTGCTCCAAAGCCAGGCAGATACGCTCCACCGGCACCGGATCGCCCGCAGCGAAGAGGATGCCTTCAATAGCCGCCTGCAGCTCCTTGAGTTCCATCCTGTCTCACCTCCTGCATGGTCTTTTTCAGTAGCTGTCCACCGTCACGTTCAGTTCCTTGTCCGCATCCTGACCGGTGCTGGTCACCGTGCAGTCCTCCGCCGTTCCAGCCAGGTGAATACGGTTTGCCTTGCTCAGCTCCAAAATGGCCAAAAAGGTAGCCACCATCTCAGAGCGGCTGCGGCTGCTCCGGAACAGGGCTCGAAAGCGGGTGACGCCAAACTGAATCAGCCGCTGCAGGATGGCCCTGGCCTTGTCCGCCACCGGGTAGGGCTCTCGGCCCACGATGCCCTCAAAGGCCTGTACCGGAGGGGGTAGCTTGTTCCCGATCCGCTCCAACGCCGCGTTCAGCGCCGTGAGGAGGTCGCCCGGCTGGTGTACATACTGATATTCCCGCTCTCCCTTCAGTGTCTCCGGACGCTTGACCATAAAATCCCTGCCGTATTCAAAGCGTTGGGCCAGGGGCTGGGCCGCCACCTTGATCTTCAGGTAGCTCTCATGGCGCTGATGCTCCTCCAGGGCAGACATGAGCTGCTCCATCTCGCTCATGGCCTCCTCATCCTCGATGGACAGCAGCATCCTGGTCTTGATATACACCAGATGGGCCGCCATGGTGACAAACTCGCTGGCCACCTCCAGGTTCAGCTGTTCCCGGCACTCCATCCACTCCAGGTACTGGTCCAGCAGCAGGGTGATCTGGATGTCCCGGATCTCAATCTTATTTTTACTCAGCAGGTGCAGGATCAGGTCCAGCGGGCCGTTGAAGTCCTCCATATCCTCCTGTTTGGCTTTGACCACCTTTTCCAGGTGATAGATTGGAGCTTCCACAGCACACCTCCCAGCCGCAGTTGAACACGTCAAATTTCCAATGTATTATAGCAAAATAACAACCGTTTTACAACCCCCGACGCCAACCTTTGCTACCTGGCCAGGCATCCCCCCGGCTGTCTCGCATCCGTGGCAGGGGGCAGACCGGTTACTATTTTTCCTATATTTTCCTTCCAGATCTGCGGGCGCACGACCACCCGGTAAAGGGCCCCTTCTGTATTGGAAGGCAGAGCCGGCAGCTTAACAAACTGCCGGCTCTGCCTGGCGCTTTCAGAAAATTTTCCACATCAGAAATCCATGTGTTCTAGGGCTGTCTTGGCGGCCAGCTGCTCCGCCTCTTTCTTGGTACGGCCCCGTCCCTGTCCCACAACCTTGCCGTCCACCGCCGCCTCCATGACAAAGATTCGATTATGGTCAGGCCCGATCTCCTCCACCAGGCGGTAGGTCACGTTCTTCCCCGGCGTGCGCTGGACGCACTCTTGCAGGCCGGTCTTGTAGTCCCGGTCCACCGCCTTTTCCCGTTCTTGATTCAGAATGAAGTTCTGCACGATCCCCCAGGCAGCGCCAAATCCTCCATCCAGATACACGGCGGCCAGCATGGCCTCGGTGGCGTCAGCCAGAATGGATGGTCGGGTCCGACCGCCACCCGCCGCCTCCCCTTTGCCCAGGCGCAGATAAGACCCCAAATTCAGGGCGAGGGCCACTTCATGAAGGCTGTCCTCGCACACCAGGGCAGCCCGGGTGCGGGTCAGCTCCCCCTCCGGCATATCCGGATGGGTCTGGTACAGGTATTCCGCCACGATCAGCCCCAACACGGAATCCCCCAAAAACTCCAACCGCTCGTTGCTGGTGATCCCCGTGCCCCGGTGCTCATTGGCGTAGGAGCTGTGGGTCAGGGCATGCTCCAGCAGCCCCGCGTCATGAAAGCGATACCCCAGTTTATCTTCCAGTTTTTTCATTTCATGATCTCCTCTGAAAAAGGAAGCCCCGCCTGATGCGGGGCTTCCGGTATGCTTGCGTTCAGATGTCCAGATGATCCTGCATATACTTGTAGAGATCTCCCACCGTGGTGATGGAGCTGATGTCCTCTTCCTCCATCTCCTCCATGCCAAACTCCTCTTCCAGGGCCATGGAGAGATCCACCAGATCCACAGAATCGGCGCCAAGATCATCCACAAAGGCGGTCTCGGCGGTCACGGTATCCGCGTCAACGCCGAACTGTTCGGCGATGAGCGCGCACAATTTTTCAAACATTTTTACGCAGCTCCTTTTAGCTTAGCTTTGACACCATAATAGGGAGAATCATCTTCACTGTCAATAGTCTTTTTGACCGTATTTACATCTCTTTCCCAGCCGTGTTCTCGTCGCTTCTGGCAGAGCGCACCGGCAGGCGCATGTGGGACACATTTTCCGTGATGTCCTCAATGATACCGGACTTGCTGAACTCCATCGCCTGGCGGATGGCGTTGCGCAGGGCATAGGCGTCGGAGGAGCCGTGGGCCTTGATCACCGGCCTGGAAATTCCGATCAGGGCGGTGCCGCCCACTTCGTCGGCGCTCATGAGTTTTTTGAACGCCTTTAACTCATCCTTGACCAGCACCGCCGCGATCTTGGTCTTCAGGCTCTTCAGAAACATTTTTTTGATCTCCCGGCCCAGGAACAGCCCAGTTCCCTCCATGGTTTTCAGGAAAATATTCCCTGAGTAGCCGTCGGATACAATGACGTCCACAGCCCCTTCCACTGCCTCGCGGGCCTCCACATTGCCTACAAAATTGATCCGGCCTTCCGCTCCGGCCTTTTTCAGCAGCTGATAGGTCTCCTGCTGCAGCTCGGTGCCCTTGGAGGGCTCGGCCCCAATGTTCAGAAGGCCCACCTTGGGCTCTGGACGGCCCAGCACCCGCTCGGCGTAATAGCTGCCCATAAAGGCAAACTGGAGCAGAAACTCCGGGGTGCATTCCGCCGTGGCGCCGCAGTCAATGAGCACCGCGCCCCCCTTGCCGGTGGGCACCACGGGGGCCAGCGCCGCCCGGCGGATGCCCCGAACGCGCTTGACCAGCAGGGTGGCGGCGGAGAGCAGCGCGCCGGTGGAACCAGCGGAGACAAAGGCATCCCCCGCCCCTTCTTTCAGCAGGTTCAGCCCCACGGTCAAAGATGAGTCCTTTTTCTCCTTGAACGCGGTGGCCGGATTGTCGCACATCTCCACCACCTGGTCGGCGTGGGTGATCTCCAGCCCCGCAGGCAGCTCGGCGATGCCGTCGGCATGGAGCGCCTCAAGGATCTCCTCTCCGCGGCCCACCAGGATGACCTCCGCCCCCAGCTCCCTAATCGCCTGTATGGCGCCCCTGACCGGCGCCTGGGGCGCGTTGTCCCCGCCCATGGCATCCACGATGATCTTCAAAAAAACCAGCCTCCCTCAAATCTTTTCTCTCAGCGCCTCCACGATCTCCAGCGAATGCTGGCTGAGCAGAGCGTTCTTGGCCCGCTTGCCCTTGACCCTCTGGTCCAGGGGGGGCATGATGCCGAAATTGATGTTCATGGGCTGAAAGTCCGCCACGCTCTCGTTGCTGATGTAGCAGGCCAGCGCGCCGATGGCCGTCTGGCGTGGAAAGTCCACCGACGGCTGTCCCAACAGCCGGTGGGCCAGCTCCACCCCGGCCAGGAAACCAGAGGCAGTGGACTCCACATAGCCCTCCACCCCGGTGATCTGCCCGGCAAACACAATGCGCTCATTCCCTTTCACCCGGTAATACCGGTCCAGCAGACGGGGAGAATCCAGGTAGGTGTTACGGTGCATCACCCCGTAGCGTATATATTGGGCGTTTTTCAGCGCTGGAATCATGGAGAACACCCGCTTCTGCTCTCCCCACTTCAGGTGGGTCTGAAAGCCCACGATATTGTACAGCGTGCCCTGGGCGTTGTCCCGGCGCAGCTGCACCACGGCGTAGGGCTCCCGCCCCGTTTTGGGGTCGGTGAGCCCTTTGGGTTTCAAGGGGCCGAAGCACAAGGTCTGCATCCCCCGGCGGGCCATGACCTCCACCGGCATACAGCCTTCAAATACATTCTTGTCCTCAAAACCGTGGACTTCGGCCTCCTGGGCCTGGCACAGCTCCTGCCAAAAGGCCAGGTACTCCTCCTGGCTCATGGGGCAGTTGATATAGTCGTCGCTGCCCTTGCCGTACCGGGAACCGAACCAGGCGCGGTCCATGTCCACGCTCTCAAAGGTGACGATGGGGGCAGCGGCGTCGTAAAAGTTCAGGTACCGGCTGTCCGGAAACAGGGTCCCAATGGACTGGGACAGAGCGTCCGAGGTCAAAGGCCCGGTGGCGATGACCACATCCCCATCCGGGATGTCCGTCACCTCACTCTCCTCCACCGTGATATTGGGGTGCTCCCGCACCGCCTGGGTGACCGTCTGGGAGAAGCCCTCCCGGTCCACCGCCAAGGCGCCCCCCGCCTCCACCCGGGTCTGGTCGGCACAGCGCAGGATCAGCGAGCCGCAGCGGCGCAGCTCCTCCTTGAGCAGCCCCACCGCGTTTTCCAGCTGGTCGGAGCGCAGGGAGTTGGAACATACCAGCTCGGCAAAGTTCCCGCTGTGGTGGGCGGGGCTCATCTTCTGGGGCTTCATCTCCCGAAGGATAACAGGAACGCCCCGCTGGGCCAGCTGCCAGGCCGCCTCGCAGCCCGCCAGCCCGGCGCCGACGACGGTTACATGCATAGTCATTGTCCTTTATCTGTGCCTGCTCATGCAGGCTGTTCTGATTTGTAAAGGGTCCGGCCAACCGGACGGCTTACGCGTTTGTTGCCTCAGAGGCAGCCGCCGCCTTCCGGGTGGCGGCCTTTTTGGCCGTTGTTTTCTTTGCAGCAGTCTTCTTCCCGGTGGTTTTCGCCGCAGCCTTTTTGGCCGGCGTCTTTTCCGCGGAGGCCTCACTCTCACCGGAGGAATCCGCCGTCTTCTTCACATAGCCGCCCCGCTTCTCCTCAGGGGTGAAGTTGGCGCAGTCTGGGTTAATGCAGAAGGGGCGCTTGAACCCCCGGCCGGACTTCTTGAACATGGTCTGGCCGCACACCGGACAGTTGTCCTTCACCGGCACGTCCCAGGTCATGAAATCGCACCGCCGGGACTCGTCCTTGCTGTTCAGGTGCTCGCAGCAGTAGTAGGTGTACTGCTTGTTGGTCTTCTTGCTCACACCGGTGCGCTTGACCAGGCGGGCGCCGCACTTGGGGCACTTGCCCGGCATCTCCACCACCAGGGGCATGGTAAAATTACACTCCGGCCAGCCGGGGCAGGCCAAAAAGCGGCCAAACCGCCCGGACTTGACCACCAAGTTGCGCCCGCACTGGGGACAGATCTCCTCCGTCACCTCGTCTGGCACCTTGATGCGCTCGCCGTCCAGGTCCTTTTCCGCCTTCTGAAGCTCCGCCTCAAAATCCTTGTAAAATCCGCCCAACAGCTGTTTCCAGCGCACCTCGCCGGACTCCACCTTGTCCAGCTCGCCCTCCATCTGGGCGGTGAAATCCGGGTCCACAATATCGGGGAATTTATCCTTCATCAGCCCGGTGACCACCTCACCCAAGGGGGTAGGCCGCAGATGGCGGCCCTCCTTGACCACGTACTCCCGGTCGGTGATGGTGGAAATGGTGGGGGCGTAGGTGGACGGCCGGCCGATCCCCCGCTCCTCCAGCGCCCGGATGAGGGTGGCCTCGGTATACCGGGCTGGGGGCTGCGTGAAGTGCTGGGCGCTGTCCAGGCCGTTCAGACGCAGAGTCTCCCCTTCCTTCAGGTCAGGCAGCGGGGACTGGGGGGCCTCCTCCTCGTCGTCCCGGCTCTCCTCGTACACCGCGGTGAAGCCGTTGAACTTGATGGAGGAGTGGCTGGCCCGGAACTGGTAGCCGGCGGATTCCACCTCGATGGACACGCTGTCATAGACGGCAGAGGCCATCTGGCAGGCCAAAAACCGGCTCCAGATCAGCTTGTAAAGCCGGTACTGCTCCCCTGTCAGATCCTTTTTGAGCTGCTCCGGGGTCAGGTTCACATCGGAGGGGCGGATGGCCTCGTGGGCGTCCTGGGCGTTGCCCTTGGCCTTAAAGCGGCGGGTTTTTTCCGGATAGTATTTTTCCCCATAGCGCCCTACGATAAAGGTCTTGGCCGCGGACAGAGCCTCCTCAGACAGGCGCAGAGAGTCGGTACGCATATAGGTGATCAGGCCTACGGTGCCCTCCCCTTCAATGTCCACGCCCTCATAGAGCTGCTGGGCCACGGACATGGTGCGCCGCGGGGTCATATTGAGCTTGCGGGACGCCTCCTGCTGGAGGGTGGAGGTGATAAAGGGCGGGGCCGGATTGCGGTTCTTATCCTGCCGCTTGACGGAGATTACCTGGAAGTCAGACGCCTTTACAGCCTCTGCCACAGCGTCTGTTTCCTCTTTGCTGCCCAGCTCCATCTTCTTCCCGCACCCATAGAAGTCAGCCTTGAAGCCGCCTAGATTAGGCGCGATACGGGATAGGTCCGCAGTGAGGGTCCAGTACTCCTTGGGCTGGAAGGCGCGGATCTCCTCCTCCCGCTCCACCACCAGCCTGGTGGCCACCGACTGAACCCGGCCGGCGGATAGGCCCCGGCGGATCTTCTTCCACAGCAACGGGGAGAGCTGATAGCCCACGATGCGGTCCAGCACCCGGCGTGCCTGCTGGGCATCCACCAGGTTCTGGTCGATCTCTCTGGGGTGCGCGATGGAGTCAGTGACCACTTTCCGGGTAATCTCATTGAAGGTCACCCGGCAGGTCTTTTCCTTGGGCACCCCCAGCACGGATTGAAGGTGCCAGGAGATGGCCTCCCCTTCCCGGTCAGGGTCGGTGGCCAGATAGACCTTGTCGCTGGCCTGAGCGGCCTTTCGCAGCTCAGAAATGGTGCTCTCCTTCGCGTCGATATCCTGATAGTCCGGTTCAAAAGTGGTCAGGTCAACCCCAAGCTTACTCTTGGGCAGATCCCGGACATGGCCCATGGAGGCCTTCACTTGAAACTCAGGTCCAAGATATTTCCCAATGGTCTTGGCCTTGGCCGGAGACTCCACAATTACTAAGTTTGTTTTTGCCATAATGTTACTTACTCCATTTTTAATCTGACCGCCAGAGCAAAGCGCTTTCCGCTCTCCTCCCGCACATAGCCCTGCACTTGCAGAATAGTCAGCGCAGACAGCACCCGGCGCACCGGCAGTTGGGTCTGCTCCACCACATCGTCCGCTTTCATAGCCCGCTCCAGCAGCGCCCGCAGCACAGTCTGTTGATCGTCGGTCAGTTTTTCCCTGCATTCCTTCCAGTCAATATATGCTTCCCCGGCCTGGATGTCAACCTCTTTTTTCTCTGCCGCTCTCCGTTTCACCCTAGCTTCCGGCCGCTGCTCCCGGGAGATTCTGGCCCCCTCAAGCCGCTGCCGCGCCACCTCCGGTTCCATGGCCTCCCGGCTGCCCAGGCGCTGAGGAAAGCGGTCCACAAACTCGCACAATACATCCTCCGCGCTGAGAATGAGCTTGGCCGCCCCTTCCTGGATCAGCCGGTTGGTCCCCTCGCTGGCCGGGGCGTCCCAGGGCCCGGGGACAGCAAATACCTCCCGGTCCTGCTCCAGGGCATGCCCCACGGTGTGCAGGGTACCGCCGTAGCGGGGGCTCTCCACCACGATTACCCCCACGCACAGTCCGCTGATGATCCGGTTGCGCACGGGGAACAGCGCCCCTTTCGGCTCTGTCCCCGGAGGGTTTTCCGAGATCAGCGCGCCGGCTGCCGCCACGTCCTCAAACAGGTAGCGGTTCTCCTTGGGGTAGATCACATCCACACCCCCCGCCAGCACAGATACCACCGTCCCGCCTGCCTGGAGTGCGCCCCGCACCGCCGCGGTATCAATCCCCTGGGCGATGCCGGACACCAGAAGGGCGCCCTGCCGGGTCAGATCCATGGCCAGCTGGGTAGCTGTGCGCACGCCATAGGGCGTGGCAGAGCGGGTGCCCACCATGGCCAGGGCCACCTCTTCATCAAAGGCGATGGGCCGGCCTTTCCAATACAATACCGGGGGCGGCTGGTGGATGGCTGCCAGGCGCTCGGGGTACAAAGCGTCCTGCATGGTCAGGATTTGGATGCCCAGCCGGTCGCAATCTCCCAAAATCCGGTCCGCCCCTTCCAGGGACTTGTCCGCCAGGGACTCCAATGCCCCTTCCGGTACCCCCTCAATCAGGCGGTACTCCGCCGCATCGGAAAAATAGGCGCCCTCCGGAGAACCGAAGTGGTTGAGCACCGCCATCAGGTGCTGGCCAGCCAGCCCCACGCGAGTGGTCAGCCACAGCCAGTATTTCAGGTTTGCCATGGGATATCCTCCCTGTCCATTGATTCTGGTCCTTATAGCTTGTTTACAGCTTGTCCCGGCCCATTTCCCACAGTACCACCGCGGCGGCGCAGGCCGCATTCAGCGACTCGCACCGCCCAGTCATGGGAATACGAAGGGTTCCTTCGCACAGCTCTAGAGCCAGCTGGGATACCCCCTGCCCCTCGCTTCCGATAATCACCGCCGAGCGGGTGAGGTCAACCCCGCGCACATCCAGGCAAGGATTGCCCAGCGCCGTAGCATAGATGGGTATCCCCGCAGCCGTCAGCTTGGCGGCCACCGCACTGAGGAACTCCTCATAAACCGGAAGGCGGAATACCGCCCCCATGGTAGCGCGCACCGTCTTGGGGCTCCACGGATCGGCGCAGCCGTTGCACAGGATCAGCCCATCCGCGCCAAAGGCATCCGCGGTGCGCCAGATCGTACCCACATTGCCAGGATCCTGCACCCCGTCCAGGATCAAGAATTTATCTCCGGCTGGTTTTTCCGGGAGCTGCTCCAGCTTTCCCTTTGCAAGAAACAGCACACCCTGGGGGGTCTTGGTATCCGCGATGGCCTGCATCAGACCCTCAGGCACTTCCACAACCCGGAGCTGCTCCGGCAACTCAGGCAGCTGTGTGCCGCGGGTATAAAGCACTGTATCCAACTGTGCATCCCAGCGCAGCGCCTCCTCCAGCAGCTTCGGACCCTCGCCAATCAAAAGCCCTTCTGCTTTGCGCGCAGCCCGCTTATCCCGCAGCCGCTTCACCCGGGAAATCAGCGGATTGCTCCGGCTGGTGATCTTCTCAACGCTCATTTCCCGCACAGGGCGCTGATGTCCTCGTCCCGGCCCAGTACGATGAGCTTGTCCCCCTCTGCCATGACCCAATCCGCACCGGGGGCCACGTTGAACACGCTGCCCCGGCGCACGGCGATCACGTTCACCTTGTATTTTGCCCGGACGTCCAGGTCCCGAAGGGTCTTTCTGGCCCAGCCAGAGGGGATGTCCACTTCCACGATGGCAAACTCCGGCGACAGCTCTATGAAATTGAGAATGTTGGACCGCGCAAGGCCCTGGGCCGTTTTGATCCCCATCTCATGCTCGGGGAATACAACTAGGTCCGCGCCGATCTTCTCCAGAAGCCGCTGATGTACATGGCTCTGGGCCTTGCAGATCACCTTGGGCACGCCGGCCTCCTTCAGGCGCATGGTGATCAGCGCACTGCTGCCCACATCGTCACCCACAGTGACCACAGCGCAGTCATAGTCCTGCACGCCGATGGCCTGAAGCACCGCCGGATCCCGTCCATCGCCTGTGATGGCGTGGGTCACATAATCCGCGATATTCTGCACATTTTCGCTGCGAATATCCATGGCCAGAACATCCTTGCCCACAGTATACAGCTCTCTGGCCACAGCCGTTCCAAACCGGCCCAGTCCTATTACGATAAAATTTTTCATAGTTACCTCCGCTCGCCTGACGGCATATTTGATTTATGTTTGATCAACCGATCATCACATCGGTCTCAGGGTAGCTGAGCTTGCTCTTGGCAGGATTCTGGGCCAAGAACGCCAGGGAGAAGGACACAAAGCCCACCCGGCCTAAGTACATCAAAATAATCAGGATGGCATGGGACGCCGTTCCCAAGCCGGGAGTAATGCCGGTGGTCAC
>DVKM01000056.1 GCA_018716015.1 Candidatus Enterenecus stercoripullorum | reverse complement strand
CTTCTCCTCGCAGGCCTCCACGACGGTCTGAGCCAGCTCGATGGCGCCTTCGCCTCCCAGTCTCCAGTGGTTGGACAGAGCGCAGCGCACGCCATGGTCAGCACACAGCTTCCGCAGCAGGGCGATTTCGGCCTCGGTGTCGGTGTAGAACTGGTTGATGCACACCACGGGCACGATGCCGGACTTCTTGATGGTGGCAACATGGTGGAACAGGTTCTCGGTGCCCTTCTCCAGCAGCTCCAGGTTCTCCTGGGTGTACTCCACAGGCAGGGGACGGCCGGCAACCACGGTGGGTCCGCCGCCGTGCATCTTCAGAGCACGGATGGTGGCAACCAGAACGGAAACGTTGGGGGTCAGGCCGGACAGACGGCACTTGACGTTCCAGAACTTCTCGAAGCCGATGTCGGCAGCGAAGCCGGACTCGGTCACGTGGTAGTCAAACAGCTTCAGAGCCAGACGGTCGCCGATAACGGAGGACTGGCCGATCGCGATGTTGGCAAAAGGACCGGCGTGGATCAGCATGGGCTGATGCTCCACGGTGTAGCACATGGTGGGGTTGATGGTGTTGCGCATCCAGGCGGTCATGGCGCCGGCCACTTCCAGATCCTCGGTGGTGATGGGCTCGCCGCTGCGGCTGTAGGCCACAACAATCTTGCCGATGCGGTCCCGGAGATCCTGCAGGTCACGGGCAACAGCCAGAATAGCCATCAGCTCGGAGCCAACGGCGATGCCGAACTTGGACTCCATCAGGTAGCCGTCCTTGGGACCGCCGATGCCCATGATGATGTTGCGCAGACCCTGGGCGCAGAAGTCCAGGACCCAGCCCATCTCCACGCGCTTGGGATCGACGTCCAGGCGCTTCAGGCCCCGCTTGGCCAGCTGCTCGTCGTTGTAGTTGCGCTCGTGCTGCATGCGGGCGTTGAGGGCGACCATGGCCAGGTTGTGGGCGTTCATGATGTCGTTGATATCGCCGGTGAGGCCCAGGGAGAACTCCGTCATGGGCATCAGCAGCGCGTTGCCGCCGCCGGCCGCGGTTCCCTTCACGTTCATGGTGGGGCCGCCGGAGGGCTGGCGCAGGCAGCCGCCCACGTTCTTGCCCAGCTTGCCCAGACCCTCGATCAGGCCCAGGGAGGTGGTGGATTTACCCTCGCCCAGAGGGGTGGGAGTGATGGCGGTGACTTCGATGAACTTGCCGTCGGGCTTGTCCTTCAGGCGGTTCATGATCTTGATAAAATCCAGCTTGGGGGTCTTGCCGTAGGGGATGATCTCCTCGGGCAGAAGGCCCAGCTTCTCGCGGAAATGGTCAACGGGGGGAAGGGTCCGCTCCGCCTCCTCGGCGATCTGCCAGTCCTTGTAGACTGTGGGGTCCAGGGTTACGCGACCGTTTTCGTCCACATACTTGCCGTCCTTGAATTCGATTGCCATGGTACTCCTCCTTGTTCCCGGGATCTTTCACTACCCCCGGGGGTCGATTTATTTTTGGCGCTGCGCTTCAAACGTCCGCGACTCCCAGCGCCAAATCTTTGAATAGGCCCGCCGGCGCGTCCGCCCCGGCGGAGATGCGGGGGACCCTTCCTCCCCCGTTGATCCATGAAATATCATATCAAACCGGCGGGGCGTTGACAAGAAGCATGGTTGACAAAAATTTAACAAATTCTTGTGACATCCTACAACAGGTCAAAACCCCGCCGGTTTTTGGAGAAATTTTCAGCAAAAAGGACAATAAGAAAAGCTTCAGTTTTTTCCGAAACAGGACCGGACCTCGCCGCTCATATAGAGGGAGCCCAGGGCGCAGGCCACGCCGTGGGGGCCCTCCGCCTGGATGGCCCGGTCCACACCGTCCCGCACGCTGGCGCAGGCCGTGGCCTTGGCGCCCATGGCCTCGATCCGCGCCGCCAGCTCCCCGGCGTCCATGGCCCGGGGGTTGTCCGGGCGGACGGTGAAGAACTGATCCGCCAGGGGGACGATGAGCCCCAAGATGTGCTCCACGTCCTTGTCGGCCATAACGCCGGTGACGAAGGTGATCTTCCGCCCGGGGAAGAGGCGGCTCAGGCTCTCCGCCGTGGCCCGGATGCCGTGGGGGTTGTGGCCCCCGTCCACGATGAACACCGGGTCCCGCCGCAGCACCTCGAACCGGGCGGGCCAGCGGGTGTCCGCGAGGCCCTGCCGCACCGCCTCGTCGGAGACGCTCCACCCCCGCTGCCGGAGGACCTCCACGGTCTCCAACACCACGGCGGCGTTGTTCATCTGGTAGGCCCCCACCAGGGGGATGCGGAGGCCGCGCCAGCCCTTATAGGAGAAGGTCTGGCCCTCCAGGCTGAAGTCCCCGGGGACGATGGCGGAGAAATCCGGCTGGCAAAGGGAGGCGTTTCTGGCCCGGCAGACCGCCGCGATGACCTCGTCGGCCTCCGGGTTGCCGCCGTAGCTGACCACCCGGCCCCCCTCCTTGATGATGCCGGCCTTGGCCCTGGCGATGTCCGCCATGGTGGGGCCCAGCTCCTTCACGTGGTCCAGGCCCATGGCGGCGATCACCGCCGCCTCGGGCACGTCGATGATGTTGGTGGAGTCCAGTTCGCCGCCCATGCCCACCTCCAGCACCACAATGTCGCACTTCTGCCGGGCGAACCAGACCATGGCCAGAGCGGTGATGAGCTCAAACTCCGTGGGGGAGTCCGCCATGGCGTCGGCGTGGGGGCGGACGTACTCGGTGAGGGCCGCCAGCTCTTCGTCGGGAATGGGCTGGTGGTTTACCTGCATCCGCTCGTTGAAGCGGTTGATGAAGGGGGAGGTGTACAGCCCCACCCGGTACCCCGCCTCCTCCAGAATGGAGGAGAGCATGGCGGCGGTGGAGCCCTTGCCGTTGGTGCCGGCGATATGAATGAACTTCAGCTCCTTCTGGGGGTCATCCAGCTTGCCCAGCAGCTCCCGCGTCCGGTCCAGGCCCAGCTTGCTGCCCTTCCAGCAGATACTGTGAATATAGGAAAGCGCCTCTTCATAGGTCATGTCGAATACCTGATTTCTTATTCATTATAATATAATAGGTAAAAGGGGAGGCCCGCCGCCTGTCCCCTGGCGCTTACGCCTGGGGCCGGGGTACGATCCGGGAGACCACGGGCCGGTAAGCCGCCCGGTTGACCAGGAATACCACCAGGGCGCTGGCCACGATGGTCACAGGCTTGGTGGCCAGACGGCTGAGGAAATTGGCCGCCGCCAGGCCCCAGAAAGCCCCCTCAGTGCCCATCACCGCCACCTGGTACCAGGTAAAGGTCAGCACACCGACAACAAAGCTATTGATAATCCCCGCCAGGATCACCGTGGTGAGCACCTTCCAGGCGTCTTTAGTCTCCGACATGCTGCTGCGGAATACATACCGGGCACTGATCCCGCACAGGAAGCCAAAGACCATGGGACCCAGGGAGAGGGGCGGGAAGTAGAGGCCGATACCGGAGATGACGGTGCCCAGAAGGTCGCTGACCAAGGCTACGATCACGCCGGCCGTCGGCCCCAGCCAGAGCCCTGCCAGGGCCAGGGGGATGGTCTCAAAGCTGACGCGGAAAACCTCGCTCTGGATGGAAAGATACCGGGCCAGGACGATCTGGATGGCCACCAGGGCGGCCATCATCACCAGGCTGCGGGTGTTCAGGATGCTGTGTTTGGTACGCTTCATATGCGTCTCCTCCTTTTTGTGTTTCCCCGCCGGAGCGGGGCTGCTTAGGAGATAAAGTGCATTGAAGCTACTGCACAAGGCGCCGGTATGGAACGCCAGTCCCCCCGGGGACCGGGGCGGCTGCCTTTGCTGCGCGTCCACAGCAAAAATACCAATCCAGGCCGGGCGGGCGCGGCCATAGATTGGTATCATTACATCCGTTAGATTTGTGCGGTAGCGGATGCAGCATTACATCGTAGGCCCTATTTCTCGGGGGCCTTTCGTGCAAGGGCAACTTCCCAGCCGCTTGCCACTTTACGCGCAATGCTTACTCTACCAATCCTATTCAGTTGTATCTCCCGGGCATCCTTCCCCGAAAGACGGCAATATCATACACCATCCGC
>DVKM01000055.1 GCA_018716015.1 Candidatus Enterenecus stercoripullorum | reverse complement strand
GTCAGCCTTAGCCAAGGCACAGCACCTCCCGGGCAAGACTGCGGTAGGATTCGGCTGCGGCATTCTTCGGTGCGTACTCAAAAATGCTCTGGCCTGCCGCCGGACACTCCGCCACCTTGATGGAGTATTCGATAGGCCGTTCAAACACACGGTAAGAGCCGCCGTAGATGTCCACCACGCTCTCACGGACGCTGCGGCACAGTTGGGGACGGGTCTGGTACATCGTTAGAAGGATGCCCGCGACTTCCAGCCTTGGATTAAACTTCTCCTTGATGGAACGCACCATATCCAGCACGTCCGGGACGCCTTCACTGGCGAGAAAATGGGACTGGACCGGGATGATGCAGTAGTCCGACGCCGCAAGAGCGTTGACGGTCAGCAGTTCGTGTTTCAAGCCGCAGTCGATGATGATATAGTCGTAGGTGTCCCGCAGGAATGGCATGAGGCTGTCCATGATCTTTTCACAGGATCGCTCAGTGTCACCCACGGCGTTATACTGGGAGAGCCGCATCACCTGAAGCCGGGCCGCCGCGTCGGCCAGCCGACGGTTGGCGGGGATCAGGGAGAGTCCGCTTCCCGTGTGAAGGATCCCGCGTTCAAGGTGAATTTCCAGGTCCTCAGGGTAGTCAATGGCGGCCAGCAGAAAATTTGCCAGTGTTCGTTTTTGTTCAGCGGGGGTATATCCCAGTGCGGCCGTGAGATTGCCCTGGGGGTCGTTGTCAATGAGGAGAACTTTCTTCTCTGCGTCGGACAGGGCCGCGCCGAGGTTCAACGCTGTGGCCGTTTTGCCTACACCGCCCTTGAAATTTGTGATGGCTACGATCTTGCCCATGTTCCACATCCTTTCATACTACAGTGTCCTGGTAACAGGCAAAAAAATTGGGATCAAACCAGCAAGGCCTTGTGTTCCAAGAGCCTCCTTGATTTGATCCCAACTATAACACCTGTCTTGGAGGCCACCGCCACCACCACCGGCCTGTCGTTGCGCAGATGTGCCTTGGCGGCCATGGTCACCGCCGTGTCGGTGATGCCGCAGGCCAGCTTCCCGATGGTGTTCCCCGTACAGGGGGCAATCACCAGCACGTCCAGCAGCTTCTTCGGCCCGATGGGCTCCGCCTCGTTGACGCTGCCCATCACCGTATGTCCCGTGATCTTCTCCACCGCGGAGATAAATTCCTCCGCCGTGCCAAAGCGCGTGTTGGTGTGCAGGCAGATCTCCGAGACGATGGGCTGCACCGTCTCGTACTCCTTGCACAACTTCTCCAGCTCCCGCAGCACCTTTCCGTGGGTGCAGAAGGAGCCGCACAGCGCGAATCCCACTCGCTCTTTCCTCAAATGGGCTCACCTCGTTCTTCCAATATGTGGTAGACGCCGTCCCGGATGGCGGCGGCGGCGGCCCGTGGGGCCACGATCCCTGGCAGCCCCCCGGCCCGGATCACCCGGCGGCCCAGGCGCCTGGCGGCGTCCAGGTCCACGCCCCCGGGCAGGGAGGCCAGATCCAGGATCACGCACTCCGCCTTCGTCCGCTCCAGCCGTCCGGCGTCCAGGATGAGGGCCGGGACTGTGTTGAAGATCACGTCGAAATCCCCCAGCTCCGCCCCCAGGCGGTCTGTCGCCAGGGGCTCATAGCCGAAGGCCTCGATCCAGGCCCGGTCGCTGTACCGCCGGGCGGAGACGGACACCTGGGTCCCCAGTCCCCGGAGGCGGTGGGCCAGGACCTTGCCGATCCGGCCGTACCCGATGACCAGGCAGCGACAGTTTTGGAGCGTCTCCTCCGTAGCCTCCATGGCCCGCTGGATGGCCCCCTCCGCCGTGGGCACGGCGTTGGCCACCTGGACCTCCTCCCGGTCGTAGTAGTCCAGCAGCGTCAGGCCGAAGTCCAGCATCAGCCGGGGCGAGAGCTCCTTCGTCATGCCACCCAGCAGGAGCTGATCGTAGCGGAGCCTGGGCCAGAGCTGCTCCGCCCCCAGGGCCGTGTCTGTCAAAGGCAGGGTCAGCCCACCGCCCCGGCACACCGGCAGGGGCAGGATCAGCAGCTCGGCTCCCAACGCCTGGTCCAGCGGCACCGCGTTGGGACCGCCCCCCTGGTCCAGCCCCCAGGTGCACACCAGCCACCCGTCATTCAGCAGCAGCTCCGCCAGGCGGACCTGGCGCATGTCGCCCCCCACCACGGCGACGGTCCTCTTCATACACATCCCCCCTCTGCTCCAGTCTATGCCGCCGGGAGAAAAGGGGAACCGCAGGAAGAGAGCGCCCAGGGGCATTGCCCCCGGGCGCTCTCTATGTTCGTCGATCAATATTTCTGAATGTCGTCCAAATTCAGAATGAAGGCCACAACGCCGCCCACACTGAGATGTACCGGCATCATCGGGATGGAGGGGTTGGGACCTCCGGCGGACATGGACAGATCGGAGTATGTCATCTGCTGCCGCCTGCCCGCGCACTGCTTCAGGATATCCAGCACGCGCTGCATCTTTTCCTCCTCCACACCGATCATCACCGTGACGCTCTTCTTCTTCAGAAAGCCGCCGGTGGAGCTGAGTACGGTGGCGAAAAAGCCGCTGCGGTTAAGTTCATCCACGGTGTCGGCGTAGTCGTCGCCCTGGAGAACCGCTATGATCAGCTTTTTTCTGCTTGTGTCCTTGTCCATGGAATTCACCTCGTCTTAACAATAAATTAAAAGGGACCTCTATTTACATTATACCGCTTAACGCCATATTTTCAAGTAGAAACTTCGTGCCCGCCCCCTAAAACTGGCAAGCGGCCCCCTCCCGCGCTCTGCCCCGCCGGGATTGCGGAACGGCGGAAAGTGTGGTATGCTGAAAAACAACGAAACTGAACAAGGAGGCCCGCCATGCCCTACCCATACCTGCTCTTCGACGCGGACAACACCCTCTTCGACTTTGACCAGGCGGAGCGGAACGCCCATCTCCTCCTGTGCCGCGCCCACGGCCTGGCCTTCTCCGAGGAGGGCTACCAGCTCTATCACAAGTGCAACGCCGACCTGTGGCGGGATTTTGACCGGGGGCTGTGCACCAAGGAGTATCTGCTGGTGGAGCGTTTC
>DVKM01000054.1 GCA_018716015.1 Candidatus Enterenecus stercoripullorum | reverse complement strand
TGGTGAGCGCCGACTCCATGCAGGTCTACCGGGGGATGGACATCGGCACCGCAAAACCTACGCCGGAGGAGATGGGAGGCATCCCCCACCACATGATCGACGTGGCCGACCCGGAGGAAAGCTATTCCGTGGCCCGCTATGTGGCGCAAGCCGTCCCCATCGTGGACGGTCTGCTGGCCCGGGGCAAACTGCCCATCATCGCCGGGGGCACGGGGCTGTACATCGACAACCTGATCGCCGGCCGGCAGTTTGCCCCCTTCCCCGGCCAGGACGGCCTGCGCCGCCAGCTCCAGCAGCGGGCGGAATCGGAAGGACTGCCCGCCCTGCTCTCCCAGCTGGCCCAGGTGGACCCCCAGTCCGCCGCCCGGCTCCACCCCAACGATGCCAAGCGCATCATCCGGGCCCTGGAGGTCTATCTGGCCACCGGCAAGACCATCTCCCAGCATAACTTGGACACCCAGGTCCTGCCCCGCCGCTACACGCCATTGACCCTCGCCCTGAACTTCCGGGAGCGCTCCGCCCTGTGGGCACGCATTGACCGGAGGGTGGACGAGATGATGGAGCGTGGGCTGGAGGGGGAGGTGCGAAGGCTGCTGGCGGCGGGGATCTCCCCCCAGTGTACCGCCATGCAGGCCATCGGCTACAAGGAGATCGCCGCGGCCATCCGGGAGGGGCGGGATATGGAAGACGGCGCCCAGGAGGTCAAGCTCCGCTCCCGGCAGTACGCCAAACGGCAGCTCACCTGGTTTCGCCGCAACAGGGATGCCCACTGGTTTCTCTGGGAGGCAGATCCAGATTTTTCCTCCGCCCTTGCTTTTTCGACAGAACTCATCCTGGACTCTGGCTTACAATAACCGCACTCCCGGAAAAATTTTCCGGCAGATAACCGCCGGGCCTTTGCCCCGGCAAAGAAAAAGGAGTGCAGATCTATGAGTTTCACCGCCGTTGCCGTGGGCCGTCAGCCCAATGTCCAGGACACCTTTCTCACCTGTGCCCGGCGCCAGGCCGCCCGGGTCACCCTGTTTCTCATGAACGGCTATCAGCTGCGGGGCGTCATCACCGCCTTTGACCCCTATGTGGTGGTGCTGATGTCTGATGGAAAGCAGCAGGTCATTTACAAACACGCCATTTCCACCATCGCCCCGGAGCATCCTGTAAACATGGACCAGCCCTAAGGCTTTTCCAAGCCGCTGCGCCGGGGTCCCGCCCAACTAGAAGGATTGATCCCATGAAAGAGAGTACCCTTGCCACCAAAATCATGATTGGCCTTTTGTGCGCCGGAGTCCTGGTCTATCTCGCCCTGTATCTCCTGCTGGGGTTTCAGGAGGAGCTGGCCACCACCACGGCGTATACCTACTCAGTCAACCAGGGCGCGGAGGCCACCGGCATCCTCGTCCGGGAGGAGCGGGTGCTGTCCGGCGCGGGCGGCTATGTGGAGCTGGTGCCCTCGGAAGGGGAAAAGACCGCCGCAGGGGATGCGGTGGCCCTGGTCTATTCCGACGCCTCCGCCCTGAGTGCCCAGCAGGCCATCCAGACCCTGCGCGCGGAGATCGAACAGCTTCAGTATGCTTTGTCCACTGGCACCCAGTCCGTGGATGTATCCCGGCTGGACGGGCAGGTGGTCAGCTCCATTGTCAGCCTGCGGGCGTTGGCCGCCTCCGGGGACCTGTCCGATCTGGAAGACTCCGCTCTCAATCTGCGCACCATGGTATTCCAACGGGATTACGCCTACGGGGACACTGGAGCGGCCCAGGATATCTCCCAGCTCATCGCGGACAAACAGTCCCAGCTGGACACCCTCAACACATCCCTGAGTCAGGTGTCCCAGACCATCTATGCCCCTGTGTCCGGGGTCTTTTCCGGGCAGGTGGACGGCTGTGAATCCCTGACCCCGGATCTGCTGGACAGCCTCACCGTCCAGCAGCTGTCCGCATGGATGGACGCCAGCGCGGCCCCAGCGCCCAACGCCATCGGCAAGCTCGTCACCGATTCCACCTGGTACTTTGCCGCCCTGCTCCCCGGTGGCGACCAGCTGCAGTTGACCCAGGGCAACACCTATACCATTTCCTTCTCCAGCGACTTTTACGGCAATGTGGATATGGCGCTGGAGCGGATCGTCCCCGGCGAGGAGCAGACGCTGGCCATTTTTTCCGCCCGCTCCCACCTGTCTGATACTACCCTGCTGCGCGTCCAGACCGTGGACGTGGTCACCGACACAATCGAGGGCATCCGCGTGCCCCGCCGGGCCCTGCGGGTGGAGACGGAGGATGTGGAGCAGGAGGACGGCAGCGTCAGACAGCAGAATACCTATGTGGTCTATACTGTGGTGGGCCGTCAGGCCGAGCGCAAGGAGGTGGAGGTGGTCTACACCGGGGACACCTTCTATCTGCTCCGGCCGGTGGACAACTCCTCCTCCCGGCTGCGGGCCGGGGACGAGGTCATCCTGAACACCTCCGACATCTATGAGGGGAAGGTGGTGCGGTAATGGACGCGCTGGCACAACGGCTGGAAACGGTGCGAGCCAACATCGCCCGGGCCGCTCAATCCTGCGGCCGCGCCCCAGAGGAGATCACCCTGGTGGCCGCCACCAAGACCCAGACGGACGAAACCATTCGCCGGGCCATCGCCGCCGGTATCACCGTATGTGGGGAAAACCGGGTGCAGGAGTTCACCGCCCACCTGGCCGCCGGCGCCTACGAAGGCGCCCGGGTCCATTTCATCGGGCACCTGCAAACCAACAAGGTGAAGTATATCGTAGGCAAGGTGGATCTGATCCACTCGGTCTCCTCAGATAAGCTGCTGCTGGCCATCCAGCGCCAGGCGGAAAAGCTGGATCTGGTCCAGGACGTCCTGCTGGAGGTCAATCTGGCGGGCGAGGAGAGCAAGTTCGGCCTGACCCCCGAGCAGGTCCTTCCCGCAGCCGAATTGGCCGCCGGATTGGCCAATGTCCGCCTGCGGGGGCTGATGTGTATTCCCCCTCCCTCCACCGGACCTGGTAAAAATCTGCCTTATTTCGCAAATTTAACGCAGTTAGCTGTTGACATAAGACAGAAAATAGGAGATAATAGGGCAGATGTAGTGTACCTGTCTATGGGAATGAGCGATGATTATCAAGATGCTGTGTGTGCCGGAGCCACCCATGTGCGTCTTGGGACCGCCCTGTTCGGGCCTCGTCCGCCCGTTCTCACCAATTTAGGAAGGGAGTCCTGACTGATGAGTTTTTTGGATGAACTCAAGCGCCTTGCCCGGCCCTATGAGGACGAGGAAGATGATACCTACGAAGAGGATTTCACCCCCGTGAACACCCGGGAGTCCGCCCGGGACCGGGAGCGCGACCGGGACTATGACCGGCGCAACAACAAAGTGGTCAACATCCACACCACCACCCAGCTGCAGGTGGTGCTTGTCAAGCCCGAACGGTTTGAAAATGCCTCCGAGATTGCCGACCATCTGCGGGAAAAGCGCACGGTAGTGCTCAACCTGGAGCAGACGGATAAGAATATCGCCCGCCGCCTGATCGACTTTTTGTCCGGCGTGGCCTATGCCAACGAGGGCACGATTAAGAAAGTGGCCCTGTCCACGTACATCATCACCCCCTACAATGTGGAGATCCTGGGCGATCTGATTGACGAGCTGGAAAACAACGGTCTGTACTTTTGAGTAAAAGGGGGCTTGAACGATGCTGACTCCGCAGGAGGTGGCCAGCCACGCCTTTGCCAAGGCGACGCTGGGCGGTTATAATATGGCCATGGTGGACGAGTTTCTCGACCAGCTCACCGAGGACTATACCGCCCTTTACAATGACAATGCCATTTTAAAAAACAAGCTGAAGGTGTTGTCCGAGACGGTGGAGGAATACCGTGCCACCGACAACGCCATGCGCAAGACCCTGCTGGCCGCCCAGCAGATGGCCGATTCCATTGTCAGCGAAGCGGAAAAGCGCAAGTCCCAGTTGGTGAAGGACGCGGAGGCCAACGCCGACGCCCGGCTGGCCGAGCTGGAGCAGGCCATCGCCGCCCAGGAATACCGTCTCCAGCAGGCCCGGGAGGCCACCGCCGCCTATGTGCAGAAGCTGAAGGCGTTCCACGACGAGGAGGTGGACTTCCTGTCCAAGCTGGACCAGTTGGTCCCACCCCAGGCCAGCCGGGAGTCCGATCCCTCCGTGGAGATCGAGGCCTCCATCTCCGCTATCGTCCAGGAACCCGAGGAGCCAGAGGAACCGGAGGAGGATCTCACTGTGATGCCTGCCCCCAGCTCGGACCCGGATCCGTTGGCCGACCTGGATCCCGACGCCACCCGGCGGTTTGAGGACCTGCAGTTCGGCAAGGATTACGAAATTACCTGACTCACAAAATAGGAAAAGCCAACCCCCTTACGGGGGTTGGCTTTTTTGCTCTATGGAGTTTGGCCTGCGCCATCGGGGTTTTTGGGCTTGCGATGGTGAGGGCGGTGGCGGCGGCGTTTCTTCTCCCCGGACGGGGCGCCGCCTTCGCCTCCAGCTGCCTTGGGCACCTGGTCCGTCTTGGCCTGGGGCTGCTGCCGCTCCTTGGGCTGAGACTGCGGGTTTCCGCCGCCGGGCCGGCCCTGTCCCTCCTTCTTTCCGCTCCGCCTGCGGCGACCTCCCCGACTCCCGGACCGGGACTTGCCTTCAGACTGCCGCTGACCATCCTGCTGTTCCAGATACTGCTCCAACAGGGTGGACAAATCCGTTTCCGCCCCCAGCCGCCGGGTCTGCCGCTCTTCTTCCGGCGGGAGGTACCGTAGCTTTTCCAGCTCTTCCTTGGGGGGCGCCACATAGTCCTCCGGCCTCTTGCCCTTGCCGCTGCGCACCACCCGGATCTCGCTGACCCGGTAGCTCTTGGGCTGTTCACTGGAGTCCTCCAGGCGCACCTTCACCCGCTCCTTGAGCAGGTCTACTGAGGCTACATTGCCCACCCCATCAGGACATTCCACAAAGGACTCCTGCTTGGGGCAGCGCTTCATTGCGTCCTCATAAGCGCACTGCTCATACTTCAAGCAGCACATCAGCCGCCCGCAGGTGCCGGAGATCTTAGTGGGGTTCAGGGACAGGTTCTGGGTCTTGGCCATTTTGATGGACACGGGCTGGAATTCGTCCAAAAACTGCGAGCAGCAGAAGGGCTTGCCGCAGATACCCAGGCCGCCCAGCATACGGGCCTCGTCCCGCACGCCGATCTGCCGCAGCTCAATGCGGGCCCGGAACACCCCCGCCAGGTCCTTCACCAGGGCCCGGAAATCCACCCGGCCCTCGGCGGTAAAAAAGAAGATGATCTTGGAGCCGTCAAAGCTGTATTCCGCCTGGACCAGCTTCATGTCCAGGCCGTGGCGCTGGATCAGCTTCTGGCAGATCCCCAAAGCCTCCTTCTCCTTCTTCCGGTTCTCCTGAATCTGTGTTTCGTCCTTTTCCGTGGCCAGGCGCACCACCGGGCGCAGAGGCTGCACCACGGCCTCATCCCGGACAAAACCGTTGGGACGCACACAGGTACCGAACTCCAGCCCCTTTCCCGTCTCTACGATGACGTTTTGACCGTTGGCCACCGTCAGACCCTTGGGGTCAAAATAGTACTGTTTGCCGCCCGCCTTGAAGCGGACGCCGATGATCTCTGTCATGTGAGGGTTTCCTCCGTTGTTGTAACTGTGTCAATTGGACTGTGCCGGGCGCTCAGCCAAACAGCCGCGCCGCCAGCCAGCCCAGCACATGCCCGGTCCCCGGGTTATACACCCCGTTTTCCCGGCAAGTTTTCAGCGCCCGCACCACCGCGGACGCCCTCCGGGGATTTTGGACCAGGGCATGGGCGGCCTGCTCCTCTGCCACTGCCAGCAGATCCATGAGCTGGCCGCTCTTCAGCTTCTCCTGCTCCAGGGCAGCCAGGCCCTCCGCCACCGCCAACTCGTCGCCCTCCAGCAGCAGCCGGGCCAAATTGGCCCCTTTCTCCAGCTGCTGGGGATCCGCCGGTTCCTCCTGGGGCGGCAGGGCAAGGTGTTCGCACCGGGAGCGGACGGTGTCCAGCAGTTTGCCCGGATGTCCGGTAAGCAGCAGAAAGGCCGTATAGGGCGGCCCCTCTTCCAACACCTTGAGCAGGGCGTTTTGGGCCGCGGGGTTCATGCTGTCCGCCGGGTCGATCAGGTAAATTTTCCGTCTTCCCTCATTGGGCCGCACATAGGCGTCGGCCCGCAGGGACCGGGCCTGATCCACGCTGATCTCCCGCTTTCCCTCCGCCGGGGCAATTAAGGAGATGTCAGGATGGATCCCCGCCGCCACTTTCCGGCATGGGAGGCACTGGCCACAGGGCGGCCGCTCCCCCTGGCACAGGTAGGCCTGGGTCAGCCGCCGGGCGTAGGCGCTGCGGCCCTCCCCGCTGCCCCCGGTGATGAGATAGGCGTGGGACAGGGTTTCCGGCAGCTCTTTCACAGGCGCTCAAACCGTTCCACATCCACCACAAAAATGGTGGCGCCCCCTACCCGCACTTCCACGGGCATGGTGGGAATGTAGCTGTAACTCATTTCCGTGGTGGTGGGAATCATCTGCTTGCGGCTGTGGGAATACTCCCGGATCACGTCGATGGCGTCCTGCACCTTATCCTCTTCCACGCCCACCAGCAAGGTCACGTTGCCCGCCAGCAGAAAGCCGCCGGTGGTGGACAGCCGGGTGGAGGAGAAACCATTTTTGGACAGGTTCTGCACCACCGCGTTGGCGTCATCGTGGTTGACGATCGCAATGATCAGTTTCATCATGATCCCCCTTTTCCGTTCCATTGTACACAACCTCTATGGTTGTGCCATTTTTATTATATCCTATTTCCTTCAAATAGACCAGATGTTTTTTCTCCAATCTCTCGCCGGGCGCCACCACCGGCACGCCGGGGGGATAGGGGGCGATCTGCCCGGCGCTGACCTGCCCCTCGCTCCGGCTCAGCAGAAGGGTCCGCCGGGAGGCAAACAGGGCCTGCCGGGGGCGCATCACCTGCTTCGGAGGGGCCGGGGGTGGAGGGCAGGGAGCTGGGGCTTGCCGCTCCACCCCCAATTCCTCCAGGGCCCGCTCCAAAGTTTCTACCCGCCCGGGGCCATCGGCGCAGGTGAGGAGGAACACCACATGGCCCCGGTCGGCCATCTCGGGGAAAATATTTCTCCGGCGCAGGGCCTCGGCCAGGGCAAAGCCATCGGCGCATTGAAGGGTCAGCCGGGTGGGATCCAGCTCAACCTTACCCGGACGCAGAGCAGGAAAGCGACGGCGCAGTCGGGCAACCTGCCGGACGGTCTCTTTATACCGCCGGATCCCTTCCCGCTCTATATAATCCCTGACCACGTCCAGCCCCGCCATGAGCAGGTAGGAGGGGGAGGAGGAGCCATACACCGACCCCATCCGCCGCAACTCCGCCATGGTCAGGCTGTTGGCAAACAACAGGGCGCTCTGCCCCAGGGCGGGCAGGGTCTTGTGAGCGGACATCACCACCACGTCCGCCGCCCGGTAGCCCTCATAGTCCAGGAAAGGCAGGTGGGCGCCGTGGGCGCCGTCCACCATTAATTTGGCCCCGTAGGCATGACAAACCTGGGCAATGGCAGGCAAATCTGATAATATTCCGTAATAGGTCGGTGATGTAATACAAACCGTTTTTATTTCTAGGTGCTTTGCCAGGGTTTCCTCCACCGCTTCCGGCCGGATGGGTCCGGCGACCCCCTCCTGATCCAACCAGGGCCGGAGCAGATAATGGGGGGTGAGGTCCAGCAGGGCCAGGGCATGGTAGGCCGAGCGGTGGCTACCCCGGTCCAGGGCCACGGCGCCCCCTGCCCCCGCCAATAGGGCCAGCCCAGTGTGTATCCCCTGGGTGGAACCCCCGGTGAGAAATAGGCAGGAATCAAAGTCGAAACGCTCCGCCCAAAGCGCCTCCGCCGCCTCGATGGCATCCCCACCTGGGCCGAACAGGTCGCCGGTATATCCGGTCTCGGTAAAATCCAGGGCAAGGGCTCCCAAGGGTGCCGTTTGGAGCACCCCGTGGTGCCCCGGCATGTCAAAGCGCAAGGGATTTTGCCCCGCCAGGTTTTTCAAGCTGTCATACAAAGGGGTAGGCATAAATACCATCGCCTTTCCGTGGTTTTTACATCTGCCCGCACCGGGCTCCAGATCGCGCTTCCAGCGTCTGCTGGGCCTTGGCCAGGGTCTCCCGGTCTGAGGGGTGAGTGAGCAGGGCGGATGCCTGCTGATAGGGCACAAAGCAGATCTCCGCCACCTCCTCCGGCTGGCACATCGGCGTGCCGTCCTCCACCTCGGCCAGGAAAAACACCACATCCTTGGTGACTCCCGGGGCGGGGCAATAGGTGATTACCTCCCGGAAGGGCTCCACAAATCGCAGGGACGTCAGCCCTGTCTCTTCCCGGATCTCCCGCAGGGCGGTCTCGTGCTCCGTTTCAGCGCCCTCCATATGGCCCTTGCACAGCGTCCAGTGGCCTAGGGTGCTGTGGAGCACCAGATAGGTCCAGCTCTCTCCGGCGCGCCGGAACATCACCGCGCCGCAGCTTTTCTCCCACCGCATGCCGCATTCCTCCTGTCATTTAAATTGTGCCCCGATTGTACCCCTATACGGGAAAATTTTCAACCCCTTCCACCGGGCACACAAAAACTGGGCCGCCCAACCAGTTGGCTGGACGGCCCAATCGCCGTTACTTCTTGTTGGGGTCGTAAGCCACCACCGTGCGGCGGTTGGGCTCGGTCCCGGTGGAATAGGTCGTCACACTGGGGAAGTCCTGAAGCGCGGCGTGGATCACATGGCGCTCATAGGCATTCATGGGCTCCAATGTCACGTTCCGGTGATATTTCACCGCCTTCTGGGCGGTTTTACGGGCCAGCCGCTCCAGGGATTCCTCCCGGCGGGCCCGGTAGCCCTCGGCGTCCACATGGATGCGCACCCGGTGACTGCGGCCCCGGTTAACGGCATACCCGGTGAGCTGCTGGATGGCGTCCAGTGTCTCCCCCCGGTGGCCGATAAGGGCGCCCATATTCTCCCCTTCCAGCACCACCTGGTAGGTGTCCCCCTCCCGGGTGATCACGGGCTTGGCCTCCACCCCCATGTGGGAAAACAGACCGGTCTGGAACTTTACAATGGCGTCGGCCACGGAATCTTCGCCCCGCGGCTCAGGCTGGGCGGCCGGAGCGGCTGCCTCATGGGCAAGGCTCTGCTTAGGTTGTGTCCGGGACTCCTCATGGCGGGGACGGCGCTCCGGCCGCTGTTTCTCCCCTTCGGGCTGGGGGGCTGGCCGCTCCCGCTCCTGGACCGGGGCGGGGGCGGGCTCGTCGGGGATCTCATAGGTCAGCTTCACCTTGGCTGGAACGGATCCGATGCCCAGAAAGCCGGTCTTTCCCCGATCCAGAATCTCAACGGATACATCGTCCCGGTCCAGACCCAGCTGAGCCAGCCCCTTGGCAATGGCCTCATCCTCAGTCTTGGCGGTAACTTCAATATACTTTTCCACGAAGCGACACTCCTTTAGCTTTTGGACTCAGGTTCCTCACTGCCGGCGGTCTCATCCGGTGTCTGATCGCCTTGCGCTGGCTGCTCCTGTCCTTGGGAGACCTCCACAGGCTGCTCCTGGGCCGTCTCCGGGACGTCCTTGGGCTGCTCAGGAATGGGAATGCCGTTCTCCATCAGGATGGCCTTCTCCTCCTCGGTGAGGGTCCCCGGATCCTCCTGCGCTTTGGCCTTTTTCTTATGGCGGTCATTGGGATCGTGGTAGGGGGTGATGGGATAGCGGTTGGGGTCGTAAGCCCGGCCCCGGGCATAGGCCCGGATGCCCTCCCGACTGGCGGTCAGATCCACCCCTTTTTCCCTGTTTGCATGCTGATTCTGCTTGCCCTTCTTATAGGTACCGGCGGCGATGGCGGCAGCCTTACGCTCAGCGGCGATGCGGCGGCGCTCCTTCTCCTCCTCCTTGGCCTTGCGGGCCTGCGCTTCCAGCTCCCGCTGCATGGCCTGATAATCCTTGCGCAGAATCTTACCGGCGAGCACCTCCTGCACCATCATCAGCAGAGAGTTGGCAATCCAGTAAATACACAGGCCGGCGGGCAGGGTATAACCGATCCACAGAGAGATGATGGGGCTGATCAGCATCATGGATTTGCTCTGGCTGGCTGCGGCGTCCTGCCCCCGGTTCATCTGGTTGGTCCGCTGGGACACCACCATGGACAGCAGGGACAGAGCGGCAGAAATAATGGGCATGAGAAACAGGCCGACGGAGCCCCAGCTGACCCCATCCGACCAGAAGTTCAGACTGGGAATCTGGGACAGATCCAGGCCCAAAAAGTTGAAGTTGATGATGAACAGACTGGTGCCGGCGGCAGCCTCCGCTGCGGCCAGGTTGCCGGAGTTGAGCATGGAGGACAGGGTCAGCTCATTGGCGCTGGTCACATACTCACTGCCCATCTCGCCCGCCCAGTTCAGGGCATTGGCCACGGAGGTGATGGCGGTGTCGCTCAGCCCCATCATGTACCGGAAAGGACGGCGGATAATGGCGTACAGCGGCATCAGGATCAGCAGAGGGATCATGGTCCACAGGCAGCCGCCTGTGGGGCTGACCTTGTTCTCCGCGTAAAACTTCTGAACTTCTCGGTTGTACCGGTCTCTATCGTTTCTGCAGCGCTTCTGGATCTCCTTGAGCTGGCCGGAAACCAGCGTCATCTTGATCATGCCCTTTTTACCCTTCAGGTTCAGGGGGAAGAGGATGACCTTAATGACAACGGTAAACAGGATCAACGCGATACCGTAACTGTCAAACAGCCGGCAGAACACCTCCAGCAGCCAGCTGAACGGCGTCATGATAATTTGCAGAAAATCCATACAGGGCCTCCTATTTTGATTCGCTTGATCTCCAGCGCCCCTTGGGGGGTACTGGGTCATAGATGAAAGACTTCTCCCTGTGAAAAGGATGGCACCGCAGGAATCTCCACACCGACAGCAAACCGCCCTTCACCGCCCCGTGGACCTCCACCGCCTCCAGCGCATAGGTGGAGCAGGTGGGAATGAACCGGCAGCAGGGCGGCCGGCCCGGCGAAATCTCCTTGCGGTAAAAGCGGATCAGAGCCAGCAAAAGGCGCTTCACAGCCTCTCCTCCTCTTTTTTGAGAAGGTCCAGCTTGTCCGCCAGCTTCAAAAAGGACTTCTCCAGCTGCCAGTATGTGCTGTGGGCGGCCCGGACTCGGGCCACCACCACCACGTCCATGCCGTCTGCCAGCTCGCGCTCATGCAGGCGGTACACCTCCCGCAGGCGGCGGCGGACCCGGTTGCGCACCACGGCGCAGCCCACCTTAGTGGACACTGTCAGGCCCAGCCGGTTTCCCCTTCCTCCGTTGCGCCGCACATAGAGGGCAAGCCTGCCGTCGGCCGCGGTCTTTCCCTTTTGATACAGCCGGCGAAACAGGTGATTCTCCTTCAGCGACACTGTTTTCTTCACAGGAATACCCCTTTCATCAGGGTTGCCCGGGATGGGTGGAAACGGACACAGGGGCGAGGGAAAACTCCCGCGCCCCGGCCAGTTTTTATTCATCCCGATGCTTCCGCCATCAGTGGGTCAGGCGGGCGCGGCCCTTCAAACGGCGGCGGGCTAGAACCTTGCGGCCGTTGGCAGTGGCCATGCGCTTACGGAAGCCGTGAACCTTGGAGCGGTGCCGCTTCTTGGGCTGATAGGTACGAACCATACGGGAACACCTCCTGTATAAAATGGCGGCGGCACAGCCGCCGCTTCCACAACGTTTCCGTAAAGGAAACGCGGTTTACAGTTTTTACGCCGGAAGATGGCGCATAGGGGATTATACCGGATTCCCGCCGTTCTGTCAATCAAATTTCAAAGAAAACCCGGCCTTTTTTCGTAAAATACAAGATATTGTGGCGATTTTATTGGGCAACACAACGCTCTTTTCTCTCCGCCTAGGTCCAAACCACCGCTGCGTGCCAACTTGGTTCTTCTGTCTGAAACGTTACATTACATTATAAATAAGAAATAGGAAAAAGCCCTTGTAGAACCCCTTGTTTTTTGCTATAATTAGATGGTTATCATACGCGCATTTTGAGGTGACGTCATGTCGATGAAATCAGCCGCCGATGTGTGGGAAAAAGTAAAAACCCTAATGGAGGGGGATATGACTGCCGTCTCCATCGAGACCTGGTTCGGCGATGTAGAGGCCGTGGCGCTGGAGGAGACCAGGCTGGTTCTGTGCGTCCCCACCGAGTTTAAGCGGAACATCATCAAAACCAGATTTCTGCCCACCCTGGAGAAAAGCCTGCTGGAGTTGTTCTCTTTTGAGGTAGGGGTTGCTCTGCTCTTGCCGGAGGAGCGGGTCAAATACCAGTCGGGAACCGCCGCGCAAAAGACGGACAGCCCCTATCAGTCCTACACTTTTGACCGTTTCGTGGTGGGTTCCACCAACAAGTTTGCCTTTACCGCCGCAGAAAAGGTGGCCGACGAGCCAGGCGGGGCCTACAACCCTTTGTTCATCTACGGGCAATCCGGGCTGGGGAAAACCCACCTGCTTCACGCCATCGCCAACCGGGTGCGAGAAAACCATCCGGACTACCGCATCCTTTATATCAAAAGCGAGGATTTCGTCAACGAACTGATCACCAATCTGCGCCGGGGCGTGGACATGCAGGAGTTTCGCAACAAGTACCGCACGGTGGACCTGTTTTTGATGGACGACGTGCAGTTTATCGCCGGAAAAGACTCCAGCGAGGAGGAGCTGTTTCATACCTTTAACACCCTGTACGAGCAAAACAAGCAGATCGTGTTCACCTCCGACCGGCCGCCCCAGGAGATGCTCCGGCTGGAGCAGCGGCTCAAGACCCGGTTTGAACAGGGCCTGCCCGCCGACATCCAGCCTCCTGACTATGAGACCCGCATGGCCATTTTGAAAAACAAATCTCTGGAGCGGGGCATTGCCCTGCCCGATCCGGTACTCAGCTACGTAGCGGAGAACATCACCGCCAATGTCCGGCAGATCGAGGGCGTGGTCAACAAGATTATGGCCTTCCAGGAACTGATGGGCGCCCAGGTAGATGTGGAGAATACCATCCGGGCGGTGCGGGACATTCTCCGGGCCAAGGAGGACTTTCTCCCCTCCGCCGATACCATCATCCAGGAGGTAGCCCGGTTCTACGAGCTGGACAGCGACGCTTTGCGGGGCCAGAGCCAGAACAAGGAGATCACCACCGCCCGCAACGTGGCTATGTACATCATCCGGGAGATGACCCAGCTGTCCCTGGCGGAGATCGGCCAGCAGTTTGGTGGCCGCCACCACTCCACAGTGCTCAACTCCATTAACCGGGTGGAAAAGAACATGAAAGAACAGCCCGAACTCACCGAGATCATCCGGGACATCACCAATGCGGTCAACTCCGCCTACTGATTCACCCCCCGTGACCGGGCGCCCTTCCGTTCCAATACTTCCACAAAATTGCGGCCTGTGGTGTGGAAGACTGTGGAAGAGTACGACGGTCCCTACCGATCTGTGCCCCCTGTGGAAGCATTGTGGAACCTTCCGCAAACAGGAAAGCGTCTTGACACAATGCCTTCCCCGGTTTTCCACAGTTTCCACCGGGCCTACTATGGACTACGAAATAGAAACACCTCCCTGATTTCCTGCGGCGGGGAGAGAAAGGAAACCTAACTATGAAATTTTCCTGTGAAAAAGTGCTGCTGCAAAACGCCGTCACCACGGCCGGACGGGTCGTGGCTGCCAAAAGCTCCATTGTTGCCCTGGAAGGGGTGTTGCTGGAGACAGGAGACAACGGCCTTCATATCAGCGGCTACAATCTGGAGACCGGCATCGTTACCCAGGTGGAGGCCGGCGTGGTGCAGACCGGCTCCATTGTCCTTCCGGCCCGATTGTTCGGAGAGATTATCCGAAAACTGCCAGACGATATGGTATCGGTGGTCACCGACGGAAACAAAGTGCACATCGACTGTGGCCCCACCTCCTTTGACATCATGGGCAGCAGCGCCGAGGAGTTCCCAGAGCTACCCGCCGTGGACGAGGGGAACAAACTGGTGATGGGCCAGGGTGCCCTGCGCTCCATGATTTCTCGGGTGATCTTCGCCGTTAGCGACAATGAGAGCCGGCCCATCCACACCGGTGCCCTCTTTGAAGTGTCCGGGGATGAGCTGACTATGGTGGCGGTGGACGGTTATCGCCTGGCCCTGCGCCGGGAAAAGATTGTCCAGAAGGACGGCGCGGATCAATTCTCCTTCGTGGTGCCAGGCGCGGCCCTAAACGAGGTGGATAAAATCTGTGCGGACAGCGACGAAGCGGTCACAGTGACCGAGGGGGAGCGTCACATCACCTTCCTCATGGGATCCACCCTACTGGTGGCCCGGCGGCTGGAAGGGGAGTTTCTCAACTACCGGCAGACTATCCCTCAGAACAACTCCATTTGTCTGGAAGCGGATACCGCTGCGCTGCAGCTGTCCATTGACCGGGCCTCCCTAATCATCAACGACAAGCTGAAAAGCCCCCTGCGGTGCAGGTTTGAGGACGGTTCTTTGTCCATCACCTCCAAAACCGCCATCGGCTCCGCTTTTGACCGCTGCCCCATTGTGGGGGACGGCAAGGGGCTGGAGATCGGATTTAACAACCGCTTTCTCATGGAGGCGGTGAAAGCCGCCCCCGCCGGGCAGGTTCGTCTGGAGCTGAATACCCCCACCTCGCCCTGCCTGATCCTGCCAAAACAGGGGGAAGCGGACAACTTTCTTTATATGGTGCTGCCCGTACGGCTGAAGGCGGGGGAGTAAGAGCGCCGGAACAAAGGAATGCTGACGGGAGGAACGAGCATGCGGGAAGCATACATCAAAATCACAACGGAATTTATTAAGCTGGACGCGCTGCTAAAATTTGCCAATGTGACGGCCACTGGCGGGGAGGCCAAGGAGGTTATTCAGGGCGGCGGCGTATCGGTCAATGGACAGGTGTGCACCATGCGGGGAAAGAAGATCTGGCCTGGTGACCGGGTGGAGCTGGATGGTGGCCTGGCCCTGATGGTGGAATGATCGTCAAGGCAGTCTCCCTGGACTTTTTCCGGAACTATACCCATCTAGAGATATCCTTCGATCCCGGGGTCAATGTGATCGTGGGGGAGAATGCCCAGGGGAAAACCAACCTGATTGAGGCGGTAGCCTATCTGTCCTCCGCCTCTTCCCACCGGGCCAGGTATGACCGGGAGTTGATCCAGTTCGGGATTGACCGGGCTTTTCTGAAGGCGGAGATTTTCAGTCGCCAGAGGGACTATACCCTGGAGGCTCAGCTCACCCGGGGCGTGCGCCGGCAGCTGTGGTCCAACGGAGTGCGGCTGAAATCCGCGGGAGAACTGTCCGGGCTGCTGACTACGGTGATGTTCTGCCCCGAGGATCTCTACCTCATCCGGGAGGGGGCCGCTGCCCGGCGGAAGTTTCTGGACAGCTGTATCTGCCAGCTGCGTCCAAAATACGCCGCGGCCCTGGCGGAATATCACCGGCTGCACGAACAGAAGGGCAGGATTCTCCGGGACTGGGAGGAAAAGCCATCCCTGCTGGACGCTCTGGACGACTACTCCCTGCGCATGGCCCAGTGCGGTGCCATCCTCATCCACTACCGGGCCCATTTCATCAAAAAACTGAACCAGACCGCCCCCGGCATCCACGCCGACTGCTCCGGCGGGCGGGAACAGCTGCGCCTGGGTTATGACACCGTGTCCACCATCTCCGACCCGCTGGCTCCCCCAAAACAGCTTCTGGGACAGCTGCTGGACCACCAGGAGCGACACCGGCAGGTGGAGATCGACTCTCACGCCTGCCTGACCGGGCCGCACCGGGATGAATTGAACATCGAGATTGACGGCAACCCGGCCAAGGCTTTCGGATCCCAGGGGCAGGTGCGCACCGCTGCGCTGGCGCTGAAGCTGGCTGCCCGGGACATCTTTTATCAGGATACCGGGGAGTGGCCGGTGTTGCTGCTGGACGATGTGCTGTCCGAGCTGGACCACCGCCGACAGGAGTTTGTGTTAAACCGCATCACCTCTGGACAGGTATTCATCACCTGCTGTGAAGAGGAAAAGTTGGCCCGCCTACGGGTGGGAAAGGCCTTTCGCATCCACGGCGGCAGGTTGGTATAGCATTTTGGAGGGATTTTCTTGATGTATCTGTATCTTGGACAATCGGTGAGCATTCCGGAGTCCTCTATTCTGGGACTGTTCGATCTGGACAACACCACCTGGTCCTTCCGCACCCGCCGTTTTTTAGAGCAGGCGGAGGGTGAGGGACGGGTCACCTACGTGGGCGGCGATCTGCCCCGGTCTTTCATTTTGTGCCAGCAGGGGAAGGAGAGGGCGAAGGTCTATCTCTCCCAGGTGAATACTGCCACCCTGATCCGCCGGGCGGAACAGAACGGATTTGAGTAAACGGGAGGTAAGAGCATGGAACCCATCAACTATCTGTGGAAAGATAGGAAACGATATTTCGGACTGCCCATCAGCTTCACCCGGTATCGCCTGAGCGAAAATCGGATTTTCCGGGAGACGGGACTGTTCAACCTGAAAGAGGAGGAAGTGTTGCTCTACCGGGTGCGGGATCTGGAGATGACCCGCTCCCTGTGGCAGAGGATCTTCCGGGTGGGTACCGTGTGCGTCTACTCTTCCGATAAGACCTCTCCTCATATGGATCTGGTGAGCGTCCGGGACCCCAAGATGGTCAAGGAGCTGATCTACCAAAAGGTGGAGCAGGCTAAGAACGCCCGGCGCATGCGGGCCACAGAGCTGGTGGACGACGGCTTTGAGCCGGAAGAGGAACTGGTGGACGATACGGAATTTTGTCCCATGGAATAAAGGCGGAAACCGGTGTCCCGCCTGTGTGGGGCGGGGCATCGGTTTGGCCTGAGAACAGCAAGCGGAGGAACAAGTTATGTCTGAACAAATACAGAACAATCCTACTCTGGTAGAGCACGAGTACGGCGCCTCGGAGATCCAGGTACTGGAGGGGCTGGAGGCGGTGCGCAAGCGCCCCGGCATGTATATCGGCTCCACCTCCTCGTCCGGCCTGCACCATCTGGTGTATGAGATTGTGGACAATGCCATCGACGAGGCTCTGGCGGGGTATTGCGATCAGATCACCGTGGAAATTTTGGACGGCGACGTCATCCGGGTCACCGACAACGGCCGGGGCATTCCCGTGGATATCCAGCCCCAGACCGGCCGGCCCGCCCTGGAGGTGGTGTACACTGTGCTCCACGCCGGGGGCAAGTTCGGTGGGGGCGGCTACAAGGTGTCCGGCGGCCTGCACGGCGTGGGCGCGTCGGTGGTCAACGCCCTGTCCCAGTGGCTGGAGGTGCGGGTGCACAAAAACGGCCATATCTATGAGATGAAGTTTTCCCGGGGGGACATCACCCAGGAAATGAAGATTATCGGGGATACCGACCGCACCGGCACCGAGGTGGTGTTCAAGCCGGATCCCGAGATGTTTGAGGACACGGTGTACGACTACGAGACCCTCCATAAGCGCATGCGGGAGCAGGCCTTCCTCAACGCCGGCATCCATATTCTCATGGCCGACCGCCGCCCCGGACAGGAGCAGGAGGAACGCATGTGCTATGAGGGGGGCATCCGGGAGTTTGTCACTTTCATTAACAAGAACAAAACACCCCTCCACGATGAGGTCATCTATATGTCCGGCAGCAAGGACGACTCCATGGCGGAGATCGCCCTGCAGTACAACGACAGCTACAACGAGGTCATTGTCTCTTTTGCCAACAATGTCCACACCCCCGAGGGAGGCATGCACGAGGAGGGGTTCAAGCGGGCCCTGACCAATGTGCTCAACGCCTATGGCAAGAAAATCAACCTGCTCAAGGGGGAGGACAAGGTGTCCGGCGAGGACTGCCGGGAAGGCCTGACCTGCGTTATTTCCGTAAAGCTCACCGAGGCCCAGTTTGAGGGCCAGACCAAGGCCAAGCTGGGAAACAGCGAGATGCGTACCCTGGTGAATAACATCATCTCAGACAAGCTGGAGCAGTTTTTGGAGGAAAACCCCGCCGTGGGCAAGGCCATTCTGGAAAAGGCCATGATGGCCAACCGGGCCCGGGAGGCCGCACGCCGGGCCCGGGAGTCCATCCGCCGCAAGAACGCTCTGGAGGGGGCCACCCTGCCGGGCAAGCTGGCCGACTGCAACGAACGGGACCCGGCCCTGACGGAAATCTACATCGTGGAAGGCGACTCCGCCGGCGGCTCGGCCAAGCAGGGCCGGGATTCCCGGTTCCAGGCCATCCTCCCCCTGTGGGGCAAGATGCTCAACGTGGAAAAGGCCCGGGCAGACAAGATCTACGGCAACGACAAGCTCCAGCCGGTGATCACCGCCCTGGGCGCCGGATTGGGGGACGAGTTTGATGACAGCAAGCTGCGCTACCACAAGGTCATCATCATGGCCGATGCCGACGTGGACGGCTCCCACATCCGCACCCTGCTGCTCACCTTCTTTTTCCGGTTTATGCGTCCCCTCATTGACCGGGGCTACGTATACGCCGCCGTGCCGCCCCTGTTCAAGCTCACCCGAGGCAAGGCCACCCGGCTGGCCTTTTCCGAGGAGGAGCGGGACCAGATCTCCTCCGAGCTGCGGGGGGATAACCCCAACGCCAAGGTGGACATCAGCCGGTTCAAGGGCCTGGGCGAGATGGATGCCCATGAGCTGTGGGACACCACCATGAACCCGGAGACCCGCACCCTCAAGCGCATCACCATGGAGGATGCGGTGAAGGCGGACGAGATTTTTACCCTGCTCATGGGGGAAAAGGTGGAGCCCCGCCGGGAATATATCGAGCAAAACGCCTTCAAGGCGGTCAACCTGGACTATTGAGGCCTGGGACAGAAAGGGATTTAGCTGACTATGTCGAAACAACAAGATGAATACCTGAGCCGGGATATTTCCTTTCCCAATCAGAAAATTGTAGAGATCAATCTGGAACACGAGATGCAGACGGCGTACATTGAATACGCCATGTCCGTCATCGTGGGCCGGGCCCTGCCCGATGTGCGGGACGGCCTGAAGCCGGTACACCGGCGCATCTTGTACTCCATGTATGAAAGCGGGCTGACCTCCGACAAGCCTTTTAAGAAGTCCGCCACCTGCGTGGGCGACGTGCTGGGTAAATACCATCCCCATGGGGACCAGTCGGTCTATGACGCCCTGGTGCGCCTGGCCCAGGACTTCTCCATGCGCTACCCCCTGGTGGACGGCCACGGTAACTTTGGCTCTGTGGACGGCGACCCACCGGCGGCCTACCGTTACACCGAGGCCCGCATGGCCAAAATCGCCAATGAGATGATGCGGGATATCGACAAGGACACGGTGAACTGGGACCCAAACTTTGACGAGTCTTTGAAGGAACCCCGGGTGGTGCCCTCCCGGTTCCCCAACCTGCTGGTGAACGGTTCCTCCGGCATCGCCGTGGGCATGACCACCAACATCCCTCCTCACAACCTGCGGGAGGTCATTGACGCGTGCATCTGCGTGCTGGACAATGAAAATGCCACCCTGGACGACCTGATGGAGCACATCAAGGGCCCGGACTTTCCCACCCGGGGCATTATCATGGGCCGGGCGGGTATCCGGGCGGCTTACGCCACCGGCAGGGGCCACATCAAGGTCCGCGCCCGCACGGAGATGGAGGAGTTCGGCAATGGCCGCACCCGCATCATCGTCACCGAGCTGCCCTACCAGGTGAACAAGGCCCGGCTGGTGGAGAACATCGCTGAGCAAGTAAAGGACAAGCGGCTGGACGGCATTTCTGGACTGCGGGACGAGTCCGACGGCAAGCGGGGCATGCGCATCGTCATTGAGCTGAAAAAGGACGCCAATCCACAGGTGACCCTGAACCGCCTGTTTGCCCAGACCCAGATGCAGACTACCTTCGGCGTGATCCTGCTGGCTCTGGTCAACGACCAAAAGCAGCCCAAGGTGCTCACCCTGCGCCAGATCCTGGATGAGTACATTGCCTTCCAGGAGGAGGTCATCACCCGGCGCACCCGGTACGACCTAAAAAAGGCCCAGGAGCGGGCCCACCTGTTGGAAGGCCTGCTCATCGCCCAGGACAACATTGATGAGGTCATCCGCATCATCCGGGAGAGCTATGACGACGCCAAGGAGCGGCTGATGAACCGCTTCTCCCTGGACGATGTGCAGGCCCAGGCTATTCTGGATATGCGCCTGAAGGCCCTGCAGGGGCTGGACCGGGAGAAGCTCCAGGCGGAGTTTGACGAGCTCCAAGAGCGCATCGCCTACTTTGAAAAGCTGCTCAGTGACGAGAGGATGCTCCGGGGCGTGCTCAAGGACGAGCTGATGGAGATCCGGGACAAGTACGGAGACGAGCGGAAAACGGAGATCGGCTTTGCCGAAGACGACCTGGATGTGGAGGATCTGATCGCCGAGGAACAGTGTGTGTTCACCATGACTGCCGGGGGCTACATCAAGCGCACCAGCGCCAAGGAGTACGCCGCCCAGGGCAAAGGCGGCATGGGGAAGAAATCCATGTCTACCCGGGAGGAGGACTATGTGAACACCGTATTCACCGCCTCCACCCACGACTATATCCTGTTCTTCACCGACAAGGGCCGGGTGTTCCGCAAGAAGGGCTATCAGATCCCCGAGGCGGGGCGTACCGCCCGGGGCACCAACATCGTCAATGTGCTCCAGGTGGAGGCGGGGGAAAAGGTGTCCGCTATGATCCATACCCGGGATGTGGCCGATGACGGCCGCTTCCTGGTGATGATCACCCGCAACGGAACGGTGAAGCGACTGCCCATGAACACACTGAGAAACCTGCGCAACAACGGCCTGCGGGTCATCACCCTGGAGGACGGGGACGAGCTGATGGTGGTGCGGGAGACCGACGGCACCAAGAACATCCTCATCGCCACTCACGACGGTATGGCCGTGTGCTTTGCTGAGACGGATGTGCGGCTCACGGGGCGCTCTTCCATGGGTGTGCGGGGCATCCGTCTGCGCCCGGGAGATTATGTGGTGGGTGGTGCCCGGGCCACCCAGGGCAGGGCGGTGCTCACCATCACCGAGCACGGCTACGGCAAGCGCACCCCCGTGGAGGATTACCGCATCACCAATCGGGGCGGCATTGGTATCAAGAACTATGCCGTCACCTCCAAAACCGGCCGGGTAGTGGGCATCAAGGTGGTGGACGGCACGGAGGACCTGCTGCTGGTCACCCAGTCCGGTACCTTGCTGCGCACCGGGGTGGAGTCCATCCGGCTGGCGGGCCGGGCCACCCAGGGCGTTATCGTCATGCGCCTGAAGGAGGAGGGCGATCGGGTCATCGCCATGGCCCTGGCGGATAAGGAGTCGGAGAACGATTCCACACAGAGCGCTGAAGAGGAACAGAATCAGGAATAAAAAAAGCTGGGGGGGGATGGAAATGGACAGAAGGAACATTCGGATCAAACCGGGCCGGGTCCAGTCGGTGATGGGCTTTATCGTGGGTATCATATTCATTTGTATCGGGTTGTTTGCGGTGCTTCCGGCTTTCGGGCTATTCGGGCTGCTCTGGACAGGAATGGCGGTGGCCATTACGGTAGTCAATGGAATGAACGCCTTTGGAAAGAAAGGCGTACCGACCATGGAGATCTATACTGAGGAAGAGGAAACCCATACCGACGGCCAAAAGTATTCCATTCCAACCAACACGCTGGACGCGAAGGGCCGGTTGGAGCAGCTCAAAAGCCTGAAGGATGCAGGGCTGCTCACCCAGGAGGAATATGACCGGAAGCGTAAGGAGATTCTGCGAGATTTATGATCCGGGTTCAAGAAATTAAATTACTGTCTACTTCAGAGCATTGAGGAAAACATTGTGGATTTTGAAGAAAGCTGAGCAAAAGGGGACAGAGCGCGAAGAAAGTCATTCGCGCTCTGTCTTTCCCATACTGTTTGAATAACCCCTGGAGAATGAGCGCGCGCAGGGTGGACAGGGTGGGGAAACTTGCCGTAAACCGGAGGAAACTAGGCTTAAACTGTGGGTCGACCAGGGGAAACTTTCCGTCGGTTGAGTCTTTTGTGGAGGATATGTTAGGATACAGGTATCAAACAAAAGGAGTGCTGATCCCATGAAAAAACAGACCTTTGGAGCCATGATCGCCGCCCTGCGCAAGGAGAGGGGAATGACCCAGCTGGAGTTGGCGGAGCAAATGGGGGTGACCGACAAGGCGGTATCCAAGTGGGAGCGGGACCTGTCCTTTCCGGACGTCAGCTCTCTGCCCAGGCTGGCGGAGATCTTTGAAATTTCTGTGGATGAGCTGATGCAGGTCAAAGCTGGCGCCCAGGCCCAGGACGGCGGGGAGAAGGCGGGGGCCCTGGTGGACATGATTTTGAAAGGGGTGGCCGCCGCCATGGGGATCGCTGTGGTGGTGCTGTCCTTCCTGAGGCAGATCGACACCAATTCCGCCCTTGGTATGTTGGGCATTGGTCTGGCCTGTCTAGCCATCTGCCAGTTTTCCAAAAAAGATGCTTGAACCATTTGGGGTTTCCGCTTCGCGCAAAATCCCACCCAAAGGAGGAGCCGATGAAACTTGTGACGTTATATACGGACGGGGCCTGCTCCGGAAATCCCGGCCCCGGCGGGTGGGGTGCCATCCTGATGTATGGGGAGCATAAAAAGGAGATGAGCGGTGGAGAGCCCTCCACCACCAACAACCGAATGGAGCTCACTGCGGTCATCAAAGGGCTAGAAGCCCTGAAAGAGCCCTGTCAGGTGGAGCTGTACTCTGACTCCAAATATGTCATAGACGCCCTGGAAAAGGGCTGGGCTCGGAGCTGGCAGGCCAGGGGCTGGGTGAAAGGGGACAAAAAACCCGCCTTGAATCCAGATCTCTGGGAGCAGCTGCTGGAGCTGTGTGAGCGTCACCAGGTCAACCTCCACTGGGTCAAGGGCCATGCCACCAATCCATACAACAACCGCTGTGATGAGTTGGCGGTGGCGCAGTGGCAGAAGTTGAGAGAAAAAGGCGGCTGTTGAGGCCGGGACAACTGCAAAAAAGGAACGCTGATGTGGGTCAGCGTTCCTTTTTTTGCAATCAATCTTCTTCTTTTGTGGTGCAGACGATGTTCAGCTCGGCTAGCTGCTTGGGATCCACAAAGGACGGAGCCCCCATCATCACATCCTGGGCGTTTTTATTCATGGGGAAGGGGATGATCTCCCGGATGGAGTCCTCCCCGGCCAGCAGCATGACCATGCGGTCCACGCCGGGGGCGATGCCCGCGTGGGGGGGCGCGCCGTAGGTGAAGGCGTTGTACATGGCAGGGAACTTGGACTTCACGTCCTCCTCCCCCAGGCGTACCAACTGGAAGGCCTCCAGCATAATCTCCGGATCGTGGTTTCGCACCGCGCCGGAGGACAGCTCCACCCCGTTGCACACCAGGTCGTATTGGTAGGCGGTGATGGTCAAAGGATCCACCTCACCCGCGGCGGCCTTCTTTAGGATATCCAGACCGCCGTTGGGCATGGAGAAGGGGTTGTGGCAGAACTCCAGCTGGCCCGACTCCTCGCCGATCTCATACATGGGAAAGTCCACGATCCAGCAAAACTCGTACCGCTCCTTGTCCATGTGGTTGGGGCAGAAGGCGCCCAGCTTATTGCGCAGCACGCCGGCGGTCTTCTGGGCGGTGAGCAGTTTGCCGGCAGTGAGGCCTACAAAGCAGCCGGGGATCAGCCCCAGAGCCTCCACCACCTGATCCTTGATGGGCTGGACAAACTTGGAAATACCCCCCACGATCTCGCCGTTCTCATCATAGCGGAACCAGTAGGCCTTCTCCCCAGACTGGATCTCCACCTCATTGCACAGGCCGTCGATCTGCTTGCGGGTGCCGGTGAAATCGGTGACCACAATGGCCTTGACGGTATTGCCCTCAAAGGGGCCGAAGCCGCAGCCGGCCAACAGCTGGGTGGCGTCCTGTAGAGTGAGGTCGATGCGCAGATCGGGCTTGTCTGAGCCGTACTTGTCCATGGCCTCCAGATAGGGGATGCGGACAAAGGGGGCCTCAGAGGCCACGTTATAAGTGCCGTATTTGGAGAAAATAGGAGGCAGTACCCGCTCCAGCACGGCGAACACGTCGTCCTGACTGGCGAAGGCCATCTCCATGTCCAGCTGGTAGAACTCGCCGGGGGAGCGGTCGCCCCGGGCGTCCTCATCCCGGAAGCAGGGTGCGATCTGGAAGTACTTGTCAAATCCTGAGGCCATGAGCAGTTGCTTGAACTGCTGGGGAGCCTGGGGCAGGGCGTAGAACTTACCGGGGTGCTTCCGGCTGGGTACCAGGTAGTCCCGGGCGCCCTCGGGGGAGGAGGCGGTGAGAATGGGGGTGGTAATCTCCAAAAAGCCCTCCCCCAGCATGGCCGCGCGGAGAGCGGCCACCACGTTGCAGCGCAGGATGATGTTGCCCTTCACCTCCGGGTTGCGCAGGTCCAGATAGCGGTACTTCAGCCGAAGGGACTCGTCCGCCTCCCGGCTGCGGTTGATCTGGAAAGGCAGCTCGTTGTGGCGACAGCGGCCAAGCACTTTGATCTCAGAGGGGACCACTTCAATGTCCCCGGTGGGCAGTTTGGGGTTTTTGCTGTTCCGCTCTCGGACAATACCCGTAACCTGGATGGTGGACTCCTTGTTCAGGCCCTTGACCGCCGCGATCATCTCTTCCGTCTCCAGCACCACCTGGGTGATGCCGTAGAAGTCCCGCAGGACCACAAAGGCCAGATTCTGTCCCACCTCCCGGATGTTCTCCAGAAAGCCCGCCAGAGTGACGGTCTGTCCTGCGTGCTCCAGGCGAAGCTCCCCGCAGGTGTGGGTGCGTGATTGAACCATGTTAAATCAACTCCAAATAGCAATATTTTAAAAATAAATTATAAATTGTATTAATTTTTTCAGAGAAAACAGGTCATCATCCGGTGAAGGCCTCAGGTGTGGGCGGGATCGCCGGGTTCCCGGATGGGGGCCACGTTGGCCCGTCGGGCAATTTCGGACTGAATGAGGGTGACGGCCCCGTCCAAAGATATCGTCTGCTGCTCCCCGGTGGACATATCCTTGATTGAGACGGCGCCCTGCCGGACCTCGTCCTCTCCCAGGAACACCACATAGGGTACGCCAATCTTGTCAGCATAACTCATCTTCTGTTTGAACTTCTTCTGCTCGGTGTACAGCTGGGCCCGGATGCCTGCTTGGCGCAAGGTGGTGGCCGCGGCGATGGCGGGGGCCAGATCCTCGGTCATGGGGAGGATGAGTGCGTCAGCGGGTGCGGTGTTCATCTGGTTATTGAGATAGCCCTGATCCTCCAAGACAAAGAATAAGCGGGTCAGACCGATGGAAATGCCGACGCCGGGCAGTTGTTTATCGGTATAATATTCCGCTAAGTTATCATACCTTCCCCCGGAACAGATGGAGCCGATCTCCGGGTGATCCAGCATGGTGGTCTCATAGACCGTGCCGGTGTAGTAGTCCAGCCCCCGGGCGATGGTGAGATCCACGGCGAAGTGGTCCTCGGGCACCCCAAAAGCGGACAGGTAGTTCACCACGGTAGTCAGCTCGTCCAGGCCCTGGTCAAACATCTCGTTCCTACCCCGATAACCATTCAGGGCGGAGAGAACTTCGCCGTTGCTGCCCTTGATGGAGATTAATGTTAGAATCTCGTCTGCGGACTTCTGGGTAAGGCCGATTTCCTCATCCATCAGCAGTTGACGCACCTGATCCGGGCCAATCTTGTCCAGCTTGTCCACAGTGCGCATGATGTGGGCGGCCTTGTCCGTCAGGTCTAGCATGGCGTAAAAGCCGTTGAGGATCTTCCGGTTGTTCACCCGAATCTGGAAGCGGCGCAGGCCCAGGGCGGTGAAAGTGTTGTAGATGATGGAGGGAATCTCCGCCTCGTTGACGATGTCCAGCTTGCCGTCTCCGATGACGTCAATATCCGCCTGGTAAAACTCCCGGAACCGCCCCCGCTGGGCCCGCTCTCCCCGGTAGACCTTGCCGATCTGAAACCGGCGGAAGGGGAAGGACAGGTCGGCGTAGTGCAGAGCTACATACTTGGCCAGGGGAACCGTCAGGTCAAAGCGTAGGGACAGGTCGGTATCCCCCTTGGTGAAGCGGTACATCTGCTTTTCTGTCTCACCGCCGCCCTTGGCCAACAATACCTCACTGGCCTCGATGATGGGAGTGTCCAGCGGGGTGAAGCCATAGAGAGAGTAGGAGCGGCGCAGCAGCTCCATCATGCGGTCAAACTGCACCTGTTTTTCCGGCAGCAGTTCCATGAAACCGGACAGAGTGCGGGGTTTTTGTCTTGCCATATTTATTACTCCTTAAAATAATAATATTGAAAATTACAAAATGGATCCATTTTATGGGGGATGAAAAATGCTCCCATCCCATGGCTGATGTTCATGGGACGAGAGCATTGCCCAGGCAATACTTCGTGGTGCCACCCACGTTTGGCGCGCAAAGCGCGCCCTTGAACCTTCTGTTGCGGGAAGGGGACCGCGCCCGTCTCCGGGCCCGCTCCGCCGGCGTCTTTCCTGTCCTCCTTGCCGTAAGTACTCTCAGCGTGGCGTTAGGTTCCGCCTGTTCGCAACGCTCGCTTTCCTTTCCACTCGCTTTGCACACGGAAACATGTCATGCTTCCTGGTTTGCAAAGCTCGCTCCAGTCCAAGCTCGCTGCTCACGACGGCTTCGCACTCGTACTCTCTCTGTCCGGCGGTGTGGACGCTACTCATCCGGTGTCACAGCGGTGATAAATGGATCATACCTTCAGCGGTGTGCTGGGTTTGATTAGCTCCCTCCAGCTCAAATCGCCCCGGGCCAGGCCGTGAATCAGCATTTCCGCAGTGGCGGCGTTGGTGGCGAAGGGGACGTTGTGCTGGTCGCACAGGTTGGTGATATAGCGCATGTCTCGATCCAACTCGTCAGAGTTGGGATCGTTGAAGAACAGTACCATATCGATTTCGTCGTAGGCGATGCGGGCGCCGATCTGCTGGCTGCCGCCGTGGGCATGGGAAAGGAACAGCTGGACGGGTAATCCGGTAGCCTCCGCCACCAGCCGGCCGGTGCGGTTGGTGGAGCACACGGTGTGCTTGGCCAGGATACCACAGTAGGCGATACAGAACTGCACCATTAACTCCTTCTTGTTATCATGGCTCATCAATGCGATATTCATGAGGAAACTCATCCTTTCTGTTTGCGAAAGTCAGCGGATGCGCAGCAGAGGCACCCTGCGGCCCAACAGCCGCCGCGCGATATTCAGATAGGCGGGCGCCGCGCCTTGGTATGTCATGAGTGTCAGAGGAACACCGGAGGCGGCGGCCATGGTCACCATCTGATCCTCCGGGACTACCCCCAGCAGGGGCAGACCGGCGGCGTCCATGGCGTTGTCAATGGAGGTGCGCAGCTTGCCTATTAGCTTGGGCTGGACCCGATTCATCACCAGATGCAGCTGTTCCACCTGCCCCACAAGTTGGGACACTGCCATCTGGGCGTCCCGCAAGGCTGCGGGGTCGGTGGCGGACACCACCACCACCCGGTCTGCCGCTGCCATGGCCAGCTGGAACCCTACGCCCAAACCGGCGGGGGAGTCCATGAAAACAAAATCGAAGCAGTCCTTGGCGTCCGCAACCAGAGTGCAAAAGGCGTCCGAATCCGGGTCGTCCAGGGAAAGCGGTGCGGTTAGCAGATACAGGCCCCGGATGTCCGGGTGCTCAATGGAAGCGGTGAGGAGGGGGCAGCGGCGGGCCATGACGTCGCTGAAGTCCATGACCGCCCGGTCCGCCAGACCCAGGGCAATATCCAGATTGCGCAGGCCGATATCCAGATCGATGCACAGCACCCTGTGTCCCAGAGCGGCCAGACAGGAGGCCACCCCGGCGGTCAGGGAGGTCTTGCCGGTGCCGCCCTTTCCCGATGTTACCATAATGGCGGTTCCCATAGGGCTCCTCCTTCCCACACACAAAAAATCATATCACAAATAGACAAAGATAGCAACAGAAAAATGAATAAAATTATCCAAAAGACACGAAAGTCAAAAGTACAAAATACAACGGGCAAAATGCGGCGGCGCGCCGCGGATCCCAGGGCGGGGAGATGCGGGAAATTCCTACAAAGGCTGCTTTTGCATCTTGGACCAGCGGCGGGGGTAGGCAGGGGGGGTGGCATGACATTTCTCCACCACTACCACCCGATGGGTCACCTGGGTGTGTGGGATGGGGTAATCATACACCCCCAGGAGCTTTCCGCCTAGGCGCTGGATGCCGGGGAGGCCGGCGGCGGTCTCTTTCTCGCTGTCCACGCTCTTCATGGCCAGGAACCGCCCCCCCACCTTGACAAAGGGGAGGCACAGCTCACTGAGCAGGCGCAGATCCGCCACCGCCCGGGCGGTGGCAAAATCAAACTGCTCCCGCAGGGCAGAGTCATGACCGGCCTCCTCCGCCCGGCCATGGAGGACCGTCACACCGGACAGCCCCCAATCCGCAGCTAGGCCTTCCAGCCAGTCCAGGCGCTTTTGCAGACTGTCCAGCAGAGTGACGGATAGGGTTGGTGTCAGCAGCTTGAGCACCATACCGGGAAAACCCGCCCCGGTTCCCACGTCGATAAGGGTTTTGCCGGAAAACTGTCCGCATTCCAGCAGGGGAGCGCAGTCCAGCATGTGCAGGGTGGCCACGTCCCGGGGATCGGTTATGGCGGTGAGGTTCATCACCTGGTTTTTCTCCAGTAGCGCACCTCCGTACCGGGCCAGCAGGGCGGGGGCGTTCTGGGGCACGCTGCCCGTCAACCCCATCGCTTCCAGGCCGGAGGTGATGAGGGCTTCCATTTCCATGGCCTCAGTCATAGGCGGTCTGGATGGCGTGTACCACCGCCGGAGCACCTAGCAGTAGGCCGAAAACCATGGCGGCCAGGCAGAGTGCCACGATAATCACCGTAAGGACAATGCCGCCGGGGGCGGTGCCTTTGCTCTGCCGGTAGATAGCAAGGACGATGCCGGCCACCGCTACTGGGAGGAGAAACAGGGGAAAAGTACCCGGCATCTCCTTTCCGGTGAAGATATAAAAGGTGATGAGAAACAGTAGCATCAGTACATAGGCAATGCCCATCCAGGCCGCCGTCCGCTTCTCGAAGGAGGCGGGGGTGTAGGAGGACTGCTCCTGATTGTGTTCCGAATCGGCCATGATAACCTCCTTGATGTGGAGTGGTCAGCGGTTGTTCTGCTCTCTCAGCAGATCCCGGATCTCCATGAGAAGCTTTTCCTCATTGGAAGGTTCCGGTGGGGCGGGGGGAACTTCCTCCTCCTTCTTTTTGGCCAGGGATATGGCCTTGTTCACCACTTTGACGATCAAGAACACCACCAGGGCGAGGATCAGAAAGTTGATGACGGCGGAGAGAAAGCTGCCGTAGTTCAGCGTGTTGGGCGCCGCGCCCTCCTCCAGGGGGAAGAAAGTGGGCAGGGCCACGCTCATTGTGGAGAAGTCCACGCCCCCCAAAAAGATGGACACGATGGGCATGATGATGTCGTTGGTCAGGGAGGTGGTGATGGTGGAAAACGCGCCGCCGATGATGACGCCCACCGCCAGCCCCAGGACGTTGCCCTTGTTGATGAAGATTTTAAATTCTTTCCAAAAGTTTTTCATAGTGTATTTTCTCTCTATTATACAAATGGTATAATTATCTCAACTGAAATGAACAGGGCTTGTTCCTAAGCCTTGTCTGACACCTAGCACATTTTTCCAGTGCCTTGTGGGCGCACGGAAAGCAGATCGCTGCAAGGCGAGTTCTGGTATGACTCAGTGCTTGGGAACCAGCACCTGGGTACCGCCCATATAGGGCCAGAGCACTTCGGGGATCTTCACCGTGCCGTCGGCCTGGAGGTTGTTTTCTAGGAAGGCAATGAGCATCCGGGGGGGGGCCACCACGGTGTTGTTCAGGGTATGAGGCAGGTAGGTGCCCCGCTCTCCCTTCACCCGCATCTTCAGGCGGCGGGCCTGGGCGTCGCCCAGGTTGGAGCAGGAGCAGACCTCAAAGTACT
>DVKM01000053.1 GCA_018716015.1 Candidatus Enterenecus stercoripullorum | reverse complement strand
CCAGCCTTCCAAGCTGGTCGCGTGGGTTCGATTCCCATCACCCGCTCCATACGCGCCTGTAGCTCAGGTGGATAGAGCAACTGCCTTCTAAGCAGTGGGTCAGGGGTTCGAGTCCCTTCAGGCGTGCCAATTTTGCCGCCTGTTGTGGAGCTGCGCATCCTCCGATTTCCGCTTAAACAGCGCAACAGGTCAATACGGTGGGTATAGCTCAGCTGGCAGAGCACCGGATTGTGGTTCCGGGTGTCGTGGGTTCGAGCCCCATTACCCACCCCATACCGTGGCTGAGGGCCGGAGCGTCCGCTCCGGCCCTTCCCGCTCTTTCCTCATTGGGGTGTAGCCAAGTGGTAAGGCACGGGACTTTGACTCCCGCATTCGTTGGTTCGAGTCCAACCATCCCAGCCAACCCATCTTACCCCACGCGGCCCGCTGCGCCGGGTTCGCGGGGGGATCACAGGGAATGTCACGCACAAACGTAGGACATGACCCGTTAGCTCAGTTGGTAGAGCAACGCCCTTTTAAGGCGAAGGTCCGGGGTTCGAGTCCCCGACGGGTCACCAAAAAGAAAGACATGCTTTGCAGCATGTCTTTCTTTTTGTGTTTCGGCGGCCAAAACCGTCCCACTCTTTGTTTTTTTATTGACAAACTCTTCGTTCTCCGATATAGTATGTACGCAAACAGAACACCGCTCCCGCGGCGATGCCGCGGCTGCCGGTGATACATGGAAGGACGGATTACTCATGAGAGGTATCGAGACCAGAATTCAAGAGCTCCGCCATCGGGTTTTCCGGGAGGTGGCCCGGATGGCCTACCATACCGAATGGCCGGTGGACAAGCGGATCGAGGAGCTTCCCTATAAAATTATCCCCGGCGAGGTGGGCAATTACCGCAACGATGTGTTCCTGGAACGGGCCATCATAGGAGAGCGCCTTCGCCTGGCTATGGGCCTGCCCTGCCGCAGCGCCTCTGAGCACGCCCCGCTCTCGGACAATATCGAGGCCGCCGACCGGGCCGAAACCTACTATACCCCCCCGCTGATCAACATTATCAAGTTCGCCTGCAACGGCTGCGCGGAGAAGAAGGTGCTGGTCACCGAGGGCTGCCAGGGCTGTCTGGCCCATCCCTGCGAGGAGGTGTGCCCCACCGAGGCCATCAAGCTGGACCGATACAACGGCCGCTCCCATATTGACCAGGAGAAGTGCATCAAGTGCGGCCGCTGCGCTGATGTCTGCGCCTACAACGCCATTATCATTATGGAGCGCCCCTGCGCCAAGGCCTGCGGCGTAGACGCCATCAGCAGCGACGCCAACGGCAAGGCCAACATTGACTACGACAAGTGCGTGTCCTGCGGCATGTGTCTGGTCAACTGCCCCTTTGGCGCCATCGCCGACAAGTCCCAGATCTTCCAAGTCATCCGGGCCATCCAGTCCGGCGAGCGGGTGTACGCCGCCGTGGCCCCCGCCTTCGTAGGCCAGTTCGGCCCCAAGGTCACCCCGGGTAAACTGCGGGCCGCCATGAAGCAGCTGGGCTTTGCCGACGTGTTTGAGGTGGCCATCGGCGCCGACCTGTGCGCCACCCAGGAGGCGGAGGACTTCATGAAAGAAGTGCCCGACGAGCTGCCCTTCATGGGTACCTCCTGCTGTCCCGCCTGGTCGGTCATGGCCAAGAAGATGTTCCCTGAGCACGCCAACTGCATCTCCATGGCCCTCACCCCCATGACCCTCACCGCCCGGCTCATCAAGCATCAGCACCCTAACGCCAAAGTGGTATTTATCGGTCCCTGCGCCGCCAAGAAGCTGGAAGCCATGCGCAAGAGCGTGCGCAGCGAGGTGGATTTTGTACTCACCTTTGAGGAGATGACCGGCATCTTTGCCGCCAAGCACCTGGACCTGGAGTCCATCGAGGAAGATCCTAACGGCGTCAACGACGCCTCCACCGACGGGCGCAACTTCGCCGTGTCCGGCGGTGTGGCCAAGGCGGTGGTGGGTGTCATCCAGTCCCGTTCTCCCGGCACCGAGGTGAAGGTGGCCTCCGCCGAGGGGCTGCGGGAGTGCCGCAAGATGATGCAGGCGGCGGTGGCGGGCAAGTATCCCGGCTACCTGCTGGAGGGCATGGCCTGTCCCGGCGGCTGCGTGGCTGGCGCGGGTACCATGCAGCCCATCAAGAAGTCCCAGGTATCGGTGAACCTGTACGCCAAGCAGGCCAACCACCAGGTGGCCAGCGATACCGAGTACATCAAGGAACTGGACAAACTGGTGGACTGATTCCATTTATAACTAGATTGCAAAAGGGAGTGCCCTCGGGCACTCCCTTTTGGCGTGTATTTTTCGGATGGGGAAAACGCTCACCGCTTGCTGCCGGTGAAGAACAGGGCCACACACCCCGGTCCGGTGTGGGCGCCGATGACGGGGCCGATGCTGTTGATGATAACCTCCTTGACCCCATAGCGCTTTTTCACCTCGTCGGCCACAAATTGGGCGTCCTCCAGGCAGGCGCTGTGGCTGACGTACATGGTCTGGCTGGCTGGGTCAGTGCCCAGCTCCTGGATCTTATCCACCAGGGCCAGCAGAGAGGCCTTGCGGCCCCGGGCCTTGGCCA
>DVKM01000052.1 GCA_018716015.1 Candidatus Enterenecus stercoripullorum | reverse complement strand
GCAGGCCTTCTTGATGAGCACGGCGGCGGGAGGAGTCTTGGTGATGAAGGTGAAGGAGCGATCGGCGTACACGGTGATGACCACGGGGATGATCAGACCCATATCCTTCTTAGTGCGCTCGTTGAACTCTTTGGTAAAGGCGGCGATGTTGACGCCGTGCTGGCCCAGGGCGGGGCCCACAGGGGGGGCGGGAGTTGCCTGGCCGGCGGGAATCTGCAATTTAACGTATCCAGTAACTTTCTGTGCCATTTGAAACAGCACCTCCTCATAAGATGTGGTGGTGACGGAGCGGGGAACGCTCCTCCCACGGGACGGCAGGCCCGGCCTGCCGATGCTTGCGCGCGTATGTGTTCCGCGCTGCTTGGTGTCACGCTTCGCCTTTTCGCCACGCGGCTCTAATCTGGTACATTCGCACTCCTGCGTTGCGGCTGCGCCACCCCGCATCCGTCCTGCGTACCGTCTTAGCCCGCTGCTCACGATGGCTCCGCGCTTCTGTTAAGAAACCGGTTCCACCTGGTCCAGTTCCAGTTCCACCGGGGTCTCCCGGCCGAACATGGACACGACTACCCGGACCTTGCCCCGGTCTTTATCCACCTCTTCCACCGTACCGATGAAGGACTCCAGGGCGCCGTCGGTGATCTTCACGCTGTCGCCCACGTCATAAGCGACAACCACCTCGTGCTTCTCCACGCCCAGGGCGGCGATCTCGTCGTCGGTGAGGGGGATGGCCTTGTTGGCCGCGCCCACAAAGCCGGTGACGCCCCGAATGTTGCGCACCAGGTGCCAGGTGTCATCGGTCATGACCATCTTCACCAGCACATAGCCGGGGAATACCTTGCGCTCCACGGTTTTCGGACCGTTTTCCGTGATCTCGGTGACCGTTTCCAGGGGAATAGATACCTCAGTGATGAGATCGTGCATATTGCGGTTTTCTACAGCCCGCTCAATGGAGGCGGCCACGGTATTCTCATAGCCGGAGTAGGTGTGGGCCACATACCACTTCAGTTCGTCAGCCATGGTAAGGACCCCTTAACGGAAGAGGTTGAGCAGGGCTTCAACTACCTGCCGGGCAACAAAGTCAAAGACCCAGATAAACACGCCCACGATGAGAACGCACAGGATGACGGTGCCCACGTTTTTCAGGGTGTCCTTACCGGTGGGCCAGGTGACCTTCTTCAGCTCACCCCGAAGATCCTTGAACCAGCGGGCGACGCGGTTGGGCTTCTTGTCCTTTTTCTTGGCGGGGGTTTTGGCCTTGTCCTGGGATTTCTTGGAGTTTACGGACTCGGTATCCTTGGACTCAGCTCGCTTTTCCAGTTCAGACATTCAGATTTACCCTTCTTTCTTTGAGCGCAGGCTCATTACTTGGTTTCCACGTGCAGAGTGTGCTTTCTGCAGAAGGGACAGTACTTGTTGAGCTCCAGACGCTCAGTGGTGTTGCGCTTGTTCTTGTTGGTGTTGTAGTTGCGCTGCTTGCACTCGGAACAACGCAGCGTAATCTTCACACGGTTACCGGCTTTCGCCATATTCGGCACCTCCTTTTGAATTTAGCCGCCGACGAAAAAACGCCGGACCGGCCGATACCGGTTCCAGCGTTTCAAAAGGGCGCGAACCGCCCTGAGAAAACTACGGGGGACCGGCATGTTTGCCTCCCTGTGGCCACGAAAACGGGGAAGAGGGTTTTTGCGCCCATCCCGTAAAAATGCGCGCAAAAAGAAAGCCCTGCTCACAGGTACAACCATCCTATCACACCGCAAGGGGCTTGTCAAGCCAAAATTTATCTTTTATAATGTGTAAAAACCAGAGAGGGGGGAGAGGGCCGTGCGCGTGATGGCCATAGACTACGGAGACGCCCGGACGGGGGTGGCGATCTCTGACGCCACCGGCATGCTGGCGGGTTTCACCACCGTGATCCACAGCCGGCGGGCGGAGCAAGTGCTGGCCGAGCTGGCCAGGCTGATTGGGGAACACGGTGTGGACGAATTGGTGATGGGCTTTCCCCGGAACATGGACGGTACCGAGGGTCTACGGGCAGAGCTCTACCGGGCCTTTGCTGCCAAATTGGAGGAGAAAACCGGAATGCCGGTCCACCTCTGGGACGAGCGGCGCACCACCATCGAGGCCCATCAGATCCTCCACGCCGGGGGCAAGAAGATGAAGAGCCACAAAAAGACCGTGGACGCTGTAGCTGCGACCCTGATTTTAGAGGGGTATCTGACCCGAAAGCGGCGGGGAGGGAAGTGAAAAGCCGAGCTCCGGGCCATGCGGCCCGGAGCTCGGCTTTGTGGCTATGAAGTGGGCGGGGGAGCGGGCGGTTCCTCCCGCCGCTGGGAGACCCGCCAGGCCTGGACGGCCCGGGAAAGTGTTCGGTCGGTTCGACTGATTATGATTGTACCAGCTTTTTTGCCCTCTGTAAAGATGGAAGAGGAGGGCTCATCCCCAGTCCTTGCACACGTCCACCCAGCCGGAAGCCTGGGAGGCCCGCTCCAGTTCCTCCAGGGAGAGTTCCACAGCGGAGTTAGGCGTACCGGCGGCGGGATAGACCACGTCAAACCGCCGCAGGCTCTCGTCCAGATAGACCGGTATGCCCTCGTTCACCCCAAAGGGGCACACGCCGCCCACGCCGTGGCCGATAAGCGGTTCCACCTCGTCGTGGGGGATCATTCTGGCCTTGGTGTGGAAGCGGGCTTTGTACTTGCCGTTGTCAATCCGGGCGTCCCCGGCGGCCAGGATGAGCACGGGACCCTCCGGCAGCAGGAAGGACAGGGTCTTGGCGATGCGCTCGGGCTGGCAGCCCACCGCCTGGGCGGCCAGCTCCACGGTTGCGCTGGAGACGTCAAACAGCTTGACCCGGTCCTCCAGGCCAAACCGGGAAAGATGGGGCATGGCCCGGTCCAAAGACATGGAAACCACTCCTTATCTGGATCTGGAAATAACATGATGATAGTACTGTACCATGTTTGCCCACCTTTTTCAATTTATCACGGCGCAGTGAAAAAGACGAAAAAGCGGGAGAAATCTGGTGACAGTTTGGACAAGATGTGGTATAATGGCTGTGAAAATTCGGAAAGAGCGTTTAGGAGGATTGCCTTTATGAATAAACTGGGCATTGAGGTTTCCCTGAAAAACATCCCAGAGCTGGATCCTGACTTTTTCCCGGTGCTCCGGTTCAACCAGGCGTTTCTGAAAGATACCGCGAAACCGGTGGCCATCGCGGTGGAGCGGGACCGGGGCCAGGTAGCGGTATGCCGGACCTTCATCCACGGCACCGACGAGTGGTACGAGGCGGACTGCTACTATATGGACCGTCTGCTCAAATCCATGTTGTGGATGAAGGGGGGCTGGAAGGTCTATGTGGCCGGGGATGAGAAGGTGGGCAGGTACCTTCAGGAGACCTACGCCCCCACCGGGGCGCGGGCCTTTGACGCGGACTTCATGGCCGGGGTGTATGAGCGGCCCTTTGAGGTGGTGCTGTGCGACCAGGTACCCGCCGAGCACGACGTGTCCCAGGCCATCGGCCGGCACATGGACGGCTGCCGCATCGGCTTTGACGCGGGCGGCTCCGACCGGAAGGTGTCCGCTGTGGTGGACGGGGAGACCGTGTTCTCCGAGGAGGTGGTGTGGTTCCCCAAAATCACCGCTGATCCCCAGTACCACTATGATGGAATTGTTTCGGCGCTGAAGTCTGCCGCTGAGCACATGCCCCGGGTGGACGGGGTGGGTGTGAGCTCCGCGGGGGTGTACATCAACGACCGCACCATGGTGGCCTCCCTGTTCCTGAAGGTGCCCAAGGAGGAGTTTGACGCCAAGGTGAAGGATATCTATATCCGGGCGATTCACGACACCTTCGGGGATGTGCCCTTCGCGGTGTGCAACGACGGCGACGTATCCGCCCTGGCCGGGGCCATGAGCCTGGAGGACAACAGCGTGCTGGGCATTGCCATGGGCACCAGCGAGGCCGTGGGCTATGTGGACGAGAAGGGCAACATCACCGGCTGGCTCAACGAGCTGGCCTTCATGCCGGTGGATGTAAACGCCGACGCTATGGCCGATGAGTGGTCCGGGGACATCGGCTGCGGAGTGAAGTACTTTTCCCAGGACGGGGTCATCAAACTGGCCCCCCGGGCGGGCATTGAACTGGACGAGTCTTTGTCCCCGGCGGAGAAGCTGAAGGCAGTGCAGCAGCTCATGGAGGAGGGGGACGACCGGGCGGCCGCGGTCTACCGCTCCATCGGCGTGTACCTGGGCCACACCCTGGCCTACTACTATGACCTCTATGGCTGCCGCCATGTGCTGCTGCTGGGACGGGTGATGAGCGGTAAGGGGGGCGACGTCATTCTGGAGACCTGCAAGCAGGTGCTCGCCGACGAGTACCCCGAGCTGGAGGGTAGGATGCTGCCTGAGCTGCCCGACGAGAAGTTCCGCAGGGTGGGCCAGTCTATGGCCGCCGCGTCCCTGCCTAAACTCAAAAAGGAAATCCCCCTTAACTGAGAATGGGAAAGGAAGTTTCATGAATGGTGCTCATTAAAAACGCGAAGATTCTGGTCGGCAAGTCCTTTGTGGAGGCCGACATCCGCTTTGACAAGACAATCACCGCCGTGGGCAGGCTGGAGGGGGAGGCCAGTCTGGACGCCCAGGGCTGCTATGTGGTCCCCGGCTTTGTGGACATCCACACCCACGGGGCTATGGGGGAGGATTTCTCGGATGGCAAGCCCAAGGGGCTCCAACCCATGGCCGATTTTTATGCGGCCCATGGCGTGACTTCCTACCTGGCTACCACCATGACGTTAAAGGAAGAGGTGCTCACCCCTGCCATGCACGCCATCCGGGACTTCACCCGGGCTGGCGGAGCCAAGTGCGCCGGTGTGCACCTGGAAGGGCCCTTCCTCAGCTTTGCCAAGCGGGGGGCCCAGGCGGCGGAAAACCTCCACCTGCCCGACGCCGCCCTGTTCGACCGGCTCAATGAGGCCAGCGGCGGTCAGGTGCGTCTGGTCACCGTGGCCTGCGAGGAGGAGGGTGCCATGGACTTCATCGGCTATGTCTCCCAGCGGGCCACCGTGTCCCTGGGCCACACCTCCTGCACCTATGACCAGGCCATGGAGGCCTTTGCCCGGGGGGCCAGCCACGCCACCCACCTGTTCAACGGCATGGAGGGCCTGCACCACCGCAAGCCCGGCATCATTGCTGCCGCTCTGGACGCGGGGGCCAGCGTGGAGCTCATCTGCGACGGACTTCACATCCACCCTGCCGTCATCCGGCTGGTGCACAAGCTGTACGGAGACAAGCTGGACCTGATCTCTGACTCCCTGCGCTGTGCGGGGATGCCCGATGGCCAGTACGAGCTGGGGGGCCAGCCCATTGAAGTGAAGAACCACAAGGCTACCCTGCTGGGCACGGACACCCTGGCCGGGTCCTCCATCTCCCTGTTGGACGCGGTGCGCAATGTGGTGGCCTTCGGCCTACCCCTGGCAGACGCGCTGTACGCTGCCTCCACCGCCCCTGCCCTGGCGGTGGGACTCAAGGATGTAGGCTATATTGCCACCGGCAAAGCCGCCGACCTTCTGGTGCTGGATCACGAGCTGAACCTGAAGGCCGTCTATGTGGATGGGGAAAAACAATAAACCGATTGATAAAACGGCCCCCGGCGCTTCAAGCGCCGGGGGCCGTTTTATCCCTTTTGTTCTTTCAGTTTTTTCTCCTGCTCCTCAATGGCCCGGAACCGGGGCATAATACCGATCTTGTCCGGGGTGTGGACGGGAAGCTGGTAGATGTCGTGGCCGGGGAACTGGTTGCCCTCCACCAGGCAGGGCCCCTCTGGGGTGAAGCACACGTCCCAGCCCACATAGCCCACCTCCGGGATAACCTGGGCGGCCTGCTCTACCAGAGTCCTGGCCTTGTCCCAGTCGGGGAATCGGAAGCCCTTGATGGGAGTTCCGGTGGCGGGGTGGTTTTCATACAGGTTTTTCTGCTTGTCCAGCGCCCGGTCAATGACAGTGCCCGTCTCCGGGTCCATGGGGGCCACCATGCCGCCGCTATTGAAGTTGTCCACGAACTTTCCGTTGCCGATGCGGAACATGGCGGTGACCAGATATACTCGGCCGCTCTCCCCACGGATGGTCACCATGCGCACGGTGTTGATGGAGCCGGGGTAGATGGCGGCCACCGCCGGGTGTTGGACGATGATCTCCTCCAGCTCCAGCAGGGGGGCGCGCTCTGCAAGATGGCCGTAAAGGGCGTCCAGGCTGGGGAAATCAGATACCTGGAGCTTTTCAATGCCCCAGCCGCAGCTGCCCTGGGCGGGCTTAGCCATGAAGACAGGGTGGCGGGAGAGAAAGGCGAGCACCTGCTCCCGGTTGTCCCCAGTGACCGGCACCCAGTCCCGGTGAAGAAATGTTGAGAACCGGGTGTTGAACTTGATCTTGTCTCCCAAGTCCTCCATATGGGTCTTGTCATTGTATTTGACCACCAGGGCGTTGTTCCGGCCCCGGGTGAGATAGGTGTCCCGCTGCGCATCTGTCAGGTTGTACATCTCAAACAGGTCATAGTCCATATAGCCCGCGCCATACTTCACCGCGCAGTCCTTCATGTCCCGGAAGATGGCCAGCCGGGAGCGGCCGGTCTTTTTGTGGATGAAGTTAATTTTGTCCAGCATGGCCTTGTAGTTCATCTTCAGGACCCGCTGGGCCAGGTATTTCAGCTTTCCCATTTGGCATGCCTCCTGCATATGTTGCTCACGGGATAGACTCTTTTTTTATAGCACAATTCCGGGCAAAAGGCAATGCCGGCTTGACAGGGTAGGGGGAATATTGTATACTTAGGAAAAAATTTAGTTTACAATTGGAACGGATGAAGTGGCAAACTGTGTGGGGAGGAGATACCAAAATGGAACAGACAAGGGAAAGGCCCGCATACCGCCTGGCGGCGTGCGGGGTAATGGCGGCAGTGCTGTGTGTGCTGGGGCCGCTGTCCATCCCCATTGGGCCGGTGCCGGTAACCCTGGCCACCCTGGTGGTTTATCTGATGGCCTACCTGCTGGGGTGGAAGTGGGGGACGGTGAGCTGCCTGGTCTACCTGATGGTGGGGATGGCTGGGCTGCCAGTCTTTTCCGGCTATAGGGCGGGCACCGGCGCGCTGCTGGGGCCCACAGGGGGGTATCTTATCGGCTATCTGCCCATGGCGCTGCTCTCCGGATGGGTGATGGAGCGCACGGACAAGCGGGTCCTGCATCTGCTGGGGATGATACTGGGCACTGCCTTTTGCTATCTGTTGGGCACCACCTGGTTCTGCTGGCAGGGCGGCTATACCGTGGGAGCCGCTATGGGGCTGTGCGTGCTTCCGTTCATTCCCTTCGACCTGGTGAAGATGCTGGTCGTGCTGGCCGTGGGTCCTGTAGTGCGCCGGAGGCTGAAGGCGGCCAGGCTGCTGGCGTAAGGAGAGACAGAAAGCAGCCGCCCGGCGCGATGCGCGCCGGGCGGCAGTACCGTTTTATCGCTTGGTGAGAGGGATGTAATCCGTGTGGGTGCCCACATACTTGTAGGCAGGGCGGATGATCTTGCCCATGTTGATCAGCTCCTCGATGCGGTGGGCAGACCAGCCGGCGATGCGGGCCATGGCGAAGATGGGGGTGTACAGCTCCAGGGGTAGGTCCAGCATGTGGTAGACAAAGCCGGAGTAGAAGTCCACGTTGGCGGACACCCCTTTGTACATCTTTCGCTCCCCGGCGATGATCTCGGGGCCCAGCCGCTCCACCAGGGAATAGAGCTGGTACTCCTCGTCCCGCCCCTTTTCCTTGGAAAGGGTCTGCACGAAGGAGCGCAGCAGGTTGGCCCGGGGATCGGACAGGGAGTAGACCGCATGGCCCATGCCGTAGATGAGTCCCGCTTTGTCAAAGGCATTCTTGTCCAGCAGGTCCTTCAGGTAGCGGCGCACCTCGTCCTCGTCCTTCCAGTCCCGCACCACCTTTTTCATGTCCTCAAACATCTGGATGACCTTGATGTTGGCTCCGCCGTGGCGGGGACCCTTCAGGGAGGCCAAGGCGGCAGCCATGCAGGAGTAGGTGTCCGTGGCGGAGGAGGTGACCACATGGGTGGTGAAGGTGGAGTTGTTGCCACCGCCGTGGTCGGCATGGAGGATCATGCAGATGTCCAGCACGTGGGCCTCCCAAAAGGAGTAGGAGGAGTCGGGCCGCAGCAGGGCCAGGATGTTCTCCGCCGTGGACAGGTCCTGGCGGGGGGCGTGGATGTACAGGCTGTTGCCCTCCTTGTAGTTATAGGCCTGATAGCCGTAAACGCTGAGCATGGGGAACAGGGAGATGAGCTGCACGCACTGGCGCATGACGTTGGGCAGGGAGATGTCGTCGCACCGGTCGTCGTAGCTGGCCAGGTTGAGTACGCTGCGGGCCAGGGAGTTCATGATGTCGTGGCTGGGTGCCTTCAGGATAATATCCCGGACAAAATTGTTAGGCAGGGAGCGGTAGTAGGACAGCTGCTGGCAGAAGCCGGACAGCTCCTCCTTGCTGGGCAGATGGCCCAGCAGGAGCAGGTAGGCGGTTTCCTCAAACCCGAAACGGCCGTCCTTCAACGCGCCCTGCACCAGCTGTTCCACGTCGATGCCCCGGTAGTACAGTTTGCCGTCGCAGGGCACTTCCTCCCCATTGACGATTTTCTTAGCCACGATGTCGGAGATCTCGGTCAGGCCGGCCAGAACGCCTTTGCCATTCATGTCCCGAAGCCCCCGCTTCACATCATACTTCACATAATCTTCCGGGTCGATGGCACTGTTTTGCACCGCAAGGGCCGCTAGGGCCTCAATTTCTGGGGTAATATTACAGTAATTGGGATTGCTGGCCATAGAATACCTCCTTGTACATCCGCGGTGGAGCCGCGCGTGGCGCTATATGTGCTTAAAATAAGATACAGGATAAATATTACAAAATCGTGAAGAGGTGAAAACTCACAAGAAGGCGGTGGGAATTCCCCGCCGCCTTTGCCCTGCCGGGGACTGGCGGTTTACTGGGCGTAGTAATTGATTAAGCATCCGGACAGAATAATGTCCCGTTCCTCCCGGGTGAGGTTGGGCAGGGTGAGGGTGAGGCTGTCCTCTACGCCGTCCCGGCGCAGGACCTTGGCCTGGACGGTGTCGCCCTCCCCCTCCAGCAGGGTGCGGATGCCGGGGATGTACACCCGGTCGCCGCTCTGGAGGTTGACCCGCTCCAGACCGGAGGCGATAAAGGGGAGCATCCCCCAGTTGACCACGTTGGAGCGGTAGCGCTTGGTGGCGTACTCCTGGGCGATGTTGGCGCAGCCGCCCAGCACCCGCTGGCAGGAGGCGGCCTGCTCCCGGGCGGAGCCGTCGCCCGGCTTCAGGGCCATCACCAGGGAGCCCAGGCCAGTGCGCTGGGGGTCGAAGCCGTGCAGGGCCTCCTGGACCTGGGGATCAGCCGGGTTTTGGCGGCGTAGCAGCTCCACCGCCTTGACTGCCTTGGCCCGGGGCACATACTGGGGGTCCTTCCGGGACAGGGCGAAGTCGGACAGGCGCAGGGGGTTGGAGCGGTAGGAGGAAGTCTCCCCGGAGGGGATGAGCTCGTCGGTGGTGGTCACCGGGTCGTAGATGGCGGCGCACACGGTGAGCAGCAAATCCTCCGGCAGGGGGATCTGCTCCGGCCAGTCGGCAATGTTAGGGCCGAAGACCAGCTCCTGGTCCGGGTCGGGCCTGCCCACGCCGTAGTACACCCGGGATTGATAGGCTGAGTTGTCATAGGCCCACTGCTCGTCGGGCCGATCGACGGGCACGTCGGGCAGCTGATCGGCCCCGGTGAGTACCCCTCCCATTTTTGCCGTGGCGGCGATGGATCGGGCGTCCATCAGCGCCACATAGGACACCTGTCCGTCTCCGGGTTTGGAGCCCTCCCGGTTGGGGAAGTTGCGGGTGGAGTGGCGGATGGAGAAGCCGCCGTTGGCGGGCACATCTCCAGCGCCGAAGCAGGGCCCGCAGAAGCAGGAGCGCACCGAGGCTCCGGCGGCCATAAGAGAGGCAATGTAGCCTTGCTTGGTCAGCTCCAGCATGATGGGCATGGAGCCGGGGTAGCAGGACAGCCAGAAGGCGTCGGAGCCCACATGGGCGTCCCCCAGGATCTCGGCAGCCCGGCGCAGGTTCTGGTAGGTGCCGCCGGAGCAGCCGGCGATCACCGCCTGATCTACATGGAACTCACCGTTCACAATCTTATCGGCGAGGGGGGTGGGGGGCTGGATGCCCAGCTGCTCCCGGGTGTCTACCTCCACCTGGTGGAGCAGGTCTTCTATGTTCTCCTGGAACACCCGGATGGGGTAGGCGTTGGAGGGGTGGAAGGGCAGGGCGATCATGGGCTCCACCTTGTCCAGCTCCACCACAATGGCCCGGTCATACCAGGCCCCCTCTCCGGGGGTCAGCTTCCGGTAGCTGTCTCCCCGGCCCAGCAGGGTCAGGGCGCGCTGGGTCTGCTCGTCCGTCTGCCAGAGGGAGGACAGGCAGGTGGTCTCGGTGGTCATCACGTCGATACCGGCGCGGTAGTCCATGGACATACTGGCCATCCCGGGGCCGAAGAACTCCATAACGGCGTTTTTCACCGTGCCCGCCTGGAAGGTGGCCCCCACCAGGGCCAGGGCCACGTCCTGAGGGCCCACGCCAGGACGGGGGGTCCCGGTGAGGTAGACGGCCACCACCGGGGGGTAGGCGATGTCATAGGTCTTTTGCAGCAGCTGCCGGGCCAGCTCGGGGCCGCCTTCGCCAATGGCCATACAGCCGTAGGCGCCGTACCGGGTGTGGGAGTCAGAGCCCAAAATCATGGTTCCGGGGGCGGCGTACCGCTCCCGCATGTAGGAGTGAATGACCGCCTGATGGGCGGGAACGAACTCCCCGCCGTACTTTTTGGCCGCCGACAGCCCGAAGACATGGTCGTCTTCATTGATGGTGCCCCCCACGGCGCACAGAGAGTTGTGACAGTTGGTGAGTACATAGGGCAGCGGGAACTGCTTCATACCCGAGGCCCGGGCGGTCTGGATGATGCCCACATAGGTGATATCATGGGACGCCATGGCGTCAAAGCGAAGTTTCAGCTTCTCCGGATCGCCGGAGGTATTGTGAGCCTGAAGGACGGACCAGGCCATGGTGGCGCGCACCCCTGCCTCGTCTTTGGCGGCGGGCGCCAGACGGCCGCCCTGCCACTTCATCCCTTCATTGTAAATGGTCAGCATGGAAATTCCTCCCGTGGAAGTGTGAAATTCAGTATTATACTTTAGTGTAGCAAATGGAAGAAGATTTTGCAAGGAATCGCACAAACAAATTTGAGAAACAGAAAATTTTTGTGAGAAATGGAGCCGGACCGCAGGGTGGGGCGGCAGATATTTTCCAGAAATATTGTATTGAGCCCGGCGGGCAAACCAAGTACAATCAGGCCTGGCCTTAACATCAAGTTACGAAAGGACAGAAGAGAGTATGAGAAGGTTAGGAGCCTTGCTGGCGGTACTGCTTGTGGTGCCGGCACTCTTATGGACTGGGGCCGCCGCCATGGGCTCGGAGAGCCCGACGGCGGGTCTGGAGGCCGGGAGCGGGGCCGTCCAGGGGGGACAGGAGGTAGAGCTGCTGCTCTCCCTGGCGGACTGCTCCGGCGTCAACGTGGTAAAGGGGACGCTGGCATATGACCCGGCGGTGTTTGTCCCGCCCGCCCAGGAGGATTTTGAAGGGCTGAACGGCTGGGAGCGCGTGGTTTACAATCCGGCCAACGGAATGTTCGCCCTGATCCACCGGGCGGACGACCCGGGGGCGGGAGCGGTGCTGCGCATCACCCTCACGGCCAGAGAGGAACTGACCGCTGGGGACACCCAGGTGACCGTGGCCGGGCTGTCCCTGTCCGGGGGGGAGGAGGATGTGTCCCCTGGCGAGGCGAAGGTGACGTTGAGGGCACTGCCCGGGGATCAGCCCCAGCCGGAGGCCACTCCGGGGACAGATGGGAACCAGCCCCAGCCGGAGGCCACTCCGGGGACAGATGGGAACCAGCCCCAGCCGGAGGCCACTCCGGGGACAGATGGGAACCAGCCCCAGCCGGAGGCCACTCCGGGGAC
>DVKM01000003.1 GCA_018716015.1 Candidatus Enterenecus stercoripullorum | reverse complement strand
CTGTCTCTGTTGATGATCGGCTGCGGCGGGCTGCTTTCCTCCGCGTCCAGCAAAAAGCACCGGCGGAGGAATTAAAAGAATGTGATGTACTTCATACCGCGTTCCCCCCTTGAAGGCTCTGTGGCACCGCGCTGGAAAGGGACAGAACGGGCTTTTCTCCATTGTACAGGATTCGGGCGAAAAAAGAGAGCCCCAAGAAAAAAATTTCCTTTTCTGCCCCGGGTGGAATGCCTGCCGCTCCCGGTTCACCCGCTGCGCAGGTTTAACTCCCGCTGTAGGGAGCAAAAGAGCCTGGAACTGCACTTTTTGAAGAAGTGCTCCCAGGGCTTGGCCTGCTCCAGGTAATCCACCATCTGCTTTTTGTACGCCATCATCTGCTCTCTTGCCATAAAGATACTTCCTTTCTATTATCGCCGTCGGCGGACTAGAATCCGGTAACGCGTTTTTTATGGGTCTCTGTCATCCAGTGCCGGAAAACTGGCCGCCGGTTTTATGGTTTTCAAAAATTTTTTAGCCCCCACGGGCGGTCATGCCTCTCCGACCCGAGCGGTGTAAAAAGCGAAGGCGCCAAACGGCAGGATGACCGAGACGTTGGCCGGATTCTGGAGCAACGTGCCGCTGGAGAAGGCGATGAGCGTACCCAGCAGGGTTCTGGCCACGTATCCGTTATGCGCGTTCCTGTACAGCCAGTCTCTCCGGCCGTTTCTTCCGAAAGGCTCCTACGGCTATTCAGCACGGCAGCAGCTAAAAATTCTCCTCCAGAAAAGGTCACTTGCAGTCGTAGGATCGTCAGACGAAGTGTACCTCATGGACTTTCGTTTTGCGTTTCTTTTCTTGACCCAAATCCTGACCCAGATCGCTGAAAATTACCGTGGAGCGGAGCGGAACAGCCTTCGGGTTTGGGGCGATTTCGGGCCTCAAAAGGTCTGGAAAGTACTGCGCCGCAGCGGGCGGAGAAACTCACCACAGCTCATAACCCGGAGGTCGTTGGTTCAAGTCCAGCCCCCGCAACCACAAAAACACTGCTTTCCAGCCGGAAAGCGGTGTTTTTCTTTGCCTTTTGCAACTTTTTCGGACGTCCCCATTTCCTGGACACCGGTTTGACCCAAACCGTGACCCAGACGGGGCAAAAACGTGCCCGGAGGCGGTGTTTTCGTCTGTTTTTGGAGAGATTTTTGGGAGTTCACAGCGCCGCTGTCAGGACTTTTTCCATGGTCTTGGCGGACTCCTTCTGGGCCGATGTGGTGACATGGGCATAGGTATCCAGGGTGAATCCTGCCCAGAAGTGCCCCAGCATCCCGGATACCGTCTTGATGTCCACGCCGTTCTGGAGGGCCAGTGTTGCGAAGGTGTGCCGTAGATCGTGGAACCTGACCATAGGCAGCCCCGCCCGCTTCAGCACTCGGTGGAGCATGTGGAGGACGCTGTCTGGCGAGATGGGGCCGCCTGTGGGAGAGGGAAATACCCAGGGGCTGCTGCCGATTTTCTTTTTCTGCTGCTTGAGAACGTCTATCGTGTCCTCCGCCAGCGGCAGCGTCCGGTAGGCGTTTTTCGTTTTCAGCGGGGCCTCCACCACCTCGCCGTTGATTCGGGCGATCTGCCGTTTTACCCCGAGGTTGCCGTATTCGAAATCGATATCCTCCCACTTCAAGCCCAGCAGTTCTCCCCGCCGCAGGCCGGTTGCCAGCTCCACATAGTACATCTCGAATATCCCACTGTCTTTGGCTTCCCGGAGAAAGGAGGTCAACTGCTCGACGGGCAATGTTTTCATCTCCCGATGTTCCAGCTTCGGCAGGGCGCAGCCCACGGTGGGATCTGTGGCAATGATTTTCTGCTCCTTTGCCAGCTTCATGGCTGAGGCAATGATCTGGTGGATGTTCCGCTCCGTTTTGGAACTCAGGCCCTTGGGCTGGCGTTTACTCTCAACCCTGTCAATCCTCCCGCTGTTCAATAGCTTCTTGTAGAGTTTCTGTAACTCCAGAGAAGTGAGTTTTTCCAGCGGAATTTTGCCGATACTCGGCTTAATGTGATTGTCGATGTATCCAAGGCAGGTCTGGTGGGATGATGGACGCGCCTTGACCTTGGCATAGTTCTCAAACCACATATCCATCCAGGTACCCACTGTGTACTTTCCCGCCTTGGTGATGTCCAGACTCCTGGTTTCCTCGATGACCATCTTCAGCTTGTTCTTTGCCCCCGCCTGGGTCCGGCCCAGGATGTTTTGTAGACGGTCTGCCCGTCTCGAGATCGTGCCCGGCGGTGTAGCGTCCCTCCCAGCGGCCATCTTTTCTCTTTCTGATGTTGCCTTCGCCGTTGGCCCTTTTTTTCGCCGCGTCGCTCGCCTCACTTTTGCAATGCCATGACATGCCATAGAAAAGAGGCTTCAATTTCTTTTTTTAATATGGTATAGTAGGCACAAAAGTAGCTGTTTTCACCTTTTCGGATTGCTTCGAGTCTGGTATGGCCAGCCCCGCAGGCACAAGCGCAGATCCTGTCTGCTTATAAATCTGTATCAGATGCCAGCCGCTTGGCTCGTGTTCACAGCAGTATTGAGGGGCGGTTTTGTGGAACTCCGCCTGAAAAGGCCAGAACGAACTGGGAACGGAAGCTGAAGCTTGTGTATCCAGCCCGTCTCCGTTCTTGATGCAACCGGAATCGTATATCTCAAGAAAGGGTCTCTCCATGTCCAAACGCTCTTCAAAAATCTGCCTGATCTCTCCCACCGAAAATCTGGCATCCCGCGCCAAGACCCTGATTGCCCGCAGGAAAATGGACGTCCGGGTGGAGGTGGCGGCACTGGAGGGGGCCGTCTCGCTGGCCCAGTCGCTGTTGGAGCAGGACGATTATCTGTTTATCAGCCGGCGCGCTACCCGGGAAATGCTGATCAAGCGCCTGGGCGCGCAGGTGGTCAACATTCCGCTCGAGGCATCCGACTATATCCCCGCCATCCAGCGTTTGCAAAACGAGCGGGGGCTGATCGCCTCGTTCTCCTATGAGGAGGAGATCAGCAACGATCTGGGCACCATCTGCTATCTGCTCAACCTGAACGTCCAGAACTACTATTTTACTGACAGCAGCAACTGCCAGGCCGCAGTACAGCAGGCCGTGGCGGACGGTGCCGTCTGCGGATTCGGGGGTGTGGTGGCGCAGCACTTTGCCGGCCTCTGCAATCTTCCCTTTTTTATGGTGGAGAGTTCAGACGTCTCCATCCTCCGGGCTCTGGATTCCGCCCAGCAGCTCTATGAATCCCAGCAGGAAAATGCCCGGGCCCAGGAGCAGCTCCAGATCCGCCTGGAACGGTACCAGAATATTCTGGACTACACCCACGATGCCGTCATCGCCATCGACAAGGAGGGCCGGATCACCGCCACCAATCAGATTGCGGACCAGATGCTCCGCCCCGCCAAGCCCCCCTTCACGGGCCGCCCAATCGAAGAGGTGCTGGCCAACACCCGTCTGACCAACGTTCTCCAGACCGGCGAGGCGGAGATCGGTCAGATCATGAACATCCACGGCACACTTGTCTCCACCAACCGCGTCCCGATCCGCGTCGGCGGACAGGTCAAGGGCGTCGTGGCCACCTTTCAGGACATCAAGACTCTGCAGACCACAGAGCGGAACATCCGAATCAAGCTGCACGAGAAGGGCCTGGTGGCCAAATACCACTTTTCGGATATTCTGGGCACCTCGCCCGCGATTCTGGAGGCCAAGAAGCTCTCGACCCTTTTTGCAGACTCCCAGCTGACCGTCATGCTCTACGGAGAGACCGGCACCGGAAAAGAGATGTTCGCCCAGAGCATCCACAATGCCAGTCCCCGGCAGGGCGGGCCGTTTGTGGCGGTCAACTGCACCGCCCTCAACCGCGATCTGATGGAGTCCGAGCTCTTTGGCTACGCGGATTCCTCCTTCACCGGCGCGCGGAAGGGCGGCAAGGCCGGCCTGTTTGAAACGGCCCACGGCGGCACCATCTTTCTGGACGAGATCGGCGAACTGCCCCTGGAATTTCAGGCCCCGCTGCTCCGGGTCCTGCAGGAAAAGGAGATCCGCCGGGTGGGGGACGACACGGTCATCCCGGTGGACATCCGGATCATCGGCGCCACCAACCGCGATCTGCTGCAGATGGTGGAGGCGGGTAAATTCCGCCAGGATCTCTATTACCGCCTGAATGTCCTCAGCATCAAGGTCCCGCCGCTCCGTGACCGCGGAGAGGACTACCTGGAGATCGCCTGCTCGATCTACGACCGCATCTCCCCCCAGCGGACCGCCCAGGAGGAGGCGGACTTCTTTCGGGTGATGGCCCACGCCTCCGCCTATCCATGGCCGGGCAATGTCCGGGAGCTGACCAATCTGGTGGAACGGATCTCCCTGCTGCTCCGCTGCGGGACCTCGGTGGAGGACATTCTCTCCTCTTTGCGCGCCCGGCCGGACCGCACCGTCTCTCCGCCGCCCGCCCCCGCGGCATCCGCTCTCCCCCGCGGCAGGGACCGTGCCGCCATCCTTGCGGCGCTCCAGCGCTGCAACGGCAACGCCACCCGCGTGGCAAAAGAACTGGGCATCAGCCGCAGCACCCTGTACCGCAGGCTGCAGCGCGATGCCGATTGAGACATATTGTCCCGAAGTGTCCGACTTTTGAGACACTTCGGGACATTTTTGCGACAATTTGACATTGGTCTTGGGAACTGCCGCATCTGCGGCAGTCTTTTTTGCATGGATTCGCGGCGGTTCATGCACGTTTTCGCCAAAATGCAACGCGGCATTTTTAACAAATCGACAAGATATTTTGCTTTTCGACCAATATCTATATTTTGGCACAAATTTTGCTATATATCCGGGCAGAACGTTCAAAGGAATCTAAAATTCCGAAAGTCACCGGTTCTGCCTTGGCCAAGGCAGAACCAAGAGAAAGCGGAGGCGAATTTTTTGTGAATAACACATTGGCATTGATCGCACTGATCGTTTTGATCGCTGTGATCGCAATCGGATTTGTTCTGAAGAAGAACGTGGGTCTGATCGCCATGCTGGCGGCGGCTGTTCTGGGCGTCGCCATCGGGCAGGATGACTCCACAACCATCGCAGGATTCAGCGCCAGCACCTTTGTGATGCTGCTGGGCGTGTCCCTGCTCTGTACCGTTGCCACCGGCAACGGCACGCTGGAGCTGATGGCAAAGAAGTTCCTGCGGCTGTCTGGCGGCCATGTGGCAGTGGCGCCTATCATTATGTACCTGATCGGCTTTATCATCGCCGCGGTCGGCCCCGGCTGCGTACCGGCGCTGGGTATCGTGGCGGCCCTCTCCCTGCCGCTGGGCAGATCCACGGGATATAACTCCGTGATGCTGGCGGCCATCGGTGAGATCGGCTCCATGGCGGGCCGCTTCTCCCCCATCACGCCGGAGAGCGTGCTGATCCGCGGGCTGGCAGAGGCTCAGGGGATCATGGGTTATGAGACCAACACCCTGATCTACGCCACGATCACCACCATCGTGCTGTCCGTTGTCATCTTCCTGGTGTTCAAAGGATACAAGGTCAAAGGCGCGGAAGGCCGCGTGCAGGAACAGCTGAGCGCCTTTACCCAGAAGCAGATCCTTACCCTGATCGGCTTTGTGGTGATGATCCTGGTCTGCGCGATTTTCAAGCGCAACGTGGGCCTGGTTTCCCTCTCTGTGGCCGTGGTCCTGCTGTTGGTCAATGCGGCAGATGAGAAGACCACCATCAAAAATGTCCCCTGGTCCACCCTGCTGATGGTCTGCGGCGTCGGCACCCTGATGTCCGTGGTGTCCACGGTGGGCGGCGTGGAACTGATGTCCAACGCCCTGGCCTCGATTATGACCCCCAACACGGCCGTCGCCATCCAGGGCCTCTCCGCCGGCATCCTGTCCTGGTTCAGCTCTGCCATCGGCGTAGTGTGGCCCACCATGGTCCCCACTGTGGGCGCCATTGCCGAGCAGGTGGGCGTCGATCCCGGCAGCCTCATCACCATTATGTGCCTGACCGCGTCCTTCGCCGGATTCAGCCCTGCTTCTACCGGCGGCAGCCTGATCCTTGCGGCCAACGCGACTGACCCTGATTTCACAAAGGAAAAGGAGAACAAGCTTTTTATCCAGCTCTTTGTCCTCTCCGCCCTGCTGCTGATCCTGACCGTCCTGGCCGGTCTGCTGGGCCTGTATTCCATTCTGTAAAAACAGTTTTTCACGCGAGGCAGCTGGCGCTGCCGCACGAACAATAAAAAAATAACGAGGTGTAATCTAACATGGATAACGGATTATTGGATGGTGTCGTCGTTCTGGACCTGACCCGCGTGCTGGCCGGTCCCTACTGCGGAGCTCTGATGGCGGACATGGGCGCCACGGTCATCAAGGTCGAGCAGCCCGGCAAGGGCGATGACAGCCGGAGCATGGGCCCCTTCGTCAATGACCAGAGCGTTTACTACGCCAACTTCAACCGCAGCAAGTACGGCGTCACCTTGAACCTGAAGGATCCCGAGGCCAAGGAGATTTTCAAGGAGATGGTGAAGAAGGCCGATGTGATGATCGAGAACTATCGTCCCGGCACCATGGAAAAGCTGGGCCTGGGCTATGATGTGCTGAAGGAGGTCAACCCCGGCATCATCTACGGCGCCTGCTCCGGCTTCGGCCACACCGGCCCCCTGAGCAAGCGCGCGGGCTATGACATCGTGGGCCAGGCTATGGGCGGCCTGATGAGCACCACCGGCTGGCCCGACGGCCCGGCCACCCGCGTGGGCACGCCCATGGGCGATGTGCTGGGCGGCCTGAATCTGACGGTCGGCGTCCTGGCGGCTCTGGTAAACAAGCAGAAGACCGGCCTGGGCGAAAAGGTGGATGTGGCCCTGGTGGACTCTGTGGCCTCCGCCATGGAGAACATCACCATGATCTATCAGTCCACCGGCCGGATCCCCCGGCGGATCGGCAACCGGTATGAGTCTACGTATCCCTATGACGTGTTCCCGGCCAAGGACGGCGACGTGGTCATCGCCGCCGGCAACGACAAGCTGTGGAAGATCCTGTGCAATGTGATGGGCCAGCCGGAGCTGACCTCCGATCCCCGCTTCCTGGCAGTCAAGGACCGCGTGGCCAACCATGCGCCTCTGCGGGAGATCGTCTGCGCGTGGACGAAGAATTACACCATCGACGAGATCGACAAGATGCTCAACGACGCCGGCTGCCCGGCCTGCCCGGTGAACACCATCGACCGTCTGGTGAAGGATCCCCAGATCGCCGGCGCCCGCGGCATGTTCCCGGAGATCGATCAGCCGGGGATCGGCAAGCTGCAGATCACGGCCATGGCCCAGAAGTTGACCCGTACCAAGTCCTATCCCCGCAAGGCCGCGCCCCTGCTGGGGGAGGACAACGCCGACATCTACGGCAAACTGCTGGGCTTTGATTCCGACAAGCTGGCGGAGCTGAAGGCCAAGGGGACCATCTGAGTCCCGGCACAGCTGTCCGACTCACGTTCCGCAGGGCGGCGCCTCCCGCCGCCCCGCGGGGCGATGCCTGAATTGTAAAGAAGGAATTCAAAATGAACAAGAAAATTGAAGTTTTCGAGGTGGGTCCCCGGGATGGGTTCCAGAGTGTCAAGTGCACGCCGCCCATTGCCACCGACCTGAAGCTGGAGGTCATCGACCGCATTGTGGCCGCCGGCGTGCGCCACATGGAGTACACCTCCTTCGTCAGCCCCAAGGCCATTCCCCAGCTGGCGGACGCCAAGGAGGTCACCCAGGCGGTTTTGAGCAAATATCCCGGCCTGGACCTCTTCGCCCTGGTGCCCAACCTGCGGGGCGCCCAGAACGCCTACGAGCTGGGCCTGCGGCGGGTGTGCTATGTGGTCTCTCTGAGCAAGAGTCACAACAAGGCCAACATCAACCGCACCCACGAGCAGTCTCTGGAGGCCTACCGGGAGATCCGGGCGGCCTATCCCGACCTGGATATCATTCTGGATCTGGCCACCGCCTTCGGCTGTCCCTTCGAGGGCAAGTATGAGGACACCTCTGCTGCCGTCAAGTTTTTGAAGGACTATGTGGATGCGGGGATGACCACTTGCTGCCTGTGCGACACCATCGGCATCGCCGATCCCCGTCAGGTCAAGGAGCTGATCGGCGAACTGAAGGCCGCCTACCCCGATCTGGCCCTCATGGTCCACTTCCACGACACCCGGGGACTGGGCATGGTCAACACCATTGCCGCCATGGAGAGCGGCGTCACCTGTGTCCAGTCCGCCCTGGGCGGTCTGGGCGGCTGCCCCTTTGCGCCCGGTGCCTCCGGCAACCTCTCCACAGAGGACATGATCTGGATGCTCAATGAGATGGGCTATGACACCGGCGTGGAGTTTTCCAAAATCCTGGAGGCCGCCAAGTTCCAGGTAGAGAAGATCCCCGGCAATTACAGCGGCCACCATATCCACATTGAAACTCCCACCCCCTGCAAATACTGAACATTCCAATACACACTCCGCGGCGGCGCTTTGGAAAAAGCGCCGCCGCCCTTTTGTTCAAACGGCCCTGCCAGATGTGCGCTCGAAACGCTCCTCCGCGAAGACGCCCCTGCCTGAACAGGCGCGCTGCAGCTGGGGGCGGCAGGTACCCTTCGTTTTTTGGGGGGCTCTCCCCGCTCTCGCCAGGCCGGCTGTCTTTTCCGTCTCCGGAGCTTATCCGGCGGCGCTGCGTTCTTCCCTGCGGCCATCTTTTTACAGTTTTTCTCATCGCCGACCCGTTTCTTCGCTATGGCACCCGCCTCCTTTTCAGCGCCACGACATCCCACGGCGTGAGCCCGATGGCCTGAGGAAAGGGCAATTATTATTGAAGAAGCAACCGCTTAGCTAGAAGCCTTGGCATTGTTTTCAGTTCCGAAATTTCAGGAGGTTCGCGCCGTACCTAAATATTCTCCGTTGTCCCGGAACTCCCAGTCATTTTTTGCAGCTCTAAGAAAGCAGTTGGATTATACAGGAAGCTGCGTTATTATCACCATTTCTTGCTCAAAATAGCCGTTTTTTAAAATTCTGCAACCGCCCGCACTGCGGGCGGTTGTGACTCGGCCGGGGGGCGCCCGCGACCCCAGGTCTTTATCCTGCTATACCTTCAACCGGTGGGTTCACCCACGATTCTGGGGAAAAACGTGTTCCAACAGTTGCCACTGATTTTCGTCACACGGTGCCGACAATGGCTGCAAACTTGCCTCGGCGGGTTTACGGATGCCACCCCGCCCCATTCGCCCGACACAGCGGCCCACAGGGGCAAATTGGGGCGTTTTCTCCGCTCTTGCGAGACAGTGTTCTCTTTGAATTCAGTGCCGTAATTTCTGTGGCCCCCCGCTGAAGCCGTGGGGCCAAAGCCGCAGAAAACCGTGCCCATCCCCAAGGTGACCTCCCTCTTTGCTTTTGCCTCTAAGTATTCCGGGAAAATAGCTACAAAGGTGATCCCCACTCTGCATTTTTGACCCTACCCCCGCAAAGCGTTTCGGGGCAGAAGTATGCTATATATGTACACTCCTGCGCCGCAAATAACAGAGCGCAGGAGTGTACAATCTGTACTAAAATTGTAAAAGCTGTTGGCAAACTCGCATATAAACTTCAGCACATATTTTTATCTTACGCAAAATGACCGATGGCGAAATCATGCCGATTGCACGATGATATGGCCCAAAGCTTCCGCAATCGCCTGGTCTGAGAGCTCTTGGCCAAGGCCGGGCAGATCCGGCACAGTCAGATAGCCGTTTTCCGGCACATAGGTACGGGTTCCGTAGGCGACACAGTCAGGGTGTGCTGCCATCTGATACGTCTCATGGATGAAGAAATTCGGGATGGCAGCCTCCAGTTGGATCGCGGCGGCCTCTGCGATTGGGGTGCCGGCAACATGGCACTGGACGCGGACATCATAGATGTGGGCCAAATCGCAGATCTTCTTAGCCTCCGCCATGCCGCCACAGTTGGTGATATCCGGTTGGATAACGGAGATAGCTCTCTGCTGCAGCAGCTGTTCAAAACCCCAGCGGGTATGGACACGCTCTCCGGCGGACAGCGGCGTTTCGATCCTACGGGCGATCTCACCATAGAGCGCCGGATTAAAATTTGATGTAGCCTCCTCAATCATGAGTACACCGTATTTCCTGGCTATGCGTTCTAACTGAACAGCGGCGGTGACATCTGTGCCGCAGAGGTTTTCCAGGATGATATCCAGCTGATTTCCGCATCGCTCCCGGACTGCTGCAAGACGGGCTTCCACAAGGTTCAGAGTCGCCCTGTCCAGCGGACCGGTGGTGGTCTCCCGTGGCAGGTTTTTTCCGGTTTCGTCAAATGCTAGAACATTAAATTTTACGGCGGAGTATCCATCCTTCCGGATCCTATCGCAAGTCTCTGCTAACTGCTCCGGTGTGGCCTGCAGGCTAAAATCGTCCAGATAACCCAGATGGCACTGAGAGAGATAGCATTTCAGCTTGTCACGGTGCTTTCCTCCCAGCAACACGTATATAGGGACGCCCAGTTTTTTGCCTTTGATATCCATCATGGCAGTATCCAGGGCGCTCATGGCAGAATACACCGTCACGCCGCCACCGCTCAGATGTCCGCGGAGGACGTTGTGAATCTCCTCCCAGATCACCTCGTTTGACAAGGGATCTTTTCCCAACGTCATCTGGGCGAGATCTTTCAGCATGTAGGCTACGCCATTTTCACCAGTGCCCACGGAGATCCCGGCCTCACCGTAGCCGTAAATCCCCTCGTCCGTATTCACGCGGCAAACGACAGGGCGAAAAGGAAAGGGGGAAAAATCTTCGCCGACATGTCGCAGGAGAAAAATATCAATGCTTGTAATTTTCATGGGTCACTTCCTTTCTCTGGTAGCTAAAAACTTTTCCCGGCGATTCTGGGCGTGGTCATGCATCACTTGCTTGGCGCATGCTGCGTCATGTGCACAGAATGCCTCGATCAGGCGCTCGTGGTAGGGAATGCCCTCCTCCGCGCCCAGGGTCATGTAAATACGGCGCATGGCCGGCTGCAGAAACTCAAGTAAAAGGGCGTATGTCTGAATCACAAGGGAATTCTGGGTGATCATAGCAATCTTGGAGTGGAACTCCACATCAATAGCCGTCAGCGCTTCCAGATCCGTCTGGTCTCTGGCAGTCAGCAGACGGCTATGGATCTCCTGCAGATCAGACAAATCCGCCGGGGTACAGCACTCCACCGCCATGGCCGCCACACTATCCTCGATCAGGCACAGGAAGTCCAGCACTTCTACAATGTCCTCGGTCTGCAAATCGCCCAGCGGTACGATGTTCATCATATAATTGCCCGAGATTTGCCGCTTGACATATGTTCCAGTGCCGTTCCGAGTTTCTACCAGCCCGTAATCTGCCAGGGTGCGGATCGCCTGACGGACGGAACTGCGGCTAACACCCAGTGTCTCAGTCAGCTCCTGTTCTGATGGCAGTTTCTCTCCTTCTTTCCATGTTCCGTGGAGGATCTGCTCCCGCAGCTGTTCAAAGACCTGCTCTGCGATATTCACTCTTTTAATGGGTTTCAGAGCCATAAGTCAACCGTATGCCCCTTATCACAGTTTTCGATATATGGGCTGGCCACGCATTGCTTTTCGTGCAGATGCGCTGCAAATTTAAAAACTTTCCAGATTGGCACCTGTATACCGCTCCATACCCGCCCATATTACCAATTTAAAAATATTTTACCAGCTATTTCCGGGGTTTACAAGTGCATCTGCATATCAGCGCAGTGCAAAAATTTTGTAGAGACAAGGGAGAGGTCATTGGCTCCCCCCTTCTCTTGCCCGCATTGGTTTATTCTGCAGCAGAAACCGCTTCTACCTGGGCCACCAGTTTGTCCACTAACTCGTCACCAATCTGTTCCCGGACCAAATCATAGACGTTGGAGGCGGTATCGGCCATCTCCCGAATCATGGATGACTCCAATGTGATGATCTCCAAACCAGCGTCTTGAATGGTAGCCTTTTGGCTTTCAATCCGCTCGTCCGCCATCTGCCGGGCATACTGATGAGCCTCTGCGGCACATTCAGAGATCAACTCTTGAATATCAGCAGGCAGAGCGTCATAGGTAGCCTTGCTGCCAACCATGTTCAGCGTGTGCAGCAGATGGTTGGTCTCGATGATATAGCTCTGGGGCTCATAGAGCTTGTTGGCCACAATCAGATCATAGGGATTCTCCTGAGCGTCCAGAGTGCCCTGTTCCAGAGACATATACAGCTCACTGAAATCGGAGGGCGTGGGGTTAGCGCCAAGTGCCTGCCAGTAGGCGATGTGATTGGGGTTCTCCATTGTGCGGATCTTGATACCAGAGAAGTCAGACATTTGGCGGACAGCCTTGTTGCTGGACATAACGCGGAAACCGGAGTCAGCGTAGCCGAACAGCTTTAGTCCACCAGCCTCATAGGCGGCCTGTAAGTCGGCCAGGATCGGTCCGTCCAGAACCTCCCGGGCTGTAGTCAAATCCGGGAACACATTGGGAAGATCGAACAGTGCCGCCTCAGGAATGTAATTTACCAGCGAGCCGGTCATTCCGATGACGAAATCAACAGTGCCGGCGATACAGGACTCTGTCAGTTCAGCATCACCACCCATAGCACCGTTAGGGTAGATCGTCACATTGACTGCCCCATTTGATCGCTCCTCAATCAGTTCCTTGAACTTTTCTGCCAGCAGTTGGTTAACAGAATCTTCTGCCGTATTAGTGCCCACAGTGAAGCTGTAGGTGGTACCTTCGGTGGATTCATCGTTTGCAGCAGTTCCATCTCCCGTAGTACCGCCGCATGCGGACAGCGACAACGTCAGTCCAAGAGTCAGAAGCATTACGAAAATCTTTTTCATGCAAATTATCCTCCTTATAAAATACTCAGAACTGTAAACGGGCAATACCCGAAGTCCTCACTTGACCAAGAATAGACTGATCTCAGGGATAAAAGTGATCATCAGAAGTGCCACGAGGAAGGCTAAAATAAAGGGGACCGCCTTTTTGGCTATATCAATTACGGAGACCTTGGACAAGTTACTGGCGACAAACAGATTAGCGCCCATGGGAGGAGTTACAAAGCCAATCGCCAGATTCACGCACATGATGATGCCGAAGTGAATTGGATCGACCCCAAGGGCCTTTACTACCGGCAGCAGCACGGGGGTAAACACAAGAATGGCTGGACCGGTGTCCATGATCATGCCCACGAACAGCAGCAACACATTGATCAGCAGAAGAATGACTACCTTAGAAGAGATTGCGCTTAGTACAACTTCACTGACAATAGACGCCACATTCATCAGAGTAATCACACGGGCAAAAGCTACAGCTGCAGACAGAATAATCAGTATAGGGGCGTAGGAATGGACACCTTCCAGCAGGATCTTGGGCAGATCCCGGATTTTGATGGTGCGGTAAACAAACACACTGATAATCAATGAATAAAAAATTGAAATGGTGGCTGCCTCGGTGGGAGAACAGATACCGCCATAGATACCTCCCAGAATAATGACCGGAGACAGCAAAGCCCAGAAGCCTTCCTTCAGCACAGTACCAAAGCCCCGAGACCGCAGTTCTTTCCACTGGGCATTCAGTTTGGCCTTGTCCTCACCATGGATCCTGCAGTAGATATAGGAATAGACCATCAGGCACAGGGCAATCAATACGCCGGGAAGAAATCCTGCTAGAAACAGCTCAGAAATAGAGGTGCCCGCAGCGTTGCAGTACATAATATAAGGGATGCTCGGAGGAATAATGATGCCAAGACCGCCAGACACAGCTACCAGCGCGGTAGCAAAAGTCAGATCATATCCAACGCTGGTCAGCAGCGGGATACACATAGAACCCACTGCCGCCGTAGTAGCGGGGCCAGACCCGGAGATTGCCCCGTAGAACAGGCAGGTAATCGTCACCGCGCAGGGCAGGCCGGCAGTTTTATTGCCGATAAAGTACGAAAACACATTAAATAGTCGTTCGGAGATCTTCCCCTTTGCCATGATCACTCCCGCAATGATGAACAGAGGGATTGCCAGTAACGGGAAGTTATTCAAGCCGCTAACCATAGAGCGTATTGCAGCGTCCGCTGTATAAGGGAAATCCGAATTGAAGAGAGATGGAAGCAATGTTGCAAATGCAAAAGATACGCAAATAGGTACCGTCAGCACTAATAGAATGGCTAATACGCCAAAGAAAAGAACCAAAGACATTTACTCCGCCTCCTTTCCAATCACCACTTTACATTCACGTGCCACACGGCCAAAAGACCGGATAATAGAAAGAACCAGCCCCAGCAATGGTCCAATGTAAACAATAGCCAATGGCAGACCCATAGCAGGGCTGACCTGCCCCGTTGATGAGGTTACCATGTGATATGCATTGACTGACAGCACAGCAAACACCGCTGCACAAAAAATATATACCAGGACATTGAGCCCAGCACGAATACGCTTAGGCATCCAGAGGACAAATGCATCTATCGAGATGATCGAGTGGGCTTTGATAGAAAGACTAAGTGTCAGGAACCCCGTCCACACAAACAAATACCGGCTCAATTCTTCGCTCCATGTCAGGGAACTATTGAACAAATAGCGGCATACAACCTGTAGCCCGGAGGCCAATGTGATAACTGCAATAATCAAAACCAGAAGGATTTCTTCAAAATTATCCCATACCCATCGCAATTTTTTCATATACTCCTCCTCCAACTGATCCATTGCTTCATTATAAGCCGACAGCAGCTGTCTGACAGCTTATAGCTAAATGATATTATTAATTTCAGAATTTGTCAACATTTCTATTTCTCTAAGCCCCAAATTTATCTAATTAGCCTAAATTTTTTAGCTATTTTGTGCATTTTATCAAAATTTATAGATGGTACGCATATCCATTGCGACAATTATAGGGATTTAGCAGTTTCCTACCATCTGATGATGCTTTATGAAAAAAAGAATTTGAGACAAATTATATCTTTTGTCAAAATTCAGATCCAATTTGCTTTAAAAAGGCAAGGAGGGGCTTAGATTCTATTCCGGAAGAAGGCCCGCAGCGGCTCGCAGGGCCAACGGGGGTCGTTTTCTCTGCCCTCCGGGAGACGGCGTTCTCTTTGTCAACGGCATCGCCAATTTCGGCATTGAGCAAAAGCGCATTCCTTCTCTCTGCTCTTCGGTCCTTGGCCGCAGGCGGCAACCCGCTATTTGTGTTTCCGACCCAACTCTAACCGATAGCGTCGCAATTGCAATTGCATTTCCCCAGAATTTGGCAAAAAAGCCCACCCCTCTGTTCAAATAACAGAAGGGTGGGGCTTTTGCCTGTCTTGAACAATAATTTAATGACATTGCCGCACGCACTGGGGAACTTCCGGCAGTCACTTGCTCCTTTTCAGGATCTCGCACACCAGACGATAGACGCGCTCCGTAGAAGGCACACTGAGCCGCTCCCGGACGGAGTGCACGTCATGGAGCTCCGGTCCCATGGACAGGGCATCCAGGCCCGGGATCTTCTCGATGAACAGGCCGCACTCCAGGCCGCCGTGGGTGGCCTCCAGCGCGCCGTCCCTTCCGCTGACATCCCGATAGGCCTCCAGCACCAGATCCCGGAAAGCGGATTCCTTTACATACTGCCAGCCGGGATAGTCGTTCCGCGCCGACACGGTGCCGCCGGCATACTCCACAATGGAGCGCACCCGCTGGACCATCATGGCTTTCTGGGAGGCGATGCAGGAGCGGACGGACACGGTCATGCGCAGGCCGTCCGCCTCCATGCCCATCACGCCCAGGTTCAGAGACGTCTGGACCAGGCCGGGGAAATCCATGCTCATGGCCTGGACGCCCTGGGGCAGGGCCAGCAGGACATGGAGCATCCGCTCGGTGGCCGGGACGTCCATCGCCTCCGGCACCTCGGCCTTCCGGCAGGTCAGGGAGATCCCCCCATCGCTGGCCGCATACTCGTTTTTCAGGATGCGGGCAAAGTCGCGGACAAACGACTCAAAGTCGGCGCTCCGGTCCAGGGGCACCGCCACCCGGGCACAGTTTTTGGAACAGATCACATTGTCAAAGCGGCCGCCCCGGATGTCCGCCAGGCGGATGCCCGGCATCCGCTCCATGGCGGAGTAGAGCACGCGGCCCATCAGCTGGTTGGCCGAGCCGCGGCCCTTGTCGATGTCAGAGCCGGAGTGGCCGCCCTGCAGGCCGTCCAGAAGGACTTCATAGCCCGCCAGGCCGGCGGCTCCCTCCGCCGTACCGGGGAGCAGGCAGTCCAGACGGACGCCCCCGGCGCAGGAGACGGTAAACACCCCTTCCTCCTCCGAGTCCAGGTTGAGCAGTTTCCGCCCCTTCAGGTCCGAGCAGTCCAGGGCCACGGCCCCGTCCATGCCCGTCTCCTCATCTGTGGTGAGCAGCGCCTCGATGGGGGGATGGGCCAGGGTCGGGTCCGCCAGAATGGCCAGGATCATGGCCACGGCGATCCCGTTGTCTCCGCCCAGCGTGGTATCCTTGGCCCAGACCCACTCACCGTCGGTCATCAGGTCCAGTCCCTCCACCGCCATATCCTTGGTGCAGTCCTCCGTCTTGGTGCAGACCATGTCCATGTGGCCCTGGAGGATGATGGGAGCAGCCCCCTCATAGCCCGGAGAGGCCTCCTTCCAGATGACCAGGTTGTTGGCATCGTCCTGCCGGTACTTCAGGCCCAGCTCCCGGGCAAAGCCCGCACACAGGTCGCTGATCGCCTTGGTGTTGCCGCTGCCGTGCGGCACGGCGCACAGCTTTTCAAAATAGTCGAACACATCGGCCGGTTTCAGGCCGGATAGAACGGACATAAAATGCCTCCTCATTCTTGCCCGCCGGACACGCCGGCGGGTCTCTGTTTACATGAAGTACAGCCCATGCTTTGCAGCATGGGCTGTACGTGGGTCCTTCAGCCGGATCAGAAATCGCCCAGCATCATATCGTCGCCCAGTCCCAGTTCATCGTCGGTGGTCTCCTCTTCGGGTTCCTCCGTGACGACCGGGATAAACTCAGACAGATAGGCCTCCTCGGGCAGCCCCGCGAGGTAGGCGGGGAGATTGATCACGGGGCCGTCCATACTGTAGGGAAGATCGATCGTATAGACCGCGGGCTCCTCTTCATCTCCGCCCTTCTCCTGCGTAACGACCAGGGTGACGGTGATCTTCTGACCGATCTGCGTGGCGGAGCCGCGCTCGCCGTCGTAGAGCTTCGCGACCGCTTCGCCGTCGGCATTGTCGCCCTGATAGATTTCGATCTTATAGGGGGATTCGCAGGTCTTGCCCTCGTAATCCAGGGACTTGTTGTCAAAGTACACCGTGTGTCCACGGCCAATGACCATCATGACGCCGCCGATCCCCACCAGGATCAGGCCCAGCAGGCAGAGGAACATAACATTGCGCTTTTTCATTTCGCTCTTGCCTCCTCTTCCTGCTGCGCCAGAGCCAGCAGATGGCTGGTGGCGCTCCTGGTCCTGCGCTTCCGTGCCTCATACATGATCAGCGCCACGGTGATGACGCCGTAAGAGACGAAGGTGCGGAAATACTCGCCGATCATGGAGTCGCCCGTGACGGCGGTGCCAGCAGCGGGGGCCATGATGAACATCAGGTGGAACAGGAACACGCCCAGGAAGGCGTTGCTGATGGAGGCCTTCTCCACCGAGGCACCGCCCACCAGCAGCGCGGCGATGCTGAAGGTACCGATCTGGGTGTGTGCGCTGTAAGTGGGGAAATTGCCCAGGTTCTGCAGATAGATGATCATGCCGAAGCCCGCCAGCACGGTGGACATGACGATGGCGATGATGCGGGTGCGGTCCACGTTGATGCCGGCATTGCGGGCCACTTCCATATCCTGCGCCACAGCCCGCATGTCCTGGCCCAGCTTGGTCCGGCGGAACCAGACGATCACCAGGCAGAGCACGCCGATGATGAGGAACGTGAGCACCGGGATCTTGATGCCTGCCACATTGATGGCCAGCAGGTTGTCCAGATGCTGCCGCATGTTCAGCAGGCTGACGGTATTGCGGATGCCATAGCCCCGGGGCAGCTTCAGGGTGTCATGAATGATGGGGATGATGGGCCCCATCATGAAGAGCACGATCAGCTGATACACGCCGTTCATGAAGAAGGCGATGATATAGCTGGTGATCATCTCCCGGCCCTTTGCCTTGTTCAGCAGGTTGCCGCAGAAGATGCCGAAGAGGATGGAGATGGGGATGGAGATGATCATCGCCAGAATGATGCCGGGGATGCCCCAGATCTGCCAGTCGGACACCAGGATCAGGCCGATCTGACCCGCCATGGCGCCCAGCGTCATGGCAAAGTTCATGCCCAGGCCCGCCATAACGGGGATGAGCAGGCTGAGGACCAGGAAGGTGTTGCGGCCCATGCGGGTGACCAGCTCGTTGAGCAGATAGGTCGGGGAATAGCCGGACATGGGGAAGCAGATGATGCAGATCACGATGAACATGACGGGGACAATGTTGTCCTGCAGCAGTCTGCCCAAGTTGAATTTCGCGCGCTGATTGTTCTTCATCTTGAGCCCTCCCCCTTCATAACTCTGGTCAGTGCGTAGAGGATCATGCCGTTGGAGACGATCATGCGGACGACCTCGCTGATGTCCATGTGGATCATGGCCGTCACCACGGTGGGCGTCAGGGTCACGATGCTCTGGAAGAGGATCGTGCCGATGATCACGTTGGGGATCGACGCCTTGTTGACAGCAGCGCCGCCGATCAGGATCGCGGACACGGTGGGCAGCGTCATGTTGTTGGGCGCCATGTACAGCTGCATAAAGCCGAATCCCTGCTGATAGACCAGGATGCCCACTGCGCCCAGCCAGGTGGACATGATCACTGACAGCAGGCGCATCCGGTTCACATTGATGCCGGCGGCTCTGGCAAACAGCGGGTTGGAACCCACCGCGGTCATGGCCGTGCCGGTTTTCGTGCGGAAGAAGGCCCAGATCCCCAGCGCCAGGATCGCGAAGAACAGGATACTCCCGGTGGGGAAATACAGGCCGTTTTCCGGATCGATGGGGATGGGCAGGAAGTTGGCCAGTGCCTTGTCGTAAAAGCCCTCCAGAGAGATGGTGGTACGCAGGCCCTTGCCGGACAGGCCCCACACCATGGTGGGGCTGGTGTAGGGCAGTAGCAGCCACATCATGCACATGAATGCAATGGAAGCCAGGCCCACATAGGTGGCGATCATCATCTCGCCGCCCTTGATCTTATTCAGCAGCCAGCCGTAGCCGCCGCCCACCAGAACGGCAAAAGGGGTGGCCAGCAGGATGGCCATGAAGAAACTGGTGACCCCGGTGAAGCCCAGCTGGATGGACAGCGTGCCGCCCAGCAGACCGGACAGGATCCCCAGAGGGATGCCGAAGTTCAGGCTGCAGCCGGACTGGATCATGGGGACCATGGCCAGCACCAGGATGGCGTTCCAGCTGAAGCGGTTGATCACGTTGCCGATCTGCATCGTCAGGTCGGCACCCACGATGGGCGCCATGACGAACAGCAGCACGACAAACGCGGCGATGATCAGCCGGGGCATTCCGAACCGGTCGATAAAGCCCCGGACTGTGGATTGATTCTCTAACGTTTTGCCCATGATGCCCTCCTTATACCACCTGGCTGACCATCAGCGTGCCAAACGCCTCGGAGGACTCGCTGGCCGGTAGGATCCCGGCGATCTTTCCTCCCGATACGATGGCGATTCGGTCGCAGGTCTGGCGCAGCTCCTCCAGCTCGGAGGAGATGACCACCACGGTGACGCCGAATTCCCGGTTGAACCGCTTCAGCGCCTCCAGCACCAGAGCCTTGGCTCCGACGTCGATGCCGCGGGTGGGCTCGGCCACGAACAGGAACCGGGGTTCCAGCGCAAAAGCCTTGGCCAGACATACCTTCTGCTGATTGCCGCCGGAGAGCTCCTTGGCCTTCTGCCGGGATCCGGTGCATTTGATCTTCAGCTCATCGATATACTTGTTGGTCACGGCGCGGATGGCCCCATCGTCCCGCCACTTGAACAGACCGAAATTCCGCAGGAATTTGTTCTGGATCTGCATGGCGGAGAACGCCACATTCCACTCCAGAGACTCGTCCAGCAGCAGGCCGACGCCCCGCCGGTCCTCAGAGACGAACGCCAGGGACGCGCTCAGGCACGCTCTGGGGTTGTTCAGGGGGATGGGCTTGCCGTCGAATTCCACGGTGCCGCCCGCCTCGTACAGGCCCATGATCCCGTTGGGAATGCCCAGCTTGCCCTGGCCTGCCAGGCCGCCGATGCCCAGGATCTCCCCTTCTTTGATGTCGAGGTCGACATTGCGCACGATCTCGCCGGGCATGTCCACCCAGAGCTTCCGGATGGACAGGATGGTCCGGGCGTCGGGAAGCTCCCGCGCCTCGGCGGCGTGAGCGGATTCCACATTCCGCCCCACCATCCATCTGGTGATCTCAGGCACATCGAGTTCGCTGGCCGGGCTGTCTTTGACCACATACCCGTCCCGCATGATGACGACCTTGTCGCAGACAGACAGGATCTCCTGCAGGCGGTGGGTGATGAAGATCACGGAGATCCCCTGGGCCGCCATGTTCCGGATGGACTGCAGCAGTGCCTCGGCCTCTTTCTCCGTCAGGACCGCGGTGGGCTCGTCCAGGATCAGCAGCTTCAGGTTCTCCTTGCTCAGCTCACGGGCGATTTCCGTAAACTGCTTGTGGCCCACCGGCATATCGCTGATAACCATGTCGCCGCTGATCTTGACGCCCATTTTGTCGATGGCCTTGGCGGAGCGCTCTTGGATCTCTTTATAATCCAGCGTATTCAGCCGGGGGCCAAAGGCCTCAGAGACGATGCCCTTTTTCGTGGGTTCCCGGTTGAGCAGGATGTTTTCGGCGGCGGTGAAGCCGGGGATCAGGGAAAATTCCTGGTGGACCATGCCGATCCCGGCGGCCAATGCGTCAAATGGATCGGAGAACTTGACCTCCTGCCCATCGATCAGCACCTCGCCCTCATACCCGCCGGTCTCCCGGATCACATCCATACCAAAGAGGATCTTCATCAGCGTGCTCTTGCCGGCGCCGTTTTCTCCCACAAGGCCAAGGACCTCACCTGCCTGCAGCGTGAGGTTGATGTCGGTCAGGACCTGATTGCCGAAGAAGTCCTTTTTGATATTTCGCATCTCCAACAAAGGAGCGTTGTTGTTTTCCATAGTATATCCTTACCTTTCTCCTTCTCCGAAAACAGCAGGGAGAGTTCCTCCCCCTGCTGTTTTGAATGAACTGTTGGAGAAATATTTTAGGCGGTGGTGAAATACTCCTCGGGGACCTCCACGCTGGTAGAACCCATGTAGTGGCCGGGATCACCCATGATATAGGTATCCTGATACACCAGGAAGATGTTGTCGGACTTCACACCGGTGGTGGCGTTGGTGTAGCCGGAGCCGTTCCACGCAGCGCCGGGAGAGAAGACCTCGTAGGCCTTGGCGATGTCATCCATATCGGTCAGATCGCTCTCGCCGTTGAGGACGTTCATGGCATGCTGTGCCAGACCGGCGGACGTAGTATAGCCATAGGAGTAAGCCCAGGTGCCGAACCGGCCGGCGCCGCCGGCCTCGACCACGGCGGACTCCACCTTGGCCAGGATCTTCTCAAAGTCGCCGGCCTCCTCGGTCAGGTCCAGACCCAGAGCGCCGGGGTAGCCCATCAGAGGAGAGGGCAGGTCGGCCTCGATGAAGTAGCCGCCGTACTCAAACAGCTGCTTCAGCAGGGGCTCGGTGTGGGCGTCGTTGGTGCAGAAATAGGCAGCCTTCTCGCCGTAGGTCTGGACCCACTCAGGCACCTTCTCCAGG
>DVKM01000051.1 GCA_018716015.1 Candidatus Enterenecus stercoripullorum | reverse complement strand
AGGAGCGCATTGCCCGGCTGACCCGCTCGCAGGGAGAGGACAAGCGCCTGGTGGGCGACCTGCTCACCCCCGGGGACCTGGTGGTCCTTGTCACCCCCATTGACAGCGCCGCGCCCAAGGGCAGGCTGATTCTGCCCCAGCAGCAGACCATCCGGGACGTGCTGGACGCGGACTGCACCGCCATTGTGGTGAAGGAAAACACCCTGGCCCCCACTTTGGAAAAGCTGGCGGTCAAGCCCCGCATGGTCATCACCGACAGCCAGGCCTTTGCCCAGGTGGACCGGGACACCCCAAAGGACATCCCCCTGACCTCCTTCTCCATTTTGATGGCCCGCTATAAGGGCTTTTTGGAGGATGCTGTCCGGGGCGTGGCCGCCATCGACCGGCTGCAGGACGGGGACCGGGTGCTCATCGCCGAGGGCTGCACCCACCACCGCCAGTGCGAGGACATCGGCACGGTGAAAATCCCCCGGTGGCTGGGGGAGTACACCGGCAAAAACCTGCGGCTGGAGCACTCCTCCGGCCGGGACTTCCCCGAGGATTTGTCCCCCTACCAGCTGGTCATCCACTGCGGGGGCTGCATGCTAAACGGCCGGGAGGTGGACTACCGCCGGAAAACCGCCGCCGACGCGGGCGTGCCCTTTACCAACTACGGCATCACCATCGCCCACTTAAAGGGCATCCTCAAGCGCAGCGTGGAGCTGTCCCCGGACCTGTACGCCCTGCTGCCTTAGAGCCGAATTTCCATTTGACAAGCACCCCCTGGTTGTTGTACAATACTAGGCAGTAACGGGCCCGCCCGTCCTCTGCCCCTATAGTTAAACGGATATAATAAACCCCTCCTAAGGGTTAGTTATCGGTTCGATTCCGGTTGGGGGTGCCAACAAAGAAAGCCTCCGGCGTTTGCCGGGGGCTTTTTTGCGTGGTTTTGGGGGGAGGGAGTCACCCCACCTTCTTCCCCGTATACAGCTGGTAATACCGGCCCTGCTGCTGGATGAGCTGGTCGTGGGTGCCACGCTCGATGATGCGGCCCTGCTCCAGCACCATGATGCAGTCGGAGTTCTGCACTGTGCTCAGCCGGTGGGCGATGACAAAGGTGGTGCGGCCGGTCATCAGGGCGTCCATGCCCTGCTGGACCAGGGCCTCGGTGCGGGTGTCGATGGAGGAGGTGGCCTCGTCCAAAATCAGCACCGGCGGGTCCGCCACGGCAGCCCGGGCAATGGACAGCAGCTGCCGCTGGCCTTGGCTCAGGTTGGCGCCGTCCCCGGTGAGGACTGTGTTGTACCCGTCGGGCAGGCGGCGGATGAAGCCGTCGGCGTTGGCCAGCTTGGCCGCGGCGATGCACTCCTCGTCGGTGGCGTCCAGGCGGCCGTAGCGGATGTTCTCCATCACCGTGCCGGTGAACAGGTGCACGTCCTGGAGCACCATGCCCAGGCTGCGCCGGAGGTCGCCCTTTTTAATCTTGTTGATGTTGATGCCGTCGTAGCGGATTTTGCCGTCGGCGATGTCGTAAAAGCGGTTGATAAGGTTGGTAATGGTGGTCTTGCCCGCGCCGGTGGAGCCCACAAAGGCGATTTTCTGCCCGGGCGTGGCGTACAGCTTGATGTTGTGCAGGACGATTTTCCCCTCCTCGTAGCCAAAGTCCACGTCGTCGAAGGTCACGTCCCCCTGGAGGCGTGTGTAGGTGACCGTGCCGTCCGCCTGGTGGGGGTGCTTCCAGGCCCAGACGTTGGTGCGCTCCGCACACTCCACCAGGTTGCCGTTTCGGTCTTCTTTGGCGTTGACCAGCTCCACATAGCCGTTGTCCGTCTCGGGGGCGGCGTCCATCAGGTCAAAGACACGCTGGGCGCCTGCCATGGCCATGACGATGCTGTTGGTCTGCTGGCTGATTTGGCTGACGGGCTGGGTGGCGTTCTTGTTTAGGTTCAAAAAGGCCACCAGGGTGCCCAAAGTCAGGCCGCTGTGGCCGGAGAGGGCCAGCAGCGCCCCCACCGCAGCGCACAGCACATAGCTGATGTTGCCCAGGTTGCCGTTGACCGGCATGGCGATGTTGGCGAAGGTGTTGGCCTTGTCGGCGCTGTCCCGCAGGGACTGGTTCAGCTGGCGGAAGTCCTCCAGGCTTTTTCCCTCGTGGCAGAACACCTTGACTACCTTCTGACCGGCCATCATCTCCTCGATGTAGCCGTTCACCGCGCCCAGGTCCTTCTGCTGCTTGGCAAAGTACACGGCGGAGCGCCCTGCGATTTTCGAGCTGACATAGAGCATGACGCACAGCATGGCGATGGTCAGCAGCGTCAGGGGCACGTCCAGCACAAACAGGCTCACCAGGGTGATGACCATGGTCACCAGGGAGTTTATCATCTGGGGGATGGTCTGGCTGATGACCTGGCGCAGGGTGTCCACGTCGTTGGTGTACACGGACATAATGTCCCCGTGGGCGTGGGTGTCAAAGTACTGGATGGGCAGGGATTCCATGTGGGTGAACAAGTCGTCCCGCAGGTTGCGCATGGTGCCCTGGCTGATGTTCACCATAATCCGGTTGTAGCCGTAGGAGCTGAGGATGCCCAAAGCGTACACGCAGGCCATCTGCGCCAGGGCCCAGCCCAGGGGGCCGAAGTCCGGCGCGGCCGATTGGGTCAGGGGCAAAATGTAGTCGTCAATCAAAGATTGGAGGAACAGCGTGCCGCTTAAGGTGCACAGGGCGCTCACCAGCGTGCACACCACCACCACGCAGAAGGAGCCCTTGTAGTTTTTCAACATATACCGGAGCACCCGGCCCAAGGTGTGGGCCATCTCCTTTAGGTTGATGTTTCTTCTCTTCATGGCAAGTCCTCCCTTCATTCGCCCTGGGCCTGGTCAAAGTCGCCGCTGCCCTGGGTTTGCGCCTGGTAGATTTCCTGGTAGATCTTGTTATTCTCCAGCAGCTGCTGGTGGGTGCCAAAGCCGTTGACCCGGCCGTTGTCCAGCACCAGAATGCGGTCCGCGTCCTGCACGCTGGAAACCCGCTGGGCGATGATAATCTTGGTGGTGCCGGGGATGCTGCTGGCAAAGGCCTGGCGGATTTTGCTGTCCGTGGCGGTGTCCACGGCGCTGGTGGAGTCGTCCAGGATGAGCACCTTGGGCCGCTTCAGCAAGGCCCTGGCGATGCACAGCCGCTGCTTCTGCCCGCCGGAGACGTTGGTGCCGCCCTGCTCGATCCAGGTGTTGTAGCCCTCTGGGAAGCGGTTGATGAACTCGTCCGCGCAGGCAGCCTGGCAGGCGGCCTGGCACTCCTCCAAGGTGGCGTCCTCCTTGCCCCAGCGCAGGTTGTCCAAGATGGTGCCGGAGAACAGCACGTTCTTTTGAAGCACCACGGCCACCTGGTTGCGCAGCGCCTCCATGTCGTACCGGCGCACGTCCACGCCGCCCACCTTTACAGTGCCGGTGTCCACATCGTACAGCCGGCTGATGAGGTTGGCGAAGGTGGACTTGCCGCTGCCTGTGCCGCCGATGACGCCGATGGTCTCCCCGCTGCGGATGTGCAGGTCCACATCTTGGAGCACCTGGTCGCCGGTGCCGTGCTTGTAGGAGAAGCTGACGTGGTCAAAGTCGATGGAGCCGTTCTCCACCTGGGTGACAGGCCGCTGGGGGTCGGCTAAGTCGGGCCGCTCATGTAAGACCTGGGCAATACGCCGGGCGCTGGCCAGGCTCATGGTGAGCATGACAAAGACCATGGAGAGCATCATCAGGCTTATCAGCACGCTGAGCACGTAGCTGAACAGGGAGGTCAGCTGGCCGGTGGTCAAATCCCCCGCCACGATGAAGTGGGCGCCAAACCAGGAGATGGCGATCATGCAGCCGTAGACAATCAGCATCATGATGGGGTTGTTCAAAGCCAGGCGGCTTTCCGCCTTGACAAAGAGCCTGTACAGGTTTTCCGCTGCGGCCTTGAACTTGTTGTTCTCATAGTCCTCCCGCACAAAGGCCTTCACTACCCGGATGGCGGTGACGTTCTCCTGGACGCTGGCGTTTAAATCGTCGTACTTCTCAAAGACCTGATTGAAGATGCGGGTGGCCTTGGACATAATCAGCACCAGGGCCGCAGCCAGCACCACCAGAGCTTCACGTCACCCAGCCGGCGGTCACCCAGCAAATCCACTCCCTGGAAAA
>DVKM01000050.1 GCA_018716015.1 Candidatus Enterenecus stercoripullorum | reverse complement strand
GTTGTAGAGCAGGACGCAGAGCATCCACTCCCCGCTGCCCAGCAGGTTCCGGAACAGCAGCAGGGCGCAGCTCAGGTCCACCCAGAAGTGGGCCAGGCTGTACAGGGCCAACAGGGGAAACGGGAGCATGGGGATCACCACCTTTCTATCCCTTCAGACGCAGAGGAGGCCGCCATGTGCCGGAAGTCCGCCGTTTTTTTGCAAAAACAGCCGGACAAATTCTGTCCGGCTGTTTTCTGTTCGGTTTCAGTCCCCGAAGGTGCTCCCCGCGTCCCGGGCCGTCTGGATCAGCGGATGGTCCACCGGCAGGAACTTCGTCTTGCTGGCGGCCTCCTCCAGGGGGACATGGACAATCTCGTTGCCCTGGACACCCACCATGTAGCCGTATTTCTGCTCCATAATGAGCCGGGCCGCCGCCGTTCCAAAACGGGTGGCCAGCACCCGGTCATAGGGGCAGGCCGGGCCTCCCCGCTGATAGTGTCCGGGCACGGTGACCCGCGCCTCCTGGCCGGTAAGCGCCTCCAACTGGGCGGCAATATCATAGGAGATCGTGGAGTAGGGGTTGGCCTCCTTCTTCCGCCGCCGTTCCTCCTCGCTGAGGATCTTGTCGTCCTTGGAAATAGCGCCTTCTGCCACCGCTACAATCGAGAAGGTACGGCCCTTCTTTTTCCGATCCTCAATCGTCTCCACAACCTTGTTGATGTCATAGGGGATTTCAGGGATCAGGATCACATCTGCGCCGCCGGCAATACCCGCCCACAGCGTCAGCCATCCGGCGTCCCGGCCCATGACCTCCACCAAAAAGATCCGGCTGTGGGCCAGGGCGGTGGTGTGGATATAGTCGATGACATTGGTGGCAATGTCCGCTGCGGACTGGAAGCCGAAGGTCTGATCCGTGCCGTAGATATCGTTATCAATGGTCTTGGGCAGCGTGATGACGTTCATCCCCGCGTCGTGGAGGAGCTTGGCGCTCTTCTGGGTGCCGTTGCCCCCCAGCACCACCAGGCAGTCCAGGTTCAGCCGGTTATAGGTGTCCAGCATCTTGGGCATCACATCGTTGCCGTCCTTATCCACGATGGCCTTGCCGGGGATATAGGGCTGGCGGGAAGTCCCCAGAATGGTCCCCCCCTGGGCAATAATGCCGGAAAAGTCGCTGGGCTCCATGTACTTATAGTCGTTCTCAATGAGGCCCCGGTAGCCGTCGTACATGCCGAAGATCTCGATATTGTCCACATACTGGAACAGCGCCTTACCTACGCCCCGGATAGCCGCATTGAGGCCCTGGCAGTCGCCGCCGCTGGTCACCAATCCGACTCTTGTCTTTCTTTTCATATGCAATACCCTCCTTACAGAGTGCTAATCATATTCCTATGTTACTATACACGCTTTCCCCCCGGAAATCAACCGCAAAATGTGGAGAATCGCGCCCTTCCTGCGCCGGAACCACAGGAAAAAAGCAGGGAGGCTTCATACTCCCTGCTCCTTGATCCGCTCGTCATAGGGGAAATAGCTCCAGCCCAGCACCTCGCTTGTCTGAAAAACATAGCTGCCGCCGACCTCCAGGTATTGCCCCCGCTCATAGGCAGCCGGGGAACAGATCAGCGCCCCCTCGTCGTCCAGGTATTTGACCAGGACAAAGCTGGCGTCCTCCGGGGGATGATCCGGGCTGTTCCAAACAAGAATTGTCGTATCCACAGTGTACCATTCCCTTCCTATATCCCAATTCACAAACAATCGTTTGTATATTCGGTATCATAAATCTTTATACTGGATTTGTCAACAACGATTGTAGGTGTTTTGCGATGCGGAATATTTTGGCTGAACGGCTCCGGCAATTGCGTGATGAATTCCACTACACGCAGAGAGAAGTCGCAATTTATAGCGACATCACAGAGCAGACCTATCAAAATTATGAGCGGATGACCCGTGAACCGAAACTGGAAATCCTCATCCGGATCGCCGACCTCTACCATGTGTCCCTGGACTATCTGGTTGGCCGCACAGACAGCCGGACAATATCAAAATAGGAAACGGACTCCCCTGACCAGCAGGTCGGGGGAGTTTTCGTTTTATTGCCAGCCATGGCGATAAAGAGGGCCCCCGCCGGAGCCCAGCGCAGCGGGTCCGGTGGGGAGAGGAGGCACAGCGCAGCGAGGGAACTCTGCCGCTTGCGGCGGAGCGACGGATGCGCAGCTTGTGCCGACGAGGATGCCCACCCTCCGGGGCGCTCCGCCCCCCATTTTCTTTTTCAAAAAAGAAAACGGGCCGCGGCCGGTCCAAAAGAAAAACTTTATCCGACCGGGGCAGCCTTGACCACTCAACCAAGTATTCATCGGCTTTCGCCGTAACTAGTCCACCCCCTGCGATTGGCCCCGCGCCTTCCGCTCCGCTAGGCGCTCGTGCGGTGGGCACCGGACGCACCAATCCCTTCCTGCAAATCCCCGCCGGACCATAAACAGCAAGAGATAAAGAGAAGCAACTACCATCTTGTCTTAGGGGCCACTACACAACAAGCCGACAGGCGTAGTTGGGAAACTGCCGGGGTTCGTAGGTAATCCTTCTGCCGACATCGTTTCTCAAATAAACCTCTCCACGACCCTGTTCCAAAAATCTGGGGTACTTAGGGGTGGAACCCCTAAGCTGATTTTTGCCTACTTTTGTTCAGTGACAAAAGTAGGCCCCCAGAGGGTCGGAGGCCCTCGCCTTCGGCAGTTCTGCCGAAACTTGCATACAGCCACGGTAAAGGTGGCCGCCCCGGGGGCGCGAAACATCCCCGCCCTTCGGTATGGCGAAAAGAAAAGCAGGACCGCTTCGGCGGTCCTGCTCGCATTTTTGAACGTGCTTACTTCAGATTGAAGAAGGCCTTCATGCCGGGATACTCGGCGATGTCGCCCAGCTCCTCCTCGATGCGCAGCAACTGGTTATACTTGGCCACGCGGTCAGTACGGCTGGTGGCGCCGGTCTTGATCTGGCCAGCATTGAGGGCCACAGCGATATCGGCGATCGTGGTATCCTCTGTCTCGCCGGAGCGATGGGACACAATAGCGGTATAGCCGGCCCGGTTTGCCATCTGAATGGCATCCAGGGTCTCCGTCAGGGAACCAATCTGGTTGACCTTAATCAGGATAGCGTTGCCCACCTTCTTTTCAATACCAGTGGCCAGACGCTCCACATTGGTCACAAACAGGTCGTCGCCAACCAGCTGCACCCGGTCGCCGATGGCCTTGGTCAGCATGGCCCAACCCTCCCAGTCGGTCTCAGCCATGCCGTCTTCCAGGGAGATAATGGGATAGGTGTCTGCAAACTGCTTCCACATATTCACCAGGTCCTCCTGGCTCAGCTTGCGGCCGGACTTGGGCTGGATATAGCACTTCTGATCCTCATCCCACCACTCGGAGGATGCGGCGTCGATGGCGATCTTGAAGTCCTCGCCGGGCTTGTAGCCGGCCTCCTCGATGGCCTTGACGATCATCTTCAGGGCGTCCTCGTCAGCACCCAGGTTGGGGGCATAGCCGCCCTCGTCGCCCACGCCGGCGGCGGGAGTGCCGTTCTCCTTCAGGGTGGTCTTCAGCTGATGGAAGACCTCGGCGCACATGCGCAGGGCCTCGCGGAAGCTGGAAGCGCCCACAGGCATGACCATGAACTCCTGGATCTCCACGTTGTTGGTGGCGTGGGCGCCGCCGTTGAGGATATTCATCATGGGCACGGGCAGCTGCTTTGCGTTAACGCCGCCGATATAGTTGTACAGGGAGGTGCCCAGGCTCTCAGCCGCGGCCTTTGCGCAGGCCAGGGAGGCGCCCAGGATGGCGTTGGCGCCCAGGCGGCCCTTGTTGGGGGTGCCGTCCAGGGAGATGAGGGCCTTGTCGATGGCCACCTGGTCCAGAACGTTCATGCCCACCAGGCACTCGGCGATCTCGCCGTTGACGTTGCTCACCGCGGTCTCCACGCCCTTGCCGTTGTAGCGGCCCTTGTCGCCGTCCCGCAGCTCGCAGGCCTCGTAAATACCGGTGGAAGCGCCGGAGGGCACGGCGGCGCGGCCCATGGTGCCGTCGTCCAGATAGACCTCCACCTCAACGGTGGGGTTGCCCCGGCTGTCCAGTATCTCGCGGCCGACAACGTCAACGATCTCAAGCATCTGCTTCATGGGAATCAATCTCCTTTCAAATTGCGGACGGGCTGTCCCCGTGCACGGGCGGCCCGACGGCCTCCCGGGGCCCGATGGCCAGGGGGGAAGAGAAGGGGGACGGCGTCCGCTGGTATCCGCATAAAATTATATGTAGTTCCCCTGATTTTGTCAAGACAAGCCCCGATAAATCCAGGAAAACCGCATCTTTTCTCCCATTCCGCCAGAAAGAGGGAGCGGAGGGGGAGGGGAGGCCGCGATTTTGACGGGAGGCCCCTCCCTACAGCAGGCCCATGGACCGGAAGAGGAAGGTGATGAGGAAGATGGTCCCCAGGGACAGGCCGCTGGTGAGAGCCACCAACTGGGCCGCCAGCTCCCCGTCGGAGCCCATCTGCTGGGCCATGGTGAAGGAGGACACCGCCGTGGGGGCGGCGAAGAACACCATCAGGGCCGTCAGCTCCACCCCCCGGAAGCCCAGGGCCACCGCCGCCGTCAGGGCCACGGCGGGGAGGAGGACCATCCGGGCCAGGCAGGTCCAGACCAGCACCCTCCGGTTGCGGTGGAGGCCCTCCAGGGACAACGTGGCCCCCAGCATGGTGAAGGCCAGGGGCGTGGCCACCCGGGACATGGTGGCCACCACGTCCACCACCATCGCCGGCAGGCGGATGCCCAGGAAGAGAAGGACCAGGGCAAGAGCGCTGGCGATGATGAGGGGGTTTGTCACGATGCCGCAGGCCAGCTTTTTCCCGCTGACCCGGCCGCTCCCCTCCGGCCGCCAGTACTCCAGCAGCAGCACGGCGATGACGTTCATGGCCGGCACCACCACCGCCGACAGCAGGGCCGCCACGCCGGCGTTGCCCTCGCCGTAGATGTACTCGGTGACCGCCAGGCCGAACATGACGAAGTTGCTCCTGACGATAGCCTGGACGACGACGCCCACCTGGTCACGCCGGTGGACGAGCCGGGGTACGATCAGCAGGGACAGGGCCAGGGACAGGACCAGCCCCGCCGCCGCGAAGGCCAGGACCTCCACACTGAAATCCTGGGCCAGATCCACGTTGTAGATGTTGTAAAAGAGCAGACAGGGCAGGAACAGGTGGAAGTTGATGGCGTCCACCCGCCGCACCAGGGGCCGGTCCGCCATCCCCGTCTTCCGCAGAATGACCCCCGAGGCCATCATCACCAGCATGGGGAACACGACCCCCAGGGCCACCAAAAAGCTTTCCAATCTCCATCCCTCCGTAGGCCGGGACTCCGGCAAAATGCAAATCCATTCTACCATATGCCTGAAAAAAGGCAACGGCGTATTTGGAGGCTTCGCAAAATGAGGATTGATTTTTTACATGATTTGCCATATAGTGTAAAAGGTAAAGTTTTGATTTCTTCCCGCAAAGGAGGACCTTTTCATGAAGAGAAAGACACGGGTCGGTCTGGTGACCAGCGGCGGCGACTGCCAGGGATTGAACGCCGCCATCCGGGGCGTGGGCAAGGCCCTGTTCCAATATGTGGACAACATCGAGATCTTCGGCATGTACGACGGCTACCGGGGGCTCATCGAGAACGACTACAAGTTCATGGAGCCCAAGGACTTCTCCGGCATCATCGCCCAGGGCGGCACCATCCTGGGCACCTCCCGCCAGCCCTTCATCCCCGGCAAGGCCATCGTGGACAAGGAGGGCAAGGACGTGATGCCCGCCATGCTGGACACCTACAACCGTCTGAACCTGGACTGCCTGGTGGTGCTGGGGGGCAACGGCACCCAGAAGAGCGCCAAGCTCCTCCACGACGCCGGCATGAATGTCATCACCCTGCCCAAGACCATCGACAACGACATCTACGGCACCGACGAGACCTTCGGCTTCCAGTCCGCCGCCGACATCGCCACCAACGTCATCGACTACATCCACACCACCGCCCTGGCCCACAGCCGGATCTTCCTGGTGGAGGTCATGGGCCGGGACGCCGGGTGGCTGACCCTCACCGCCGGCATCGCCGGCGGCGCCGACGTGATCCTGATTCCCGAGATCCCCTACGACATCGAGAAGGTGGCGGAAACCATCGAGCGGCGGAAAAAGAAGGGGCGGACCTTCTCCATCGTGGCGGTGGCGGAGGGCGCCGTCTCCAAGG
>DVKM01000049.1 GCA_018716015.1 Candidatus Enterenecus stercoripullorum | reverse complement strand
GGCTGTTGACGATGTGGGCCACGGTGCTGCTGGGGATGGCAAAGCCCAGGCCCTCCACGGCGGCGTCATCATCATAGGAGGCCACCATCTTAATAGTGTTGATGCCCACCACCTGGCCGTAGGCGTTGATCAGGGGGCCGCCGGAGTTGCCGCTGTTGAGGGCGGCGTTGGTCTGGATCAGGGTCATGGTGGTGCCGTCCACATCCACATCCCGGTTGATGGCGGAGATGATCCCGTCGGTGAGGGTGCCCCGCAACTCCAGCCCCAGGGGGTTGCCGATGGCATAGGCCTTATCCCCCACGGTGAGCATATCGCTGCTGCCGAACTCCGCCGCCGGCAGGCCCTCCGCTTCCACCTTCAGCACCGCCAAGTCGTTTTCCTCGTCGTAGCCCACCAGCTTCGCCTCATACTGCAGGCCGCTGTAGAGCAGGACATCGCAGGCCGAGCCCCCCTCCACCACGTGGTAGTTGGTGACGATATACCCATCTTCGCTGATGATTACCCCGGTACCGGAAGCCATCTGGTAATCAAGATAGGCGACCACTGCTACTACCGAGGGGTTTACCTTCTCATAAATCTCCTGGGGCGACAGGGCGTCCCCATGGGTCTCCAGAGGCTCCACCCGGGCGTCGCCCCCGGTGGGGTAGGAGGCAATGGTGGTCGGCCCCAGGTCCTCATCTTCCAGGCCGTCCCACTCATAGTAAAAACCGCCTGTCCGGTCCTCCAATACGCTGCGGGCCACCTGAATGCCTATATACCCTACGCCCAGAACCAGGCCCACCGCGCACACCACGCACACCAGGACCAGCGTCACCGTCTTCCAGCGCTTGCGGCGGGGACGGCCGGGCCGGGGCTGTTTTTCTTCCGCCGTCTCCCCGGGGAGCGGGCGGCACATGGCCGGCGGGAGCGGCGCCTCATAGGTCAGCACCACTGCGTCTTGCCGGCCGGGGTCATAGGTCAGTACCACTTCCTGGGCGGTATCCTCCTGATTTTGCGGGCTATATTCGTCCATAGGATCACCTTTCATGTACAGTCTTGCCGCTGTCGGGGGTTGCCAGTGTCATCGTAAACGTAAAGGTTGTAACCCCGTTCTCACTCGACGCCCGCAGCTGTTCCCGATGCTGGTCCAGAATGGTCTTGACAATATAGAGGCCCAGGCCCACACCATCCTTATCCTCGCTGCGGGACTTGTCCGTCTTATGGAACCGCTCGAAGAGCCGTGGGATCTCCTCCGGGGCGATCGTGTCCCCCACATTGCGCACGGATACCTCCGCCTTCTCCCCTCGCGTGGAGAGGCCCAGATACAGGGTGGTGCCGGAGTAGGCGAACTTGGCCGCGTTTTCCAGCAGGTTATAGATCACCTGGGTGATGAGCTCCTTATCCCCCAGCACCATGGTGGGCTCATCGGGAATATCCGCCTCCACATCCAGGTTCCGGTCTGTAATTTTCTTCTCCAGGGAGATCAGGGCCCGGCGCATGCTCTCGCAGATGTCAAAGGGGGCTTTTTCTTTCAGCAGGTCAATGCTCTGGAGCTGGGACACGTCCAGCATCCGCCGCACCAAGCGGCTCAGGCGGCGGCTCTCGTCGGAGATGATATGCAGATAGTGCTCCTCCTGGTTGTGCGGGATCGTCCCATCCAGAATCCCCTCCGCATAACCGGAGATGGTGGTCATGGGGGTTTTCAGCTCATGGGAGATATTGGCAATGAACTCCCGGCGCTGCCGCTCCGTCTCCTGCAGGGAATCGGCCATGGCGTTGAAGGCCTCCGCCAGCTCCCCCACCTCGTCCTCACGGCCGCTGGGGTTCACCCGGATGTCAAAATTCCCCTCCGCAAAGCGGCGGGCGGCGACTGCCATCTCTTTGATGGGCTTTGTCTGGCGCATGGCGGTAACAGAGGATGCCACAAAGGCAATGAGGATAACGGTGATGGAAGTCATACCGAAGATCCCCAAAAAAGCCCGCCACATCTCTGTCAGGCTGTTGGCCTCGGTGACAGCCAGAACCATGCCCACCACTTTTGTCCCCAGCAGGGTTTCTGTGGTGATTGGAACCCCCACCACATACTTGCGGGTAGGATAGATATTCAAATTGGTCATGCCTGTATAGGTGTCCCCGGCCAGAACCCGCTCCGTCACCGAAGACGGCAGGGAAATTTCCATCCCCTCCAGTGCAGCATCGGTCGTCAGCAGGGTATTGTTGCCCGTGTCCCAAATCAGGAAATCAATATCCGAAATGGAAGAGGCCACCTGGGCGATGATCTGCAGCCCCTGATTGCGCCCCCCGAAGGTCTCAGAGAGGCTTCCGCTATTGGCATATGTGTGGGTAAGGTCAGCTACCATCTGGGCCTTTTCCCGGAGCTCCTGCTGCTTTTCCGACATAAGGTAGGTATAGGACAGGGTAAAGAAGGAGGTTCCCAGCAGCAAGAGCGTCAGCAGCACCATCCCTGCTGTCAGGGTAAACTGGCTCCAATAGATGCCCCGAAACCGTTTCACATCTGGTCCTCCTTTCTTAATCGTTACCTATGGGTTTTCCCGTCTCAAAACGGCAGATGGGCGGGGCTTCCCCCGCCTCTGTGCCGGTGCAATCAATTTATTTCACCGTGCCGCCGGGAGGCGCCACCTCGAACTTGTACCCTACGCCCCACACGGTCTTCAGCGCCCACTGGCCGCTGTTTCCCCAGGGGCACAGCCCCTGGGGGCCCCTTTGATTTTCACTGCCCTGCCGGAAATGAATCCCGGCAGGCCCAAGGGTCCTGCGGACCGCTTGACGCCGCTGCCGCGGCGGCCGGGGCTCCCGCCCCGGAAAACGTCATTTCACCGTGCCGCCGGGAGGCGCCACCTCGAACTTGTATCCTACGCCCCACACGGTCTTCAGCGCCCACTGGTCGCTGTTTCCCCAGGGGCACAGCCCCTGGGGGCCCCTTTGATTTTCACTGCCCTGCCGGAAATG